>JACDQI010000244.1 GCA_015657675.1 Devosia sp.
AGCGCGTGGCGATTGCCCGGGCGCTGGCCTGCGAGCCGAAATTCATCGTCTGTGACGAGGCGATTTCGGCGCTTGACGTGTCGATTCAGGCGCAGATCATCAACCTGCTGCTCGACCTGCAAGCCAAGTACGGCCTCACCTATCTCTTTATCGCCCACGACCTTGCGGTGGTTCGCCACATCTCGGACCGAGTGGGTGTGATGTATCTGGGGCGACTGGCGGAACTGGGAACCCGCGACCAGGTATTCGGGGCGCCGCTGCATCCTTACACGAAGGCGCTGATGTCGGCGGTGCCAGAGGCCGATCCGGTCGCCGAGCGCAGCCGGCAGCGTCAGATTCTGCAGGTGACGTGCCCAGCCCGCTGGCCCCGCCGGCAGGGTGCCGCTTCCACACGCGGTGCCCGATTGCCATGGAGCAGTGCCGCTCGGTGGTGCCGGAGTGGCGGGAGCGTGAGACTGGGCATTTCGTCGCCTGCCACGCCGTACCGGCATGACGCTGAAGGTCGCAGTCATTGCGGACGACCTGACCGGAGCACTCGATAGCTCCACGCCGTTCACATTGGCAGGCCTGAGCGTCGTGGTGGCAACCCGGCCCGATGGGATCGCGGCAGCGCTGGCGCTGGCACCCGACGTGGTCGTCGTCAACTCGGTGACTCGGGCAGAAAGCCCGATACTCGCCGCCACCGTGGTGACGCGCATCGCCGCGCAGCTGGCGGAGGCCGGCCCCGGCATCGTCTTCAAGAAGATCGACTCTCGCCTCAAGGGCAACGTGCAAGTCGAGACGCTCGCGACGGCGAAGTTCTTTGGACGCAGTACGATGGTCGTCGCACCGGCCGTGCCGGACCAGGGGCGACTGACCGTGGATGGCAAGGTCAAAGGGCATGGCGTCGATCAACCGGTGCCGATCGCGCCCCTGTTCCCGCAGACAACGCTCATCGTCGACGCTTCGCATCAGAGCGAACTCGATAGGCTGGCGGCGACGACAGACTGGCAGCAAACGCTCGCTGTAGGCGCTCGGGGGCTCGGCACGGCGCTGGCCAAGACCTTTGGACCCATCCGGCAGGAGCGCTTTGCGCCAGAGCCGAAGACGCTGTTTGCCATCGGATCGCATGACCCGATCACGGCAATGCAGGTGGAAGGCCTCGGCGCCCGTGTACCGCGGTACGATGCGCCGCTCGGGCATTTGAGCGAGCTTGCCACTCACTTGCCTGCGGCACTTGTAAGCGCCGGACCCTTTGCGGGTCCCGATGCAGCACTTTCGGCACGCTTTGCAGAGGGCGTGGCGCACGCGATCGAACGGCTGGCGCCCCACACTGTGGTACTGAGTGGGGGCGATACGGCGCTGGCGGTGCTCGATGCCCTGGGTGTGGCGCTGGTGTTTCCGCAGGGAGAAGCGGCGGCCGGACTGCCTTGGTTCTTGATCGAGCGCGAAAATCACCCCAGCATCCGCTGTATCGTCAAATCGGGTGGATTCGGCGGCGCGACTGCGCTTGCCGATCTGCTAGTCTCGTAGAGCCATGACCCAGAACACCGCACCCGCCAGCGAGGACGCACCGCTCAAGCCGCGAGCCAGCAAGCTTGTCGATCGCGTGTTCCTGGAGTTGCGGCAGCGTATTCAGGACGGCAACTTCGCTCCCGATACCAGGTTGCCGGGCGAACACGAGCTGGCAAGCATGTTGGGCGTGTCGCGGCCTATCGTACGCGATGCGCTCGGGCGGTTGCGCGAACAGGGTATCGTCTATTCGCGCCAGGGTGCCGGCACGTTCGTACAGGCAGCCGTTTCGCCTCAGGCGCAACTGGCCTATTCGCCAGTCAAGACCATTGCCGACATCCAGCGGTGTTACGAGTTCCGGCTGACGATCGAACCCTACGCGGCCTATTTCGCGGCGCAGCGTCGCGATGACGCGGCGATCAAGAAGATTGCCGATGCCTTAGCTGAACTTCGCGACGCCACCAGCCATCAGTTGCACCGCACCGACGCCGATTTCATGTTCCACCGCGCGGTGACCGAGGCAGCCAATAATCACTATTACACAGCCTCAATGGATGCGCTCAAACCCCATATCGCTGTGGGCATGCACCTGCATGGCCTGTCGCTGATGGGGCCGCGCCTGCAGCTTGAGCGCGTGTATGGCGAGCACGAGAAGATCTATCGCGCCGTTGCCGAAGGTCGTTCCGACGATGCGCGTGAAGCCATGCGTGTCCACCTCGAAGGATCACGAGACCGTCTGTTCGAGGGCAAGGTGTTGGATCTCTCGATCTAGCAGCATGCTAGCTGGCGCAGGCCAGCATTTGCAGCTGGGTGAGATCGATCGACGACAGCCGGCCCGGGGCTGAGGGGGGTCGCCAGCCGCCCATCTGCTACCGACGACCATCGCCAAGCCGCGGCTCGCACTGGAAGCTAGGGCCCCCAGCTTTCAGTGACCGCTCCGCACACCATAAGCGGTCATTGCTCAAGACTGCCGAGACCAGTGCCGTACGCTGCAAAACGCACGCTCCTCAGCTGCGCCGATAAACGGGCCCGTCGTCAACCGTGGCACCGACGTGGACCTCGAAGGCTTCGGCGAGGTGGGCCACGACTGCTCCGTCCACCTTCCCGTACCGCGCCATTTCCCACAGCGCCGCCAACGCCTGGGCCGGTGTGTGCGTTTCCTTGTACGGGCGCCGTTCACTGAGTGCCGCAAAGACGTCGCAGACCGTGAGCACCCGCGTCAGCCGCTTGACCTGATTGCCTGTCAGACCGTCGGGATAGCCCGAGCCATCAAGCATCTCATGATGATGTCGAATGGCATCGAGTACCGAGGCATGGATAGCCTGCTGCGAAAGATAGTCGTGGGCATCGCCAGGATGACGCCGGACGATCTGCATCTCCGCATCAGTCAGCCGCGCCGGCTTGTCCAGGATCGACAGGGGGATCAGCGCCTTGCCGATGTCGTGCAGCAGGGCGGCGTTGAGCAGTGCAGTCGCCAGCGCCTTACCCAAGCCGATATGGTCGGCATAGCGGGCGGCGGTCATGGCAACCAGGAGGCAGTGCTGAAACGTGCCCTCGTGATGGTCCCGAACCGTTGCGAGCCACGAGGCGGCGCTCGATTCGCCGATCCCTGACAGGATTTCTTCACTCGCTGCGCCCAGAGCAGCCATGTCTATGGGTTGGTTGCCAAGCACGCCTTCGAACAGCTTGGCGAGTTCCTCCCCCGCACGCGCCACGGTACGGCCTTGCGCGCTCTGCTTTGCTCCAGCGGTGCCAAGGCTCGGCCGAAGGCGCGGCACGATGTCGTGTTGGAGCAGTTCCCTGGCGGCCTTGGCACGATCCATGACCATGGTTGCACCCAGCGCTTCTGCCTGCACACGTGCCGCCCGATTGCGCCGCCCGTCTTGCACCAGGAAGACGCGCAACCGCGCTCGTGGCGATTGTGCGAGAAGGCGTCGCAAATCGTCGACTGTCTTGAGGTTGCGCAGGTTCGCATCAACGACGAGATCGCTGTTGTTCAGCGTCCCCGGCTGCAGTGGTTGCGATAAGGCAATGGCCTCGAGGCCCAGAGAGGTAGCGAGCGCCGCGCCATGCGGCCCATACTCAGCATCGTGGATCACCACGACCTTCTGCGCGGGCACCATGCTGTCGCACTGCGTGGCACTCGTGTCCTGCCGCTGTGGACCTATCGCCTGAGAATACGTCTGCATGGTTGTGTGTAATCTCGCGTTTGATTGAACCATGCCAAACCGACATCAAGGACTGACGGGATAGCTTTTGGTCGACGTGTGAAGCACACCAAGATCCGTGCCCAAGCGAAGGAACTTGAGACCCTGCCGTTCGAAGCACGCCCGGATCAGCACCAAGCTTTCCGCCATCTTGTGCCGGCTGGTTTCCTGTTCGGCCCGTCGCACGGTAGACATTGAAAGCCGGGACTCTCTCGCCAGATCGCTAAGCCTCCAGTCGAGCATGCCTCGCGACGCCCGGATCAGGGATGGCGTCAGTGGCTCCCCTGTTTCCAGGTCATTGCTGGGAAGAGGAGCCGCCGGCGCCGTTACTCCGACCCAGCCTTCAATCAGGCCTGTTGGCCCACGGATCGCTGTCCCATGCGAAACCACTTTGACGTACGAGCCCTCGGAGCGAACCCGGTAGGAGGCGGAATAGTGTCGTTGGTCGGCAATCGCCTGGCGCCAGCACTCGGAGACAATCGCCTGATCGTCCGGGTGCACCTCGCCGACCCCGGCTAGCTCCGCTGAGCTATACTTCTGCGGTCTGCGCGTGCCCGGCCACTCCACCGCATCGGTCAAGCTTCCGCGCGCACCGGTCTGCCAGACATCAATGTCCGTCAGATTATCCAGTGCATCGAGCAGTCCGAATTGCCGACGCAGCGCGACTGTTTCGCGCCAGCTATCGGTGATGTCCAAGGCGACGCCGAAAATCTGCTCTGGGGGCGCGCGGGCGTATGCAGCACTTGACCGAAGCTGCGGATGATCCGCTGTACCCCGTTCGGTCGCAAGATCCGGAACTGGCGGTGAGCAAATGCACCGTCTTCGACGATACGGGCCGGGTTGCCGAAGTCCAGTCGATCGTCTGGATGGACGAGGCTGGTGTAGAGGTCGAAGCTGGGCGTTATGGTCGGGTCGACTCCGAGTATCTTGTAGAGGCCTGCCGACCACGAGAGCGCGGACGAACCGATACGCCAGTGCCAGGTGCCGGCTCGGGCCTTCTCTTCGAGCAGCGCCATAAGGCGCTGCATATGTTCGCTTGGGAATGTCATTTGGTCGGGTCCATGCCTATTCGTGGCTACGGCGGGACATAGTCGGCGACCCTGTCTTTCGACCGCGTCAGTCGACGTGGGCATCCGGGAAGAGCGCTTTGAGGTCGAGGATGGCGATGAGGCGGTCCTCATTCTTGACCAGCCCCAGCACCAGACCATCACCCTTGCTGCCTTTGGGGGCCGGACGCATGTCGTCCCCCTGGGCGAAGATGATGTCCGAGACGGTATCGACGCGCAGACCGACGTCATGTGAGCGCAACGACACCACCAGGACCACCTGACCGGCTTCACCATCGGAACTGTCGGCGCCGATCATCGCGGCCAAGTCATAGACCTGCACGATGTTGCCACGGATATCGAGAACGCCCCGGGCTCCATATGGCTGGTTGGGCAGTTCGGTCACCGGAGTCCAGCTGCGGATCTCGCGCACCGACATGATGTCGATGCCGAAAGCGCGCGCGCCGCACGTGAAGGTGACGAACTGGTCCGGCTGCCTGACTTCGGCAACCCGCCGGGAGTCGTCACCCAGCAAGGACGGCGGATCGTCGTCCTGGAAGGAAAGTGCTGCGGCCCCCATCAGAACTGCTTCCAATCTTCCTTGAGGGCAGAGTTGCCCTTCGAGAGGTAGGAACTCGCGGCGGCCTTGACCTTCTGCTGGATGGCCCGGATGCCCTTGAGCGGAGCGGGCGCTTCGGCAGCGGGAGCCGGTGCAGCGGGATTTGCGCGCGCCTGGGCGGCGGCGACCACGAACTGGTCGACAATCATATCCAGTTCGGAGGCCTGCGCTTCGGTCTGCTCGATGGCGGCGTTGGTTTCTTCCACCAGCGCGGCATTGTGCTGGGTCATCTCGTCCATCTGCCGGATCGCGGAGGAGACTTCGGTGATGGCACTGGACTGCTCGCGGCTGGCGCTGGAGATCGCCATAATCAGGTCGGCGCTTTCCTTGACGCTGCCGAGCATGTCGGTGAGCTTCTGCGTGGCTTCAGCGACCAGACGGCTGCCCGAGCTGACCTCACCGGCCGACTGCTCGATCAGTGCCTTGACCTCGCTGGAGGCGCTGGCGGCCGACTGGGCGAGACGACGCACTTCGACGGCCACCACGGCAAAGCCCTTGCCGGCATCGCCAGCGCGCGCTGCTTCCACCGAGGCATTGAGTGCGAGCAGGTTGGTTTGGAAGGCGATGTCGTCGATGAGGCCAATGATGTTGGAGATCTTGGACGACGACGAACTGATACGTTCCATCGCTTCGTTCGACCGGGTCATCACCTCGCCCGTTGCCGCTGCCGTTTCGGAAACGCTCTGGGCCTTGCTGGACGCCTGTTCGGCCCGCTTGGCGTTCTCGACCACCGTGGTGCTCAGCTGTTCCATGGCCGCCGATGTCTCTTCGATGGCGGCGGCCTGCTTGGTGGTGCGTTCGGCCAGATCATTGGCACCGGCGAGGATTTCGCCCGTTGCCGACTTCAGGCCGCCCGAGGTGCGGCGCAACTGGCCGACGACGGTGCTGAGATTGTCGACCACCGCATTGGTGTCGGCCTTGAGCTTGGCGAAGGCGCCGCGATACTCGCCCTGCATGCGCAGGGTCAGGTCGGTCTGGGCCAGTGCGGCCAGCACCTGGCCGGTTTCGCTGACGCCGGCATCGACCGTTGCGAGCAGGTCGTTGACGTTCTTGGCGACGGCCTTGAGATCTTCGTCCGGCACCGAGAGCGCAATGCGCTGGGTGAAGTCGCCGTCGACGGCGGCGTTGACCGCTTGCGCCAGGCCATCCATCAGCGTCGACATGGCCGCGGCACGCTCCCGGGTCTGGCCCGTACGGAGCGCCTCGGCGTCGTTGAGCTCACGCACCTTGATGGCGTTGACCTGGAACACCTTGACCGCTGCAGCCATCTCGCCGATCTCGTCGGCGCGCTCGGTATAGGGGATCGTCTCGTCCAGTTTGCCGTCGGCCAGCGTCGTCATGCTGCCGGTGATGGTGCGGATCGGTTTGGCCACCGAGCGGATGATGAAGGCCAGCGAGAACCCGAGGACAGCCAGCACCAGGGCGCCAACGACCAGGCTCATCAGCAGAACCTGATTGATCAAGGCTTCAGTGGCCAAACCTTCCTCGGTGGCCCGAGCCGTTGCGACCTTGATCGCTTCCTCGCCCGTGGCCGTAGCCTCACTTGCGATCTCCGCCATAGCGTCGACCAGCGCCTGGCGCTGCGGGGTAATCACACCGACGCCGACATTCGCCTTGATCTCGCTTTCGACAAGCTCGGTAAGTTCGACGATCTTGCCGTGATAGGCAGTCGCTTCGCTGAGCAGCTTGGCCGCGCGATCGATATTCACCTGGCTGACCATCAGGGAGACGGCCTCATTGACGAGGTCGGTAAAGTGCCCGATCTCCGCATCCGCGGCTTTGGCTGCTTCGGCGACCTTCTCAACCGTGGTCGCCAGTCGGAGATCGCGCGTCGTGATCCGCAGCGTCTGTAGGGATTCCTTGCCGCCGGTGATCAGGCGGGCAATTGTTGCCTGGTTCTGTGAGCGCTCCACGCCATCCTGAACCGACCTGAGCATGAAGAACGTGCCGCCCACCAGGCAGAGCACCAGCAAGATGCCCAGACCTGACGCGAGGGCGACCTTGCTGCCAATTTTCATCCGATTGAACCAGTTCATTTCGCGACACCGCTCCTTAGGCCGCCAATTCTTTGGCGATGGACCGAGTGTTGGTGCGCTGGATTAGATCAGGGTAAACAAATGGATACTCACTTGCGGCCGAGATGCGCGTTACGTCGTTTTCTTGCGCGTTTTGTCTTGGATCGGACTTGCGTGGACAACGTGCTGAAGGGTCGCGACCTGCTTTTGCAGGGGGTTCGGATCTGTTGCCTTTAGTCGAGCTGCGCAACCGACCACGCACGGCTCGAGCGGCGCGGGTCAAGGGAGTGAAGGCGAACGGTCGCAGCCTTTCGGAGCCGCGACAGATAGTCGTTGAACCAGTTGCCCTTGCACAACCGTGGAGGCGCTCCTGGTTCCTTTGCCCTCTGCCTCAACCAGAAAGTCGACAGCCCGAACCGCCATCTCATAGTGCGGTAACTCCACGGTCGTGAGGGGCGGCTGGAGGGCGGCGGCGAAGAACTCGTCATCGAAGCCGACCAGCGATAGATCTCCGGGGATCGAGAGGCCCAACTTCGTGGCAACGTCGTAACAGGCGCTGGCCATGCGATCGAAAAAGCAGAATATCGCAGTAGGCCGGTCCGGTCGGGACAAGAGGGCTTCGGCGATTTCTCGGGCCGCCGGTATGGTCCAACCCATCGCGTTTGCCATTGGCTTGTCGCTTGGGAATCGGTTGTCAGAGGCATCCACAAGGGCGGTCCTCAGCGGGCGCCCTCCGATCACCACCAGGCTTTCGTCGATCGCAATACCGGCATCGGCCATTGCAGCTCTGAAGCCCCGTTCTCGCTCCCGGGAGCTGAAATGAGCGGGATCCCCTGTCATATGGGCGATCCGCCGATGGCCAGCGTCGATCAAGGTCTTGGTGGCGGCGAAAGCGCCCTCGTAATCTCCTTTGACGACACTCAGGTGGCCCGCCGCGGCTCAACGCAGTTCAACAGAACCAGCGGCATATCATCCAGTCCCGGCGGCAAAGTTACCTGCTGAAAGTGGAGGGTCGCATAAATGACACCCTCAGCTGAAAGCGCCTTTAGAAGCTTGATCGCTTCGACTTCCTGCGCCTGGTTCTCACCGGTGCATATCGTCACGACGATCGCGCCATGCTCGGCGGCCTCATCGCGCGCTCCAGCAACAAACTCGCCGGCAAAGGGCGCTGACTCAACGTCGTTCATCAGCAGCCCGATTACGCGGGGAATCGAGCTTTCGGAGGAATGCCGGCCTCGCCGCTTGTAGCCGAGTGCTTGCGCCGCCTCGATGACGCGGGTGCGTGTTGTTTCGGATATTCTCGTGTTGGGCGCGCTGGTGAGGACAAGTGACACGGTGGCCTGCGACACGCCGGCCATGTCGGCCACTTCAGCCATCGTTGTCCTGCGTCGCATCATCACATGCTCCTGCATGGAGGCACTGGGTAACGTACTTCCGCGCACGAAAACAGCCCCGCACGGCAACACCCAACAGCCAGCCGTGGACTTTACTAAAGTTTTAGCTGTCCATGGCTTTGATGATATATCATCAGACTTGTCGACAGTGTGTACACGTCGGAAATGTCGAGCTGGGAAGGCCGGTTGGCCATCTGATCACCAATGGACCTGGAATGAAGCCTTTGCTTGGGCGACTGCAGATCAAGTCGGACAGTCCCAGGGTAGTCGAGGAGGCCATCTGTCGGCTCGTCGCGCGCTGCACTGTCGAGACTCCGACAGGATCAAAGGGTATCGACTACTCCGGCGACTTTGTCGGCTGGCAGGATTTTGCATTGGGAGAGGCCCGCACTGATAGTGGACTGAGCCTGGTCACCACTGGCGCCAGCAATGTTCTGGTTTGCGCGATCCCGGTCGAGGGAAGCGTGACCTACTTCTCACAGGCGGGACTGCACCGCGCAGATCCCGGAGAGGTCGTAATGGGCGACACGCAGTACATCGAAAGGACCGAGTTTTCCGGGGGTCACCGTCAATACTTCCTCACAGCGCCGATGAAGGCAGTTAACGCACATTTCGCGGCAATGGATGGACGGGGAAGGGTCGACTGTCGGCGACTGCCGGTAAAGTTCAGGTCTGGCGAGACCACGAGTATGGCGCTATCGGGCTTCGCTCCGCTCGTCTCGGAACTTTGCGCGACCGCGACCTTCTGCAGCTCTCACCGATCAAGCTGCGTCGATGTCGGGACGCATTCCTGGAGATTATCTGGCGCGGGTTCGTCGACAGAGGACTTATAGCATCGCAGGGTAGCTCAGCCGGGGGGCTGCGGCACGTGCGTGACGCTGAGGACTTCATGCGTGGAAACTGCCACGCGCCCATAGGTGTGTCAGAGGTGGCGGAACATCTCGGCATATCCATTCGTGCTCTCCAGCATGCCTTCAAGCACCACTCCGATGCCTCGCCGCTGGCAAGACTGCAGAAAATCCGTCTCGAGGGATTGCGTGCGGCCCTTGCAAGCCCTGGCGACGAAGATTGGCGCCTGATTGCGACCAGGTGGGGCTTCACCAGCCAGTCACGCCTCACACGTCAGTACACTGCTGCGTTCGGGGAAACCCCAGTGCAGACCAGACGCAGAGCACGAGCGCGAAAGGGGGATGATAGCCTCAGCTGAAGCGAATTCTCGTGCGGAGACTGATTACCTAAGAGTGCCTGAGCCTTTCGGCCACGCCGCCCGCAAGAGCGAGATTGGACAAGCCTTTCTTGCGGAACAGACCTTGCCCGGGCGCCGTGTCGCGCCGCAAGACTGGCCGTAGGTCCGCTTTGGGCCAAGAGCTCCCCTGCCCCACGACTTGGCGCCAGAAGCAACTGCCCGCGTCCGCTTGGGGCAAACCTCGAGACAATACTTGACACAATGTCACCGGCACGGAGCCGCCGGATCTTCCGGTCAGAACGGCTGACGACAACGTAACAGTCTCGGAGAGTCGAATTGCCGAATCTCAGCATGCACGATTCTTGCGTGCACGATTCTTGGCTGTCACAGTTCTGGTTATATCCCATCGCCGGTGGCTTTTTCGGGAATCTGGGTTGCGAGTTCGTTCAGCGCAGCGTCGAGACTTTTGATCTGCGTCAGCTTCTCGGCCTCAATGGCAAAGTTGAAGCTTACCCAGTCTCGCCCTGGTACGACGATGCAGGCATTTACGCCTGGTATCGATGCGCCGCAGTAGATCGGCTCGATCATGCCTGCCGTGAGGGGGCCGAACAGCTGATGCGGAGTCAGCAGCGAGAACACCACATCGTACGACCAGAAGGCGAAGAATTTCGGCGAGTAAAGAAACGGCATGAGCCGCGCAAGCCGACGATGAAGCCACAGCGAGGCCGCCTTCTGCTCAGCTTCGAAGCCCTTCTCTGGTACCTTCAGCCGTTCGTCGACAGCGCGGGCAAAGCCGGCCAGGTCCGGCCGGTTCTCGAAATCAGCAAAACGCAGTCGCATGCGCATGAACTGGTCGCGATGCTCACCGCCTCCCTTTGCCATCGTCGTATAGGTGACTGAAGTCCGCCTGCCACCGGGCGTGCCGGCCGCGGTAAGCACATGCGAGACAAGCGTCAGGAATAGTGCCCGCTGGCTGACGCCGGTGTCGCGCGCCGCCAGTTGCAACTGCTGCCGGGGGTAGACGCGGCTGATGCTGCTTAGCAGCCCCGGGTGCGGCGTCCACAACCGCGAGATCGCCAAGTGCAGCAGAGCGTTGATGTAGCCTAGGCCCCGCCCGCGCACCAGTGCACCAAATGGGACGGGCTGAGCCCTCAGGGTGCCAGGCTCGTGGCGGATGCCACGCGAGCGGCTCAGGTGAGCGGAGTCATTTCCCTCTGTAAGGGCATGTGCGACTTCGACCAGAACGAAGCTGCGCCGCCCTTGGGCATCTGGCCCGTCTTTGAGCTGGGCAACGCGAATGCGGAACATCGGCAGATCGGCATCATCGGTCACGCGGTCGACGTCACCGATCCAGCAGTCGGGGAATCCGTCGAAGGTGTGAACGATCTCGAGCGAGGCAATCTGCTGCAAGACTGCGTCGGCGGTTTCAGCGCCCGCCTGTCGGTAGCCCTCCAGCAGCTGCGGAGCGGCAGCCACCAGCGAACGGGCAAGCTCCAGCAGCTGCGATCGATCATATTGCTTTGTGGAGAAGGCACCGAAATGGGCAACTGCCCGCTGATGGTAAAAATACCATTGCAAGTCGGTGAAGCCATCGGTCGGATCGAAGCCGCGGCCCGGCGACCCGGCTGCATCTGCTCGCGCACGTCTGACATAGGTTTTCCAGTTCAGGAGGAGGCATGCCGGGCTCGGCTGTCCAACCTAGTCATCAGTGTTGCTGGCGAACACTTTGACGTGGATCAACCGGCCGGAAGGTATCGTCTCGATTGCGAAGGCTTGCCCCTACCCATTTCGAAGAAAGGACGCAGGGCGACCCGAGAGCGCGCCCCAGGTGAGCGCGGCGCCCATTCCAACCGTCAGCAGTAGGGCGAGCGGGACCACAAGGAAGAGCAGCAGCGGGTCAAGCACGAAGGTGGATTCGAGTACGAGACTGATGAAGGCCCAAGCCCCGGTGACGCCGAGCGGCACCGCGAGCGTCGCGGCCAGACCGCCCACCAGGCCATACTCAATCGTCAGAGAGGCGATAAGGTCGAGCCGCGTCGCACCGAGCACCTTGGCAACGGTCGAGTCCGCCTCGCGCTGCCGTCGCCCGGCGGCCAGCGCGCCAGCGATCACTAGAACGCCACTTGCGAGCGCAACTCCTCCTACGGTCGAGATTGCAGAAGCAACTGTGTCCATCAGGTCGCGTACCGCATCGATAGCCTCCTCAATCGGTACGAACACCAGCTCCGGGTATGCGGCGATGAGTGCTGCCTGGAGTTCACCGACCGTTCCGTCCCGGGCAGTGATCAGACCGAAATAGGATATCGGATACTCATCAAGCGCACCTGGCGAAAGGACATAGGGGAAGTTGATGCCGCCTCGCTGCCACTCGTAGGCTCGGAAACTCGCGATCCGTGCAGAGATCGGCTGACCAAAGATCAGAAAGGTGATCTGGTCGTCGAGCTTCAGATCGAGCAACGCACGCAGGTCCTCCGTCACGGACACGAGCGGGGGCCCGGAATAGTCAGCGGACCACCACTTACCACTCATCACTCGGGAACCGTATGGCAGGTCGGTCGAGTAGGTCAGCGGCTGTTCATCGCCGAAATAAAGTGTCAGGTCCTTGGGCGGCTCCTGGAGTTCCGGTGGTACCTCGCCGTTGATAGTGAACGAGCTGGCACGAACCAACGGGACCGGAGTGAAGTCCGCGATACGATCATCGACTGCGGCCAGCGCCTTGAATGCTGCCACTTCATCCGCAAACAGATCCATGTAGAGGAAGTCCGGGGCGTCGACGCGTACCTCGGGGTCAAGTTGGTGGCGCAGATTGCTTTCGACCAGGGCAATCAGCAGCAGCAGCGCAATACTCAGCCCCAAGGACAAGATGACTGCCGGCGCTGCAGATCCGGGGCGATAGATGGCCTTGATCGCATTGCGGATGACCGCGTTGGGGGCGGCTGGAAGCAGCCTGAGCGCGCCTTGCAGCAGATGAGCGGCGACACGCAGCATCAGCAAGGCCATAGCGGCCCCAACGGCATACCAGAAGACGACTTCAATCCGCCCGGTGTCGGCAACCGCGACAACAAACAACCCAGCGACTGCACCCAGCATTGGCAAGAGGGTTCGCGGCTGCAGCAGGAGGTTCACGCTCCCTGGTCCGCCGGCAGCCGACTCCGTCGAACGGAACAACTGCGCCGGCCGCATGGCTTCGGCGCGACTTAGCGGCAGGTAGCCAAAGAGGAACCCGGTCAGGAGCCCAAAGGCCGTGGACGACAGGATGGAGGGCCCGTCGATAGTAGGCGTCAGCGGGATCCCCACCATCGGGCCAAGCAGCGGCAAAACCAGCAGGGTGAAGGCGGTGCCGACGACAACGCCCAGCACGATGCCAACCAGCGTGAGGACCAAAATCTGGGTCAGGAAATGCAGTATGACCCGACTGCGCGTCGCGCCCAGCGCCTTCATGGTCGCGATGGATCGCTGCCGTTCGGTCACATAGGCGGAAACGGCCTGGGCGACACCGACACCGCCCACCAGGAGCGCGGACAGTCCGACAACCGTGAGGAAGTTCCGCAGGAGTGCAAAATAGCGAGACAATTCCTCGGTGGCATCGCCCGGCAGGCTGATGCGCCACCCTGCCTGGCCGAAAGACTGTTCCACCAAGCGGGCAGCATCTGCTGCACTGCCCCCATCGGTGAGGTCGATCTTGTAGCGGTAGCGGGCCAGACTGCCTGGCTGCAGGATGTTCGTTTCGGCCAGTCCTTCGGTCGACATCAGGAGCGGAAACCCGATGGCTACTCCTTGGCTCACCTGGTCGGGAACGCCGTGCAGGATGCCGCGGATCTGGAACTCGGCGTTGCCAAGGCGGATGCGCGCGCCCACAGAGGTCCCAAGGCGGTCGATCAGCCGCGGATCGACCAGCACCCCGCGGATACCGTCTTGCCAGGCAAGTTGCTGTTCCAGCGTCCCCTCGCCTTCAGTCTCGACCGTGCCGCTGTGCGGGTAGGCGTTATCGACGGCCCGGACCATCGCAAGAACGCCTACGCCCTCAGATTGGGCTCTGCCGATGAAGTCGACGACCTCACTTACCTTGCCAAGACCAGAGAACAACACGCGTTCGGCCGGTTCAGCGGCTCGATGGGTGAGACGAAATTCGATATCGCCGCCCAGAAGCAGTCGCCCGTCTCGCGCCAACGCCGACTGCAGCGAGGCGCCCACTGCACCGACCATAGCAACGGTGGCAACACCAATGGCTATGCAAGCGATCAGTATCCAGAAACTCTGCAGGCCGCCTCGCAGGTCGATCAGAGCCACCCGGATCAGGCTGAACAGCGAACGTCTCAAACTGACACCCTGTGGTCGGTATGAACTTCACGGAGACATCCATGGTTCATGCTGAGTGTGCGGTCAGCGCGGGCCGCCAGACCAAGGTCATGCGTGATCAGCACTATCGCCGTGCCGCGACGACGCGCGAGCGAGAACATGAGTTCGATGACGGTTGCGCCGGTGGTCTGGTCGAGATTGCCGGTAGGCTCGTCTGCCAGCAGGATGCGTGGATCGCCGACGATGGCACGGGCCAAACCAACGCGCTGCTGTTCGCCGCCCGAAAGCGCGCTGGGCAGGTGGCTTGCCCGAGCGCTCAAGCCAACTTCTGCAAGGGCATCCATAGCGGCGCGGCGAATGTCGCTGTAGGACCACGAGGGATGCGCGATCTCCAAGGTGAAGGCGACGTTCTCCAGAGCAGTCATCGACGGGATGAGGTGAAAGTTCTGGAAGAGAATGCCGAAGTGTGTCCGTCGGACGATCGCCAGCCGGTCCTCACTGAGGGTGCCGATTTCTGCGTTGTCCACCAGGACGCTGCCACTTGTTGCCCTCTCAAGGCCTGAAAGAACCATCAGTAGGGAAGTCTTGCCACTACCCGACGGGCCGACTACCGAAGCGATCTCGCTCGGCTGCAGCGCAAAGGAGACGTCCCGCAGGACAGTTAGCGTGCTCCGCCCGCTGTCGAAAAGCAGGTTGACGTTGCGCGCCTCAAGGATGGGGGAGGACAGGGTGAAGTCCGTTTCTGGTTGGACCGGAAGGCTCCAGACACGCGCGTCGCGCACTGGATGTTCAGAGCTCCCGTCGTACAGCGGTTTATCTCGGTTCTTCTTTGTTGACCTTGATATGAGTCAACCCTGGCAGCTACTCGCAGAGGGAAGGCTTGATCGTCCACGGGGATTAAACGTCTGTTTGCAGTCGACGTTTGTCGGCATTTGGGCGGATTGCTAGAGCGCCTAGTGGCCCGATCGATACCGCGCTCGCTCCGACCAGGCCGCCTGGGATCGTGCCTTGCGGCCCAAGCCATGCAAGCTGGCTTGCTGTCCATCCCTGGCCCGGACAGTATCGGCCAAGCTGCAACGGAAGTGGTCACCCGAGCAGATCGCCGGCTGGCTGAAGCGCACCCATCCGGGAGAGGCGCACAATCAGGTGTCGCACGAGACGATCTACCGCAGCCTGTTCATCCAGACCCGTGGGGTGCTGAAGAAGGAACTGCTTGAGCACCTTAGGGCCCGGCGAACCATCCGCCGCTCGCGACACGCCAGCATGAAGCAGAGCGGATTGGGGCAGATCAAGGATGCGGTTCCGATCAGCGAACGGCCCGCGTCTGTCGAGGATCGAGCCATTCCGGGCCACTGGGAAGGCGACCTCATCGGCGGGTCCAAGAACAGCTATGTGGCGATGCTGGTCGAACGCCAGTCGCGCTTCGTGATCAAGGTTGCCAACAAGGATACGGAAGGCGTCGTCTAGCGCGCTGATCAAGCACGCACAGAAACTTCCGGGCGAACTCTATCGATCGCTGACATGGGACCGCGGCAAGGAGCTTGCTGACCACCAGCGGCTGACGCTGGCGACCAACGTCGAGGTCTACTTCTGCGATCCGCGATCACCCTGGCAGAGCGGTTCGAACGAAAACACCAACAGGCTGCTGCGCCAATACCTGCCAAGAGGCACTGACCTATCCGTGCACAGCCAGGCCAAACTCAGCGCCATAGCGCGACAGCTCAACGAGCGACCCAGAAAGATCTTGCTCTATCAAACGCCAGCAGAGAAGTTCGCCGGGTGTGTTGCAGCGATCAGTCGAACCCACCGCGCGAAGCGGACATCGGCTTCAAATAGTTCGCAGATCTATTCCGGCTGGTGGGAGTTTTGGCGCGCCCGGACGATTCGAACGTCCGACCCTCAGATTCGTAGTCTGATGCAAGGCAT
>JACDQI010000245.1 GCA_015657675.1 Devosia sp.
GGTGCAACGCGCAACTGCTACCGAATGCGGCTCGCCCTTATCCTCACTGGCTGCGACTAAGGCCCGTTCGGGCCTAAGTCTCGCGTTCTCTCCCTCAAGGGGAGAGAGGGCCTGACTGAGGGGCTTGGAGGCTCGTAGCTACTTGATCTCGTCGGCTTCGAGCCAGGCGGCGCGGAGTTTCTCCGGGGTGAAGCCGGGGGTGCGGGCAGCGCGGAGGATGGGTTGTTCTTTGCGCAGCACGATGTCGATGGCGGCGGGCATTTTCTCGATGTGCGCGGCGGGGATCACGACGCCGCCGTGGCGGTCGGCGTGGATCAGGTCGTTGGGCTTCACCTGCATGCCGAAGACGCTGATCGGGATGTCGATGGCGGTGATGTGGACGAAGGCATGGCTGGGGCCGACCGAGCCGGCGATGACCTGGTAGCCGGGGTCGAGCATGCCGAGGTCGCGGAGCACGCCGTTGGTGAGGGTGCCGGCGACGCCGAGGCCCTTGTGCTGTGCGACCTGCATTTCGCCCCAGAAGCCGCCGATGCAGTGGGGCCAGTCGGTGTCCTCGATGACGACGACGGTGGGGCCTTCTCCGCTGACGGCATATTCGTAATAGGCCATGCGCAGGGCGCGGACTTCGGCAGCGGGCTGCTGGGCCGGCGAGGAGGCGCGGATGCAGGCAGTGCGGGCGAAGCCGACGATCGGAGGCAGGGTGACGTCGGCGCAGACGACCGGGGCTTTGGTGAAGCCTTCCGCCGTGCGGCCGCCCATGACGTGCTCGAGGGCGTTGCAGATGGTGGGGGTATCGGTGCGGCGGAGGAGGGCGAGTGTTTCGGGCGCGATCATGGGGTACTCCTGTGCTGGGGCAAAGGCCCCCTCATCCGGCCTTCGGCCACCTTCTCCCCGAGGGGGAGAAGGGGCTGCGGCGCGATCTCAGTTCAGTTTCAGGCGGTCGCTGACGAGGGCGGCGCCTTCGGCGAGGGAGGCGAGTTTCATCCAGACGATGCTGGCGTCGACGGCGCCGAAACCGGCGAAGGTGGAAAAGCCGCAATCGGTGCCGGCGATGACGCGGTCGGCGCCGACGACATCGACATAGTGCATCAGCCGTTCGGCGATCAGTTCGGGGTGCTCGACGAAGTTGGTGGTCGAGTCGATGAGGCCGGGGATCAGCACATAGTCGTCGGGGATCCTGGCTGACTTCCAGTCGACCCACTCATGCGCGTGGCGCGGGTTGGCGCCCTCAAAGAGCAGGGCGCGCGGCTTGGCGCCGAGGATGGTGGGGAGCACTTTGGCCAGCGCGATGTCGCAGTTGTGCGGGCCTTCATAATTGCCCCAGCAGACATGCATGCGGACGCGGTCGCCGGGCACGTTGCGGAGGGCGTGGTTGAGCACTTCGACATGGCGGCCGGCGGCTTTGACGAAGCCGGCGTCATCAAGGTCCTTGTACATCATGTGGCGCCCCAGCCCGAGGTCGGGGCTGTCGAGCTGCAGGATGAAACCGGCGGCGACGATGCCCTCGTATTCGAGGCGCATGCCTTCAGCGACAGCTTCGAGGTAGTCGTCCTGGGTGGCGTAGAACTCGTTGGGCTGGAAGAGCGCGATGACGCCGGGCGTGGCCGAGTTCATGAAGCCTTGGGCGTAGCTGTGGGTATCGAGCGCGGCCTGGAAGTTGGTGACGTCATCGTGCAGCGGCTGCAGCGTCTTGACGGTGATTGCGCCGACGCATTTGGGCCGCTTGTAGCTGGGTGTACCGCCGGAGCGGGCCTGGCGCTCGAGAAAGCTCGGCACCAGTTCGAGATCGCGTGGCGGCTGGCGGGCGCTGTCGCCGGCAAAGCCGGTGAGGCGGTCCTTGATGTAGGTGGCGTAGCTGATCTTGCTCATCTCGCCGTCGGACGGCAGGTCGACACCCGCCGCCTTCTGCTTGCCGACGATGTCGTCGACGGCGCCGGCGATGATGCGGTTGAACCCCGCCTCCTCGACCGGCACGCCGCCCTCGCGGGCAAAGACCAGGTCTGCGACCTGCTTGGAGCGCGGCAGCGAACCGACATGGGTGGTCCGGATGCGGCCCATCACTCAGCCGCCACGCGGTTTTCGGCAAAGACCGGCGCGGCCGGACTGGCGGCGCCACGCACCACGAAGGCGATGACGTCGGCCGAGGTCGGATTGCGGAAGCCGTGCATCAGGCCGATCGGCACGGTCAGCGTGTCGCCGGCGCCCATGATGAGCGTGCCGTCGGCCCAGCTGACTTCGAGCGTGCCGGACTGGACGAAGATGACTTCCTGCTCGGCGCGGGCATGTGCGGGAATCGTGGCGCCGGTTTCGAGCTTGAGGCGGCGCAGGGTGAAGTCGTGCTGCCAGTGGCCGGAGATGGGGCCGGCTGGGATGCCGTCGGCGCCGTCGACGTCGCCGATCACGGCAGCTTCTTCGGCACCCGGGCCGGCGAGCGGAGAGGTGGGGCTGCCCTTAATCTCGCTGCCCTTGATGGCGTATCTGGCCAGCTCGGACATTGGCGGGGTGGCGAGTTCCTTGAGCTTTTCGGCGCTCGGGGGCTGCTCGAGTTCGGCGCCCTCGGGGACCTTCTCGCCCAGCGTCGTGTCGATCAGTTTGCCGCCCTTGAGAAGCTTGAGGCCATAGTCGGCCGCCATCTTGAACACCGAGGGGGCCCAGACCACCTTGCCCGGATCGTCGTGGCCGAGGACGACGTAGAGAAAGCCGGTGCCCTCGTCGCGCTTTTCAAAGCCGCGGAACATGTGGGTGGGGACGGTGGCGACATCACCCGGCTCGACGTCGAGATAGCCTTCGTCCTTGTTGGCGCCGAAGAGGAAGCGCCACTTGCCGGTGTGGACGACGAAGGTCTCGGCAGTGAGGTGGCTATGCTGTGAATTGGTGCAGCCAAAGGGCTGGCGCGCGGCGCCGACATTGAAGCCGTGGGCCTCGGGGATGTGGACGACCTGCGCGGGGTTTTCGGAGACGCCCGGCCCGATGATGGTGAAGTTCTCCTTGCGGTCCGAGCCGGGAGTGCGCGCGTCGATGAAGGCGTTGCGCAGGCCCTTGAGGTCGGCATAGCGGACGAGGCGCTTTTCCATCGCCTCCTGGGTCCATTCTGTCATGACGAAGTCCTTTCGGTGTGATCTTGGAAGAATTTTGCGTGGCGAAGCGCATTCGTATGCACAGCGCGCGCCATCAATGCGGGGGTCATGATTTGGACCCCGGGCGATAGAGCTGACGGCCGTCGACCTCGATGATGCCGGTCTTGGGCAGGCGGGCGGAGGTGCGGACGACGAGCTCGCCGGCGATGACCTTGTGCATGGCCTCGATCTCGCCCGAGGCGATCTGTTCCATCAGGATGTCGACGGTGGCTTCGACCATGCCCTCGATGGGCTGGGTGACGGTGGTGATGCCGTAGGAGGGCCAGCGGGCGGCGCCGACATCGTCGTAGCCGACGATGGAGAGATCCTTGGGGATGGAGAGGCCGAACTCATAGCGCGCGACGTCCATGACGGCGACGGCCATGTGGTCGTTGGCGACGAAGATGGCGTCGGGGCGCTGCTTCAATGAGAGCAGTTCGCGGGCGGCCTTTTCGGCGTCGGCGCGATTGTAGTTGCCGGTGCGGGTTTCGATGGCGGTGATGCCATGCGCCTTGAGCGCCTGGCGGTAGCCGCCGAAACGGTCACGGTTGGTGGAGGAGTTTCGAGGCCCGAAATGTAGCCGAAGCGCTTGTGGCCGCCGGCGACGAGGAACTCGCCCACAAGGCGGCCGCCTTCGCGGTTGCGGGTGGTGACGGAGGAGGCGGATTCGCGCTCGGTGGTGCGGTTAAAGAGCACCACGGGAATGCCGGCTACGGTGCACTCATCCGAGAGTTCGGAGGAGAGCGAGGTGGAAGCGAGGATGATGCCGTCGACGCGGTATTGCATCAGCTGGTCGAACACCGGGTCGCTGTCGCGATCCATGAAGCCGGTGAACAGCAGCAGGTGGTAATTCTCGGCGGCGAGGCGGCGGCCGAGCTCTTCGAGCACGTCGGGGTAGAAGAGGTTTTCGAGATAGGCCATCACCACCGCGATGATGCGGGAGCGGTTGGTGATCAGCGAGCGGGCGATGGCGTTGGGGCGGTAGCCGAGCTCCTTGGCAGCGGCCAGCACCTTGGCGCGGGTCTTCGAGGAGATCGACGCGCCGGGCGTAAAAGTGCGCGACACCGCCGACTGGCTGACGCCAGCGAGCTCTGCCACCTGCGAGGAGGTGACCGGGGTCTTTTTTGACTACTCCGCCGTCCATCCGCCATCCACCATGAGTGAGGAGCCGGTGATCAGGCCGGCGGCATCGGAAGCGAGGAAGACGACGGGGCCCATGATGTCTTCCACCCGGCCGAGGCGGCCGAGCTTGATCTTGGAGAGCACCCAGCTGCGGAATTCGGGCTCGGCGAGGGTGGCCGCCGTCATCTCGGTTTCGATGAAGGTCGGGCAGATGGTGTTGACGCGGATGCCGTGCGCGCCAAGCTCGATGGCCATGGCTTTGCTGAGGCCCTCTACGGCGAACTTGCTGGCCGAATAGACGGCGCGGCGCGGGCCGCCGACATGGCCCATCTGCGAGGAGATGTGGATGATCGAGCCGGGCTTGCCGGCGGCGACGAGCTTTGCGGCGACCGCCTGCGACACGAAGAGCGCGGACTTGAGGTTGAGATCGAGTACGGCCTGGTAGTTGGCCGCGGTGATCTCGAAGAAGCCGGAGTGCCGCGCGCCACCGGCGGAATTGACGAGAATGTCGAAGGGTGGCGTGGCGTCGATCAGTGCGGTGATTGCCGTGGTGTCGGTGACGTCGAGCGTGGCGCCTTCGGCCTTGTGGCCGGCGGCGCGGAGCGCGTCGACGGCTGCTGCGACATCGCTCGCGGTGCGGGAGACGATGGTGACTTCAGCGCCTGCCGCCGCGAGGGCGACCGCGGCCCCAAGGCCGATGCCGCGCGTTCCGCCCGTGACCAGCGCGCGCTTGCCGTCGAGCCGGAAACTGGGCGAGCGCGGCAGGTCCATGGTGGGCTACTCGGCCGCGGCCCGCGGCGCGGCGGCGGTGGCATAGGGGATGTTGCGACCGCCATAGCGGCGGACGCGGATATTGCCTGTTCGGCGTGGCCGACAAAGCCTTCGAGCATCGAGAGGCGTGAGGCGTACTCGCCGACGATGGCAGAGGCCTCATCGGTTTCGACGATCTGCCAGGTGCAGGTCTTGAGGAATTTGCCGACCCATAGGCCGCCGGTGTAGCGCGCGGCCTTCATGGTGGGCAGCGTGTGGTTGGTGCCGATGACCTTGTCGCCATAGGCAACGTTGGTGCGCGGCCCGAGGAACAGTGCGCCGTAGTTCTGCAGCGTGTCGCGGAACCAGAGGTCGCGATCGGTCATCACCTGCACGTGCTCGGAGGCGATGCGGTTAGCGACCTCGACCATCTCGTCGTAGCTGTCGCAGACGATGACCTCGCCAAAATCTTCCCAGGCCTTGCGGGCGGTTTCGCCGGTCGGGAGTATTTTGAGCAGCCGCTCGACCTCGGACATGGTGTCGCGCGCCAGCTTCTCGGAGTTGGTGAGGAGGATGGCGGGGGAGGTGGGGCCGTGTTCGGCCTGACCGAGGAGGTCGGTGGCGCAGAGCTCGCCGTCGACGGTCTCGTCGGCGATCACCAGGGTTTCGGTCGGGCCGGCGAAGAGGTCGATACCGACCTTGCCGTAGAGCTGGCGCTTGGCTTCGGCAACATAGGCGTTACCGGGGCCGACGAGCATGTCGACGGGCTTGATCGACTCGGTGCCGATGGCCATGGCGCCGATCGCCTGGACGCCGCCGAGCACGTAGATCTCGTCGGCGCCGGCCATGTGCTGGGCAGCGACGATGGCGGGAGCGGCAACGCCGTTGAAGGGCGGGGCGCAGGTGATGACGCGAGTACAGCCGGCGACCTTGGCGGTGAGCACCGACATGTGGGCGGAGGCAAGGAGCGGATATTTGCCGCCCGGCACGTAGCAGCCGACGGCAGCGATCGGCACGTGCTTGTGGCCAAGCGTGACGCCGGGGAGGGTCTCGATGGCGAGCTCCTTCATGGTGTCCTTCTGGGCCTGGGCGAAGTTGCGCACCTGGGTCTGAGCGAAGGCGATGTCGGCAAGGTCCTGGGCGGAGAGCTGGCTGATGCAGGCATCGATCTCGGCCTGGCTGAGGCGGAAATCGGGGCGGTCCCAGCCGTCGAACTTGCGGCTCAGGTCGCGGACGGCGTCGTCGCCGCGCTTCTCGATATCACCAAGAATGCCCTCGACCGTCGCACGAACCTGTCGATTGGCCTCGGCGCGCTCTTCGACCGTCTTGCTCTGCTTAAGCCAATGCGCCAATTCTTACCTCACGCGAAAAAACCGACTCGTGGGACCCTACTTTGCATACGTATGCAAGGTTGTAAAGTCCGACCTTAGGCGGTGTCGATCAGGCGAGTGCGGGATCGAGCGGCGGGCGCTGGGCCGTATGGTCGGTGGCATGTTCGAAAGCGTGGCCGACAGCGCAGAGGCCGGCTTCGTCGCCGTGTCGTCCGACCAGTTGCAACCCCAATGGCAGAGAATTCTTGAACCCGGCGGGTACGGCCAGAACCGGATTGCCGGTGAGGTTGAACGGGAAGGTGCGCATATGCGTCCAGACCGAGGTTTCGCCGTCGAAGGCGGAAAAGGGCAGGGCGGGGGTCAGGGTGTTGACGGTGAGCAGGGTGTCGAAGTTGCCAAACACCTCGTCCTGCAGGCGGCGGCGAGCTCGGCGGCGGCACAACGGGCGAAGGCGACATCTGCATCGTCGAGCACGAGGCCGGTGAGGAGGTTCTGTCGTGCCAGCTTGCCGTAGAGTTCGGGATGGGCGCGGAGATGCGCGGCGTGGATAGCGAGCGCTTCGGCCTGCAGGATGACGGCGCCGGCTGCCTCGAAGAGCGCGTAGTCGGGGAGGGTGACTTCTTCGATGCGGGCGCCGAGCAGCGAGAGGACTGAGGCGGCAGCGTCGAGTGCGGCGATCACCGACGGATCGGCTTCCGGGTCGTTGGCGAACCAGTCACGGGCGTAGGCGATGCGGCGGCCGGTGATGCCTTCGCCGAGACGCGATGCGGCGCCGGTCTCGGGGGCGATTGCGTCGAGGGTAATGGCGGCTTCGGCGACACTGGCGCTGATCGGCCCAACGTGGTCGAGACTGGGGGAGAGCGGGAAGACGCCGTCGCGCGGGATGCGCTCGTAGGTGGGTTTGAGGCCGACGACGCCGCAGTAGGACGACGGGCTGCGGATCGAGCCGCCGGTGTCGGTGCCGATGGTGGTGCGGAGCAGGCCGCCAGCCACGGCAGCGGCGGAGCCTGAGGAGGAGCCGCCCGTGATGTGGTCGGTGTTCCAGGGATTGCGGGCAGCGGGGAAGGGGAGGTCGAAACTCGGACCGACGAGGGCGAACTCGTAGGTCATGAGTTTGCCGACAAGGACCGCGCCGGCCTGTTTCAGGCGCGTGGCGACGGCGGCGTCGGCGGTGGGGACGTTGTGCTCAAAAACGCGGGAGCCGGACGTGGTGCGGATGCCGGCAGTGTCGATTAGATCCTTGAGGCCGATTGGGATTCCGTGCAGCGGACCGCGGTCGATGCCCTGCGCGCGCTCGGTGTCGGCGCGGGCTGCATCCTCCAGCGCCCGTTCGGCGGTGATGGTGACGAAGGCGTGCAGGGTAGGGTCGCGGGCTGCGATACGCGCCAGATGCGCCTCGGTGAGGGCGACGGAAGTCAGGGTCCCGTCGCGCAGCCGCGCACCTGCGTCGATGATGGAGAGGTCGGCCGGGCTCATTTGCCGAGACCTGCTTTGTCGAGGAGTGCGACGCAAGCCTTGAGCCAGGTGGCGCCGGCGAGCACGGCCTTGGTTTCCGCCTTGGGCAGGGCGATGCCCTGCGCCTTGGCGGCGGCGGTGAGGCTGGCGAGGGTCGGCGCGGGGCTCATCAGGCGGCGATGCGCTGGCCGGTGGAGCGGTCGAAGAGATGGCAAGCGGAGGCGGGGATATTGGCCCGCACCGGATCGCCGATCTCGGCGCGATAGTCCTTGGTGGTCTTGATCGAGACCAGCTCTCCGCCGACGCGCATGGAGATCATGGTAGCTTCGCCGAGGAGCTCCACCGAATAGATCGGCGCGGCGATGGCGCCAGTCTCGCCGGCAAGGGCTGCGTCCTCGGCACGGAAGCCGAGGGTGACGGGGCCGCTGGTGCGCTGCGAGAGGCCTTCGACGCGGATGCCTTCGCTGACAAAGACGCCGTCGGTGAGCGTGCCGGGGACGAGGTTCATGGCGGGGGAGCCGATAAAGCCGGCGCGAAAGGTATTGGCGGGCCGGTCGTAGATTTCCATCGGCGTGCCGACTGTTGCACGACTCGCGGCGCTCACTCACGACACGGTCGGCCGAGTGTCATGCCTCGATCGGTCGTGGGGTTACA
>JACDQI010000026.1 GCA_015657675.1 Devosia sp.
GTGGTTCGGTGTAGAGGAAGGTCCGGGTGGCCGTCGATAGGCGCCAAACCCCTCGGTCGAGGGGAGGTCCGTGAGGACGGCGGGGGCGTTTTCGTCGCGCAGGACAAGGCCGCCCTGCGGATCGCGGACCAGATAGGTGAAGGTGGGGCTGTGGCGGTCGCGAGCGCCAGCGTCATCGGCTTCGGTGATCGGCGCATCGTCGTGGTCATCGTCGCCGTCGGACTCGGTTTCGCTGACGATAAAGCGGCGGCGGCCATCGCCGGGTTCGCGCAGGTCATGCAGGGCGAGCGGCAGCAGGCGCATGGCGCTCTGCTGCAGGCTGTCGTCGTAGGCCTCGTTGAGCTCGTGCTGCATGACCCCGACAGAGATGGCGGCGGCGCCGATCCAGAGCAGCGCCATGCCGGCGCTCAACCCGAGCGCAAGCCGGAGGGCGATGGAGGGGCGGCGCTTGGTTGGCCCTGTGATCATGGGTTCACCTGGTAGCCGAGGCCGCGGATGGTCTTGACGAAGTCCTTGCCGAGTTTCTTGCGCAGCCGGCTGACATAGACCTCGACGGCGTTGCTTTCGACCTCGGCGCCGAAGGCGTATAGCGAGTCCTCGATCTCGGACTTGGTGACGACGGCGCCGCGGCGGGCGAAAAGGCGTTCGAGCACGGCCCACTCGCGGGCGGTGAGGTCGGCGGGCTTGCCGTTGATTGTCGCTACGCGACGGCCGATGTCGACGGTGAGGCCGGCGGCGGAGATTTCGGGGGAGGGGTCGCCGCCGTAGCGGCGGGCGACGGCGGCGATGCGGGCGCCCATTTCGGCAAGGTCGAAGGGTTTGACCAGATAGTCGTCGGCGCCGGAATTGAGGCCTTCGATGCGAATGGCGACCTGATCCTGAGCGGTGGTGATGATGACGGGCACCTTGCTGCCGGTGGCGCGGAGCTCGCGCAGCAGGTCGAGGCCGCGGCCGTCGGGCAGGTTGAGGTCGAGCAGGACCAGTTCGTAGCTGACGCTTTTCAAGGCGAGGCGCGCGTCGTCGAGCCGCTGCATCCAGTCCACGGCGTGCCCTGAGGCCAGCACATGGTCGCGGATGGCGGCGCCCAGCACATGGTCGTCTTCGATCAGCAATACTCTCAAGGTCGCGCTCCCCGGCTCTGGACTAGCCATCCAAGCTGACGCCAGCCTGACAGATAAACTCTACCCCTTTCAGCTAGCTGTCAGCTTGATCTGGTCCAAGAGCGGCATCGAATGCAACTGGACCGGAGTTTAGGACCATGAAGAAACTGCTCGCAGGGCTGATGCTGGCGACCGCGCTGGTGGCGCCGGGGATCGCCGAGGCCGCGACCGTGACCATCAATGCCAATCTGGTGCGGTACTCCGGCCCGGCCGCCTATCTGGCGGTCTATCTCACCAATCCGGATGGCAGCTACAATTCGACGCTTTGGGTGGCTGGTCAGAAGACCAAGTACTATGGCTCGCTGCGCGGCTGGGCGAGCAGTGCCTCGCAGGGCGGGTCGCTTTCGCTCGATGGCATCACGGGTGCCAGCGTCGGCTCGGGCGGTACGCTCACGGTGACGGCGGACCTCGCCGACACGCTGTTCGATGCCGGCTACAAGATCCATGTGGATACGGCGGTCGAACATGGCGGCGAATATGCCGATGACGCGGTGATCGACCTCACCTCAGCGCCTGCCAGCGTGACCGGCAGTGGCTATGTCGACAGTCTCTCGGTCGGCAACTAACGCGAGGACCATTGCGATGCGTCGCCTCCACTCCTTCGCCGGCCTTGCCGGCGGCCTGCTCGTCCTCTTCATGTCGATCACCGGGTTTGTCCTGTCCTTGCAGCCGATGCTCGATGCGGCGACGGTCGCCCGATCGGCCGATGTGCAGAGCGTGGCAGCGATTGCCAGCGAGGTGGCGACGTCGGTGCCGGGGGTGGAGCGGCTGGTGCGTTCGGCCTCCGGGCAACTGGTGGCCTATGCCCAAGCAGATGGGACGCGTACTGCGGTGATCGTCGATCCGACGAGCGGCGCGGTAGTGTCGGACTATCAGCCGTCGGCGTTTTTCAGCTTCGTCACCGAATTGCACCGGTCGTTCCTGCTCGGGATGACTGGGCATGGCGCGGCCGGCATCGGTGCATTGGTCATTCTCGGGCTCGCCGTCAGTGGCATCTTCCTGCTGGTCAGCAAGATGGGTGGCTGGCGGAAGCTCTTTGCCGCGTCGCGCGGCACCGGCTCGCAGCGGTTGCACACGGACCTGGCACGCATTGCGGTTCTTGGCCTGATGCTGACCGCACTCACGGGGACTTACATGTCGGCCGTGGCGTTCGAGCTGGTTCCTGAAAGTTCGAGCGATGCTTTCACGTTCCCACCGAGCAGCGAGGGGACGATGGCACTGCCTGTCGCCGAGCTCGAGGGGCTGGCCAATGTGCAACTGACGGACCTGCGTGAGCTGGTCTATCCCGCGGCGGCGATATCGCCGATGTCTTCACGGTAACGACGGCACAGGGACAGAGCTTTGTCGATCAGACGACGGGTGCGGTGCTCTCGTTCACGCCGAACAGTGTCTGGCAGCAGGTCTACGAAACCATCTACATGCTCCATACCGGGCAGGGCGCGTGGCCGATTGCCCTGGTGGTCGGGCTGGCGGCGCTGGCCGTGCCGGTGCTGGCGCTGACCGGTGGGCTGATCTGGTGGGCGCGTCGCCGCGCTGCCCCTGCCCAGGTCAAGGGCGCCAGCTGGCGCGATGCCGATACCGTGATCCTCGTTGGCAGCGAAGCAGGGAGCACATGGGGTTTTGCCCGGACGCTGCAGCAGGCTTTGGTGACCAATGGCCATCAGGTGCATGTGGCCGCCATGAATGCGCTGCGGCGCAGCTACCCCAAGGCAGCCCGGCTGATTGTGCTGGCAGCGACCTATGGCGACGGCGCAGCACCGGACTCGGCCACGCAGTTTCTCGGCAAGCTCAAGCAATTGCGGTCGACGCCGACCTATGCGGTGCTCGGCTTTGGCGACCAGAGCTTTGCCAAGTTCTGTGGTTATGCCGCACTGGTCGATCAAGCGATGGCTGCCAAAGGCCTGAAGGCGATGCTGCCGATCTATGGCATCGACCGGCAGTCGTCGGGTGACTTCGCGGCGTGGGGTGCGCTTCTGGGCGAAAAGCTCGGCGAAGGCCTGGCGCTGACGCATGTGCCGACGCTGCCGCGGACGACGCGGCTCTTGCTCGACGAACGCACCGTCTACGGCATGGAAGTGCAGGCGCCGGTGGTGCGGCTGCGGTTCGTGCCGCCTGCGACCGAAAAGACTGGTCCCTTTGGCTGGTTTGCGCCGCGGCTGCCGCAGTTCGAGGCCGGCGATCTTGTCGGCATCGTGCCGCCGGGCAGCACTGTGCCGCGCTACTATTCGCTGGCATCGGGCGCCGAAGACGGCGTGCTGGAGATCTGTGTGCGCAAGCAACCGGGCGGGCTTTGTTCAGAATATCTGCATGCGCTGATGCCGGGGGAGGCGGTCGAACTGTTCGTCCGGGCCAACCCCAACTTCCGGCCGAGCCGGGGCAAACGTCCAGTGATCCTTATTGGCGCAGGTGCCGGTGTGGCGCCGCTCGCCGGCTTTGTGCGGCACAATCGTGGACAGCGTCCGGTGCATCTCTTCTTCGGTGCACGGCATCCGAACTCGGATTTCCTCTATCGCGAGGAGCTCGAAGAGGCGCTCGACGATGGGCGGTTGGCGTCGCTCTCGACAGCTTTCTCTCGGGTTATGGGGGGCGGCTATGTGCAGGCCCGGATCGCCGAGCAGGCCGAGGAGGTTCGCCGGCTGGTGCAGGAAGGTGCGCAGATCATGGTCTGCGGTGGCCGCGACATGGCCCGGAGCGTGCGTGAGACGATCGATACCTGCCTCGTGCCGCTCGGGCTGAGCGTCGACGCGCTCAAGCAGAAGGGGCGGTATCTCGAAGATGCGTATTGAGTTGGGAAAGGGACCGCTGCTCACCCGCCGGGTGATCAATGGTCCGACGATGGGGTCGCGGTTCGTCGCGACTTTCTTTGCGCCATTTGGACTGGATCTGGCTGCCGTTGCACGGGACTTGCAGGCCGCCGTTGACGCAGTCGACACGCAGATGTCGACCTGGAAACCGGATTCGGCCTTGATGCGGTTCAATCGGTCGCCGGTCGGGGAGTGGTTCGCGCTGCCGCCCGAAATGGCACAGGTGATCGGTGCGGCCCTGCAGATTGGCCGCGCTTCTGGTGGCGCGTTCGATATTGGTGTCGGTGATCTGGTGGTGGACTGGGGGTTTTCGCCTGGCGATGCGTCCGGCGTTGCCGAGCGAAGCCGACCGGCGCTGGAAGCTTTGGAGTTTGACGCAGTGGGCCTGAGGCTGCGCAAGCGCGTGCCGATCACGCTCGATCTCAACGGCATCGCCAAGGGTTTTGGGGTCGATGAGTTGGCGCGGGTGCTCAGCGCCCATGGGGTGCGGCACTATCTGGTCGCAATCGACGGAGAAGTGCGGGCGGCAGGTGGCCGGCCGGATGGCACGCCGTGGCAGGTGGCAATCGAGGCGCCGGAGGAGGGGCGGCGGTCGGTGGATAGCACTGTCGACCTGATCGATGGCGCCTTGGCGACTTCCGGGGACTATCGGCATTTTGTCGAGCGCGATGGCGAGCGGCGAGCGCATACGATGGACCCCAAGAGCAGGGCGCCGCTCCGCCATGGCATGGCCTCGGTGACCGTACGGGCAGAGACCTGCATGGCGGCGGATGCCTGGGCCACGGCACTCCTGGTGCTGGGGCCCGAGGCAGGTCTGCCGCTGGCGGCGGCGCAGGGGATCGAAGCGTTGTATATGGAGCGGGTTCCTCAGCTCCAGACGCGGTCCCAGGAGTAGTCGTCGTCCCACTGGTCGGTGGGCTGCCAGATACCGGTGACGCCCTCCTGCAGATGCTGTGAGATGACGTCGTCGACGATGTCGTCGATGCCGAGGCCGGGCTTGTCGGACACAGTGATGAAGCCATTCTGAACGAGCGGCTTGGGCAGGCCGGTGACGATGTCGTCCCACCAGTCGACGTCGACCGAGTGGTACTCGAGCGCCAGGAAGTTCTCCGTCGCGGTGGCGACGTGCGCGGCGGCCATGGCGGCGATGGGGCTTTCGGCCATATGGATGGCCATGGAGACGCCGTGGTCCTGGGCGAGATCGCCGATCTTTTTGGTTTCGAGGATACCGCCGGTGGTCAGGAGGTCCGGGTGGATCACTGAGATGCCGGCCTTGAACAGCGGCTCAAAACCTTCCTTCAAATAGATGTCCTCGCCGGTGCAGATCGGCACGGAGGTCGACTGCTGCAGCTGGCGGTACTGGTCGGCATATTGCCAGGGGATCACATCTTCCAGCCAGGCCGGGGTGTACTTCTCGATGCGGCGGGCCAGACGGATACCGTCCTGCAGCGAGATGTGGCCGAGGTGATCGATGGCGAGCGGTATCTCGGGGCCGATCTCGGAACGGACTTCGGCCATGTACTGGTCGAGCAGGTCGAAGCCCTTTTCAGAGAAATGCAGCCCGGTGAACGGGTGCATGACGTTCTGGGCGTTGTAGCGGGCGTTGAAGGCGCGGCGCTGATCCGGGTCCTTGGGCGGACGGCCGCCGGCGTGGTGGCGGAAGGGTTCAAGCGCGCCGGCGGGACCGACAACGGCACCGGGGACGTCGGCGATCTGCATCAGCCCGAGGTCCATCTTGAGGAATGTGAAGCCAAGGTCCATGCGGGCCTTGAGGCGCTTGCCCATGGCGGTGCCGCTGGGACGGTCGGCATCGGTGTCGCAATAGACGCGGACCTGATCGCGGAACTTGCCACCCAGCATCTGGTAGATCGGCACGCCGTAGGCCTTGCCGGCGAGGTCCCACAGAGCGATCTCGACCGCGGAGACGCCGCCGCCCTGGCGACCGTGGCCGCCGAACTGCTTGATGCGACGAAAGAGCTTGTCGATATCGCAGGGGTTCTCGCCCAGCAGACGGCTCTTGAGCATCAGCGCGAAAGTGGCGCTGGCGCCGTCGCGGACTTCGCCCAGGCCAACAATGCCCTGGTTGGTGTAGATCTTGAGCAAAGCCGAGCGGAACGGCGCGCCTTCGATCTCGGCAACGCGCATGTCAGTGATGCGCAGATCTGAGGGACGCGAGCGCGTGTTGACGTGGTTGAGGGCAGTGTCGGCGGAAGCTGTCATGATCTTGGGTCCGGAACTATGGGCCCGTCATCAGTGCAGGGACGACCGGGCCAAGGGAAGCAAAAAGAAGCGCGGTCGTCGGATCAGACCGCTTTCAGGGCCATCTCGGTCACACCATCGAACAGGTGCATGCGCTCCTGGTCGAACTCGATGAACACGCTCTCGTCGGGGCTGATCTGCACGGTGGGCCCCAGGCTGATGTTGAGGATGGCGCTCGAGACGAAGATCTGCGCGAAGGTCACGTCGCCCGTGGGTTCGACGGTATAGACCTTGCCCGGGACCGAGCCCGGCACCTGGGTCTTGTGGAGACGAACGGTGGAGTGGCGGGCGCCGAGTACGACCTTGTCGCTCTTGGCCGAGAGTGCCTTTTTGGCATTGGCGGGAGAGAGCGGCAGTTCCCAGCCTTCGGCGCTGGTCAGCACGACCTCAGTCCCGCGGGTAACGGCGGTGAGCGGGATCAGACTCATGGCCGGGCTGCCGATGAAGCCAGCGACGAACATGTTCACCGGGTTGGCGAAGACATTGGCCGGCGTATCGTATTGCTGCAGGAAGCCGCCGTTCATCACGGCCATCTTGTCGGCCATGGTGACGGCCTCGAGCTGGTCGTGTGTGACGTAGATGATGGTTGCCTTGAGGTCCTGGTGGAACCGCTTGATCTCCGAGCGCATCTGCACGCGCAGCTTGGCGTCGAGGTTGGAGAGTGGCTCGTCCATCAGGAAGACTTTTGGATCGCGCACCAGGGCGCGGCCCAGCGCGACGCGCTGCTGCTGGCCACCGGAGAGTTCGCGGGGCTTGCGCTCAAGCAGGTGGGTGATGTCGAGCACCTTGGCGGCGGCCTGCACCTTGCGGTCGATCTCGTCCTTGGGGAGCTTGCGCATCTGCAGGGGGAAGGCGAGGTTCTTGTAGACCGTCTTGTTGGGATAGAGCGCGTAGTTCTGGAACACCATGGCGATGTCCCGGTCCTTGGGGTCGAGATCGGTGACGACGCGGTCGCCGATCATGACATCGCCGCCCGACATCGGGATCAGCCCAGCCACGAGGTTCAGCGTCGTGGTCTTGCCGCAGCCCGAGGGGCCAACCAGCGCCACGAACTCCCCATCGGCAACGGTCAGCGATACGTTGTTGACCGCATAGACGCTGCCATAGGTCTTGACCACGTCCTTGAGCACTACCTCAGCCATATAACTCCCCTTCGACCGGAACTGAGCACCAGCGGCGCCTCCGGTGCTAATGCTTGACGGCGCCTTCGGTCAGCGCGCGCACGAAATACTTTTGCAGGATCAGGAACAGTACCACGACGGGCACGCTCATCATGAAGCTGGCGGCCATCAGGCCGGGCCAGTCGGTGGTGTTCTCGGAAAAGAAGCGCTGGATGCCGACCGGCAGAGTCATCTGTTCGTTCTTGTTGAGGAAGGTCGCCGCATAGATGAACTCGTTCCAGGCCCCGATGAAGCTGTAGATAGCCGTGGCGATGATGCCTGGCGTCGAGAGCGGCATGACGATCAGGAGGAAAGCCTGGAAGCGGGTGGCGCCGTCGATGCGGGCTGCCTGTTCGAGCTGGATCGGGATGTTGTCGTAGAAGCCCTTGAGCAGCCAGATGGCCAGGGGCAGACCGAAGGTCAGGTAGGTGAGGATCAGCGATCCGTGGGTGTTCACCAGGCCGAGCCAGCGCATCAGGATGAAGAGCGGCACGAGGAAGATCACGGCCGGGAACATGTTGCGCAGCAGGACGGCAAAGAACAGGAAATTGCGCCCCGGGAAGCGGAAGCGCGAGAAGGCATAAGCCGCCGGCACCGCGACGATGACCGCAAGAATTGTGGTGGTCGTCGATACCCAGAGGCTGTTCCAGAAGTAGCGCAGGAAATCCTGGCCGATCGTGTCCTTGGGGTCGAGCAGCCGAATGTAGTTTTCGAGCGTGGGTTCGGCCGGAATCCATTGCGGCGGGTACATCATGGCGGCAAAGCCGCCCTTGAGTGAGGTGATCAGCATCCATGCCATCGGCACGACGGTGTAGATCAGCATGAGTACCAGGAAGATGCGGCCGGCCCAGCGCCAGCCATCTACAGGCTTGCGGCGGGGACGGGAGGGGCGCGCGCTGTGGGTCAAAGTGGTCATCAGCCCTGCCTGCTTTCGTCGCCCTTGCTCAGGGCGCGGACGTAGAAGTAGCCCAGCGTCATCAAGATGATGAAGAGCAGCACGGAGTAGGCCGAGGCGACTCCCCAGCGCTGCCGTCCAAAGGCGAACTCATAGATATGGGTGATCCAGATGTGCGAGGCGTTGGATGGTCCGCCGCCCGTCATGATGAAGGGGATGATGAACGAGTTGAAATTGGCCACGGCCAGCAACAGGATGGTGACCGTCGAGACGCCCCGCAGATGCGGGAAGGTGATGTGCCAGAACCTGTTCCAGGCGCCAGCCCCGTCCACCTGCGCTGCGCGGAGAAGCTGCTCGGGTACGGTCTGCAGCCCGGCCATCAGCATGATCATGGCAAAGGAGAACTCACGCCAGATGTTGACCACGATCAGCGAGGGCAACACGGTGTTGATATTGTCGATGAAGTTGGGCGGACGATCAGCCAGGCCGAAGCTCACAAGCGCGGCTCCGATGACCCCGAAATCCGAGTGGTAGAGCCACTTCCAGACGTAGGAGGCGGCCACGGCGCTCACAACCCACGGAATGAGCAGGATGGCACGCATGATGCCACGGCCGACGAATTCGCGGTGCAGCGCCAGCGCGCAGCCAAGGCCGAGAAGGAAGGCGATGACTGTGGAGGAGATCGTCCACATCACCGTGTTGCCGGTGACCTTCCAGAACACGCCGCTCGACAGGATCGCCTGATAGTTGTCGAGTCCGACGAACTTCTTGTCGCGCAGCTGCAGTCCAGGTGGCGTCTGGAAGAAGGACAGATCGATCGTGTAGTAGACCGGGTAGGCGATGACGATGAGCATCACCACAATAGCGGGCAGGACATAGCCATAGTCGCCCCGATGCGACCATGCGGTTTGCAGCACGTTCCGGCGCACCGGTTCGGTCTTGCGGGGAGGCCTGATCTGGCCGGTCACCGTATTCACTATGCCCGCTCCTGAAACTGGAAGTGACCGGCAGTGCCCACGGGCACTGCCGGCTGGAAGGGAAGACTAGAGACCGCCGCCCATGAGGTCCTTGACCTTCTGGGCTGCATCTTCTGCAGCTTCGTCGACGGTCATCGACCCGGTGAGCGCATTCTGCATCATGTCAGGGACAATGATGTTCATGATCTCGGGCGCCTGCGGCAGGGCCGGGAACGGGATGCCGTAGGGCAGCATGGAGGTGGTGACGTCCAGGAACGGAATGGTGTCCAGACGTTCCTTCATCCACTTGGTCTTGAAGCCGCCGAGGTGGCCGGGGTTGGAACCGGACCAGGCGAGCTTGAGCGACCATTCTGGGCTGGTCCACATGCAGATCAGCGCCTTGGCAGCCTGCTCGTCGACCTTGCCGCCTTCCACATACTCGGACTTGAGGATGTGGATGTTGGAGCCGCCGAACACCACGGCACGCTTGCCGTCCGGACCGGTCGGGATCAGGCCGTAACGCATGTTCTCGACGACCTTGTCGGCAACTTCCTTGTCGGTGCCGGTGGCGGCAGCGGCGAGTTCGAGCATGCGGGCATACTCGGACGGGTGCGAGATCACCATGGCCAGCTTGCCCGAGATGAAGGGCGCCTGGTTGTCGGCCTGGGTGTTGGTCAGAGCCGAAACCGGAACCGACTTGTCGCGAACATACATGTCGTAGGACGCCTGCAGGGCGCGCTTGCTTTCCGGGCTGTTGAGCCGGACTTCTGCATAGGTCGGCGCGGCATCGGCTTCGTCGAACACACCACCGCCGTAGCCCCACATCTGCGGCATGAAGCGGTAGGGCGTGTTGCCGGCGTTCTGCTTGGCAACCATGCCATAGCCCGAAACGCCCAGCTTTTCGCTGATCTGCTTGGAGTAAGCGACAACGTCGTCCCAGGTGGCCGGCGGACTGTCCGGATCGAGGCCGGCCTGCTTGAACAGGTCAGCATTCCAGATGAACGCCATGGTCTCGTTGTTGGTCGGGATGCCGTAGGTGGTGCCTTCCCAGGTCACTGCCTTCATGGCGCCGGGCCAGAAGTCGTTGCTCGAATAGCCGACATCCTCGGGCGAAAGCGGCTCGAGATAGCCCTTGGCGGCGAACTCGGTGCCACCAAGGATCTGCAGGCGTATCGCCATCGGGGCGGCATTGCCAAGCAGTGCGGTGCGGAACTTGTCGAGCAGTTCGTTGTAGGTGATGCCCTGTTCTTCGAGGACGATGTTGGGGTAGGTGGCGCGGAACGCCTCGAAGAAGTCGCGATAGTTCTGGCGCATGACTTCGGGGTCACCCTCGAAGACGCCCTGATACCAGAAGGTCAGCCGACCAGCGTAATCGGTCGGGACAATGCCGTTGCAATGGCCGACAGTGTCGTACTCTTCGGTACCTGAGATCGATCGCACATATTCGGGCGACCATTTGCTCAGATCAACGCTCTGAGCGAGAACCGACGACGCCATTAAGGACATCGCCATGGTGGAGACAACCGCGCCGCGCACGGCGCGGCCGAGTTTCAACCTCATCATATGAATCCCTCCAGATTCTCCCTGGCCCGGCACGCGGGCCCCTACGTCGTCGATCGCGGGGCTATGTTATCGTTAATACCCATCGATCTCTTCACCGTTTCAGAAGACAGATTGCGTGTCAACGTGATTGGATCGTACATTATTTGACGAAAGTCGCGTGCCATGTAAGAAGTTTTGCATGAGCTTGGGAGACAATTTTGGGCGAGCAGACCGGTTTCAAGGCCCAGCCACCAAAGGGAATCGACCCGTTTGGTGCCTCCACCGAGGGCGCCTCCGTCTATGAGCTGATCCGCGACGACATCATCGAGGGTCGACTAAAGGCCAATGACCGGCTGGTCGTCGCTGACCTGGCGGAGCGGCATGGAACCTCGACCAATCCCGTCCGCGAAGCGCTGCAACTTCTGCGCGGGGAGGGGTTCGTGCTCATCACTCCCAATCGGGGCGCCCGGGTCCGGCCAATCGACCAGGATTTCGTTCGAGACATCTACGAGATCGGGGTCCTGATCGAGCCGGCGTTGACCCGCTGGTTCGTCAACATGGCCACTGACGACGACATCACCCAACTCGAGCAGGTCCAGGACGAGATCGAGCGCAACAATTTTGTCGATCCGCTGCGGCACAGCGAACTCGATACGCGCTTTCACACGATCATGTACGAGCGCCACTACAACCGGCATGCCGCCGAACTGTGGTGGAAGCACCGCGAAGTGCTCAGAGCGGTGAGCCGACGGTTCAATTTCACGCTGGCCCGGCGCGCCCAGGTCATGCGCGAACATCGCGAGCTGATTGCACTGATCAAGGCCGGTGAAGCTGAGAAGGCCGCCGAGCTCGTCGGCCGCCATGTCGAAGGCTCCGGGCGGCACATTTTGGCGCAGATGCAGGCCATTTCAGCGGCTCGCGCAGGCTGAAGCGAATTTTGAGATGGGCTGCCCGGCAGCTCGCATGCAACAAGGAACGGCAACAAAATGAAGATCACTGGCGTACGGCCCTGGCTGGTCAAGACAGCGGCCTCGTACTGGGGCGAGTTCCTGTTTGTGGAAGTGACCACCGACGCAGGGATTTCGGGATGGGGTGAGATTACCAGCACCACCCGCCTTGCGAACCGTGCGCTGTGCTCGATGCTGCGCCAAGTGGGTAACGCCCTGGTGGGCGAAGACCCGGCGCATATCGAGCGGCTCTGGCACAAGACCTTCCGCAGCTTCACCTACATGGGCAGCCGCGGGGCGGCCTGCGAATGCGTCAGCGCCATCGATATCGCCCTGTGGGATATTCGCGGCAAGGCGCTGGGCCAGCCGATCTACGAACTGCTGGGTGGGCCGGTGCGTGAAGACATCGCGCTCTACACCCATCCCGACCAGGCGAACTTCACGTCCGACGCAGGGGTGGTCGCCGAAATCCGCGCCATCGTGGATTCAGGGCATACAGCACTCAAGTTCGATCCGTTCCCGTACCAGGGCAGCCGCGAACAACGGGACGGCTACCTCGACGGCAAGATGTCTCGCCCCGACGAGCGCAAGGCCGCTGAACTCACGGCCCTCATTCGCGAGACGGCAGGTCCGGACGTGGAGATACTCATCGATGCGCATGGCCGCTTCGACGTGCCGACCGCCATCCGCCTCTGTCGGTCACTCGAGGAGGCCGGGAATATCGACTGGTTCGAAGAGCCCTGTCCGCCGGAGAGCGTGAACGCCCTACGACAGGTTCGTGAAAAGGTCTCGGCCGCCATTTCGGTGGGCGAACGCGGCCATACGCGCTGGGATTTCGTACCGATCCTCGAGCAGGGTCTGGCCGATTACATCATGCCGGACGTGACCTGGACCGGCGGGATTTCCGAACTCAAGAAGATATCGACCCTCTGCGAGGCTTACTACATCCCGGTGTCGCCGCACGACGCTGGTGGGCCGATCAATGTGGTGGCCGGCGCCCAGGTGATGATGACGGTGCCGAACTTTTACAAGCTCGAGACCTCGCGCTGGAACCTCGGGATCTACGACGCCTTCATCGACACCCCGCTCGACAATTCGAACGGCACGCTCAAGCTCAACAAGAAGCCGGGGCTGGGGATCGAGATGAACCGCGCCTACCTCGAAGCCAATGAAATCGAGGTCGCCTAAGGCCTGGGGATGGCTGCCCGGTATCGCAGATACCGACAATACGAGCGTCGGACAGTGCCGCCGCACCGAACTAAGGAAGAGGGACATTCATGAAGATCACGAAAATTGAGACCGTGGTGGTCAACGCGGTGCACCGCAACTGGATCTTCGTGAAAGTCCTGACCGACCAGCCCGGGCTCTATGGGTGGGGCGAAGCGACCCTGGAGTGGAAGACGCGGGCGGTGACCGGGGCGATCGAGGACCTGGCGCCGTTCGTGCTGGGTGAGGATCCGATGCGGATCGAGCACATCCTGCAGGCGATGATGCGATTTTCTTTCTGGCCGCTGGGCTCGATCGGGCTTACCGCCGTCTCGGGCATCGAGCAGGCGCTGTGGGACATCAAGGGCAAAGCGCTGGGTGTGCCGGTGTGGCAGTTGCTGGGCGGAAAAGTTCGCGACAAGGTGCGCGTCTACACTCACCTGCGCCGCGGCGCCGTCAGCAAGCAGGTCTCCAACCTCGACATCAGTGCCTTCTGCGATGCCGTGCAGGAAACGGTCGAGATGGGCTATGACGCGATCAAGCTCGGCTTTGTGCCCTATACCGGCTATGACGCGCCGCTGCGCGCCGTCAAGCATGTCGAAAAGCTGGCAGCGGCGGTGCGCGAGCGGGTTGGCGACGGGGTCGACATCATGACCGACTTCCACGGGCGGCCTGATTCGCTGGATGCCGCCATCGCCTACATCAACGCCATTGCGCCGATAAAGCCACTGTTCTGTGAGGAAGTCATCCAGCCCGGCGACGCGGCGGCGATGGCCGATGTTGCCCGTCGGGTGAACTGCCCGCTGGCGACCGGCGAGCGACTCTTCACGCTGCGCGAATTCGCCGACATCGCCGAGACTCGGGCGGTGGCCTACATCCAGCCCGATCTTGCCCATTGCATGGGGATTTCTGGCGGCCGGAAGATCGCGGCGATCGCCGAAGCGGCGCATATGGGGGTATGTCCCCACAACCCGATGGGGCCGGTGGCAGGCGCGGTGGCGCTGGCTTTCGACACGGCAACGACCAATTTTGTCATCCAGGAGGAAGCGGTCGGCCTCGTGCCGTGGTTCGAGGAGATCTGCTCGACCTATCCGCTGCAGCTCAAGGACCACGCCTGGATGGTGTCCGATGCACCTGGCCTCGGCATCGAGATCGATGAAGTCGCAGCGGCCCGTTATCCGTTCAAACCGGAGGTCATTCCGGCCTTGGAGTCGGTGTTGGGTGACGGCCGGATCGCCAACTGGTAGCGCCGGTAGCCAGCCCGACGGCCTGCCCAGAATAGTTGAGGCGACGGTAAACAGAGGGTGTACAAACCTGACGTTTTGCCCGGAAGTCCGGGACTTCCACGCATTTTGAGCCAATCCCGGCAACGGAACTGAAAGCCTTCAGGTGTAAGGCTCCGTCAATTATGCGGGGGCTTGCCTGATGGATAGTGAACGCGTTCTGAGTTCGGTTCTTGCCGAGGCCCGAGAGGACTCGCGCGCCCAGAATTCGGCTTCCTCCGCCCAGAAATCCGGGGCGACGGCCGCCCGTGTCGATCCGAACCAATCCAATGCCAATGCCAGCGGCGTCGCTGCCGTCGCCACCGGCATGTCGCTGTTTTATGCGTTCGACAAGACCGTAGCCGCCGAGACGGGCGGTGCGCCGACCGAGGGCCTCGCACCGGCGCAGCAGACTGTTGCACCCGTCGCGGAGGCTGCAGCGCCGGCATTTGCCGGTGGCAGCGACGCCGAGCTTTCCCCGGTACTGGCCGCTGCGCCCCAACCTGCAGATGCAGTTGTTTCGGCTTTGCCGGTCGATGCGCCAGAAGCCGTCGCGGGTCGTGAGGCCAGTCGTTCTGGAGGCTTTGTCGCCAGCAGCGAAACAACCGATGCCGGGCGCCCGAGCGGGCCTGCTCGCGAGGCGGTGGTGCAGAGTGCCCAGGCTGAGGGAGAGGCTCCGGCGGCCGAGGAAGAGCCCGCCGATATTGCGCCTAAAACGGCAGCGGGGCCGGCGCCCAACCTCTATTCGATTTCCGCTCTGAGCGATGCCGATACGTCCGGAAATGCGGTCGACGAAAACGCCGCAGTCGGCAGCCGCGTCGGGATCACGGCGCTGGCCAGCGACGCCGACGCGGCCGATCGCGTCACCTATAGCCTTTCGGACGACGCGGGCGGGCTCTTTTCCATCGATGCGGTGACAGGCGAAGTCACCGTTGCGGGCGCGCTGGATTTCGAGAGCGTCGACCACTATGCGATCGAAGTGACAGCGACCTCGAGCGACGGCTCGGTTGCGACAATGACCTATGCGATTGCCATCAACGACGTGAACGAAGTGGTGGTGTCTGCCGTTTCTGACGCCGACGCTGCGGCGAACATGGTTAACGAGAACGCTGCGGTTGGGACGAGTGTTGGCATCACGGCGTTTGCGTCGGATGCCGATGGTACGGCCACAGTTAGCTATAGCTTGTCGAATGATGCCGGCGGCAGGTTCGCCATCGATCCCACCACGGGCGAAGTGACGGTTGCGGGTTCGCTCGATCGCGAGACGGCGGCGGGCTA
>JACDQI010000246.1 GCA_015657675.1 Devosia sp.
CAGGGGTCCATCACGCAGTCATGCCCGAAGGCGACATTGACGCCGGCCGCCAGGAGTTCAGGCACTCGCGTCATGCCGCGCCGCTTGGGATAGGTATCGTGCCGGCCCTGCAGCATGATGTTGATCAGCGGGTTGGCGATCGCATGCATCCGCGCCTCCGCGATCAGCGGGATCAGCTTGGACACATAGTAATTGTCCATCGAGTGCATCGATGTCAGATGCGACCCCGCCACCCGACCCTGCAGCCCGAACCGCACCGTCTGTGCCGCCAGCGTCTCGATATGGCGCGACAGCGGATCGTCGGTTTCGTCGCAATGCATGTCGACAGGCAGCCCCCGATCGGCCGCGATGCGGCAGAGCGCCTCCACCGAGGCCGCGCCGTCCGCCATCGTCCGCTCGAAATGCGGAATACCGCCGACGATATCGACGCCCATGTCCAGCGCCCGATCAAGCGCGCTTACCCCGTCCGCCGCGCGGAAATAACCGTCTTGTGGGAAGGCGACGAGCTGCAGGTCGATGTAGGGCGCAACCCGCTCCTGCACCTCAAGCATCGCTTCCACTGTGACCAGCCGCGGATCACTGGTATCGACATGCGTGCGGATGGCAAGTAGCCCCTGCGTCACCGCCAGGTCGCAATAGCGCAGCGCCCGCTCCACCAACGCCTCGCGCGTCAGCGTCGGCCGCAACTCGCCCCAGAGCGCGATGCCCTCGAGCAACGTGCCCGAGCGGTTCATTCGCGGCAGCCCGAGCGACAGCGTCGCGTCCATGTGGAAATGCGGATCAACGAAAGGCGGCGACACCAGACGTCCGCTGGCGTCGATCAACTGGCCGGCCTCCGCCGTGATCCCGGCTTCCACCGCAGCGATACGCCCGCCCGCTATGGCGATATCGATACCAGTGCGACCGTCGGGAAGGTTGGCATTGCGGATGACAAGATCGAACATGGCGCACCGGAACAGGGCTGGAGCGCCATGTTGATCGGCAAGCCGCCTTGAGATCAAGCGGCTCCGCGCGTCAACCGAACATCAGGTGCCGCACCTGCGAATAGTCGAGCAGCGACTGCATCGAGAGGTCCGAGCCGTAGCCCGAGTTCTTCATGCCCCCATGCGGCATTTCCGTCGCCATCACCCCATGGGTGTTGATCCAGGTAACGCCGTACTCGAGGGCATTGGCAACCGAAAGCGCAACCTCGGCATCGCGGCTCCAGATCGAGGAGGCGAGCCCATACTCTGAAGCATTGGCCCACTCGACTGCCGTATCAAGCCCATCGAACGGGGTGATGCTGAGTACGGGGCCGAAGACTTCCTTTTGAACGATCTCGGCATCGATAGGCGCCGAAACCAGGGTTGGCGGATAGAAATAGCCCTCGGTCTCGGCCGGTACGCCTTGTATGATTTCAGCACCAGCGGCACGGGCCCGATCGACAAAGCCCGCAACCCGCTCCTGCTGACGCGCGCTGATCACCGGGCCGAACTCGACATCATCACGATCCGGTCTGCCATAGGTCAGGCTCTCGACCATATCCTGCAGCTTGTCGGTCAGCGATTGAACGACAAAACGATCGGCGAAAATCCGGCAGGCCGCCGTGCAGTCCTGCCCGGCATTGTAAAAGCTCGCTTCGCGCAGCGTCTCCACCAGCTTGTCGAGATCCGCATCTGCTGCAACGATCACCGGCGCCTTGCCGCCCAGTTCCAGATGCGTTCGCTTGATCATCGGTCCCGCCGCCGCCTGCAGCACGGCACGCCCCGTGCGGACGTCACCGGTCAGCGAGATCATCCGCACCAGGTCATGCGAGATCAGCGCCTGCCCTACATCCTGACCGTTGCCGCAGACGATGTTGACTACGCCCGGCGGCAGCACCTCTGCAAAAATCTGCCCCAGTGCGATCAGGCTCAGCGGCGTGTATTCCGACGGTTTGATGACCACCGCATTGCCCGCCGCAATCGCCGGCGCAATCTTCCAGGCCGCCATCAGCAGTGGATAGTTCCACGGCGCGATTTGCGCGATCACCCCGACCGGGTCACGCCGTATCAGGCTGGTAAACTTGTCCGATCGGTAGTTGCCGGCCGCGGTCGCCGGCATATTGCGAACCGCCGTGCCGAAAAACCGGAACACGTCGACCACATTGGCAATCTCGCCAGCGCGCACATAGCGCAGCGGCTTGCCAGCATTGCGCGATTCAATCGCCGCCAGCGCTGGTGCACGTTCCTCGATCAGCGCCGCGATCCGGAACAGCGCGGCGCTGCGTTGCTTGGGCGTCTGCCGCGCCCAGGCCTTGTAGGCCCCATGCGCGGCACGTACCGCATCGTCCACCTGAGCCGGGCTTGCCGACGCCACCGTGGCGAGGGGCACACCCAACGCCGGCTCAAATGCGGTCTCCACCGCGCCCTCGCCTGCAACGAACGCGTCGCCGATCAAAAGCCGCGTATCGAACTGAGTCATGGCTGCGTCTCCAGGGTATGGGGAAGGTAGGAGCCGCGTGCGGCCTGGCCCACATAGCGCCAGAACGCCATATCATGCGCTCGGGCGTCGGCTTGCCACTCCGGGTGCCACTGCACGGCGAGGACGGGCGCAGAGCTGCCTGTTGCCCACACGGCTTCGATGACGCCATCTGGGCTCGTCGCGTTGGCGACCAGTCCGGGTGCGAGTCTGTCGATGGCTTGGTAGTGCACACTGTTGACCGACCAGTGTGTACCGCCGCTCAATCGCGCGAGCATGCCGCTGGGGGCTAGGTCGACCGCGTGCATATGCCCAAACGTTGAATCGCGGTCGGCATCTTCAGCTGCGTGATGCGTCAGCGACCGATCACCCTTTTCGCGGAGGTCGACAAGCGTACCACCCAACGCCACATTGATCTCCTGCAACCCTCGGCAGATGCCAAAAAGCGGCTTGCCCGCAGCAATCGCCGCGTGGATCAGTGCAGCCGAGAAGTCATCTCGGCCCGGATCATGCGGCGCCCTATGCTCGGCTGCTGATCCATAGCGGCGCGGCGCAATATTGGACGTGCTGCCCGTCAGCAGTATCGCATCGAGCCGCCCGATAATGGCCGCAGCATGCGTCACATCCTGATTGGACGGCACCATCAGCGGAATTGCGTTGGCGTGGTGCTCGACCGCATCCAGATAGCGGTTTTTCACGGCCTGGCCGGCTTCACCCTCGATCTGTCGACCGCAGGCGATCACCCCGATGACAGGTAGTTGGTCAGTCATATCTCTGCTTCACTCCGGCGCGACAAGGCAGCAATCTCCCATAAGCGAGCCACACCTGCTAGGGTTGCCCAGCGCAATAGCAAAAGGCCATGATTAGGCATGTCTTCTGAAAACGATAACACCGATATCGTCGCCTGGTTGGCCGATCACCCACAGGTCGAAGTGCTGCATACCGCCGTATGCGACCTCAACGGCATCATGCGCGGCAAGCGCATCCCCATAGAACAGGCACGCCGGATCGCCGAAAATAGCATCCGCATGCCTCTCTCCATTGTCGGCGTCGACGTCTGGGGCGAGGATATCGTGGGCAACCCGATGGTCTTTTCCGGCGGTGACACCGACGGCATCTGCGCCACTACCGGCCGCGGTGCGCTGCCCATCAACTGGACGGCACGCCCGAGCGCCATGGTGCCGCTCTGGCTCTTCCAGGATGCCCGCACCCCCTTCCTCGGCGATCCGCGCCAGGCGCTGGCTAGCATCGTCCGGCGCTATGCCGAACTTGGGCTCCAGCCCGTCGCCGCTACCGAACTCGAGTTCTATCTTGTCGACCCGGAGGCGGACTCCGCCGTTCCGCCCATTTCGCCCTATACCGGCAAGCGCCTCGATTCCGACGCCATCCTCTCGCTCGACGAGCTGGAGGATTTTGGCGAATTCTTCCGCGACGTCTACCTGCAATGCGAAGAACAGAACGTTCCGGCCGACACCGCCGTCGCCGAAAACGGCATTGGCCAGTTTGAGATCAACCTGCTGCATACCGATGCTCTGAAGGCCGCCGACGACGCCGTGCTGTTCAAGCGGATCGTCAAGGGCGTCGCCCGCAAGCATAAGCTGGTCGCCACATTCATGGCCAAGCCCTACGGCGCGCGCTCCGGCAACGGCTTTCATGTCCATTTTTCTATCAACGACCTCGCCGGCAACAACATCTTCGATGATGGCACAGACTCGGGATCCGAGATCATGCACCATGCCGTCGGCGGGCTACTCGCCGGCATGGCGGAATCCACCCTGGTCTTTGCCCCGCACTTCAACTCCTACCGCCGACTGCGACCCGATACTCACGCGCCGAGCGCCATCTCCTGGGGCTACGAAAACCGCACCACCGCCATTCGCATCCCTGGCGGCAATCCCAAAGCCCGCCGCATCGAGCATCGCGTCGCCGGCGCCGATGCCAACCCATACCTCGTGCTTGCCGGTATCCTCGGCGCCGCCCTTGTCGGCATAGAGGACGAAAAGAAGCCGCCAAAACCCTTCGCTGGCCGCGCCTATTCCGAACGACTGCCAAAACTGCCGGCCGACTGGGCCTCGGCCGTCAACGCTTTCGAAGACGGCGACATGATCCCGCGCATTTTTGATCCGGTACTGCAATCGATGTTCGTTGCCTGCAAACGGCAGGAGATCGCCGGCTTTGCCTCCCAGGTCTCCGACCTCGAGTTCAGCGCGTACCTGGAGATCGTGTGATGGCGGTCAAGAGTTATGCCGGCGACGCGCCTATCCGCCCAGCTACTACGCTGCCTCGCGCAACATCGTCCGCACGCCCGTGCAACTGCAGGGCGATGTCACGGCCGATATCGCCGTCGTCGGCGCCGGCTATTCCGGACTTTCGTCGGCACTGCACCTGGCCGAAGCCGGCTTCAAGGTCGTGGTCGTCGAGGGCGCTGCCGTCGGCTGGGGCGCCTCCGGCCGCAACGGCGGCCAGGTGGTCAACGGCCTCAATGCCAGCCTCGGTACCATCGAACGCCGCTACGGCGCCAAGACGGTCGAGTTCGTCGGCGGTCTGGTGCAGGAGGGCGCGCGCGTAATCTACGACTGGGTCGATCGCTACGGCATCGACTGCGACCTGCGCCGCGGCAACATCTACGCGGCCTACACCGCCAAGCACATGGCCGAACTCGAGGCCAAGCAGGCCCTGTGGCGCCGCTTCGGCATGGACGACCACGAACTGCTCGACGCCCTAGCCATCCGCACCCATATCGGCAGCAATGTCTACGCCGGTGGCATGATCGACCATTCGGGCGGCCACATGCACCCGCTCAACCTCGTCCTCGGCGAAGCTCGGGCGCTAGAGGGTCTGGGCGGCGTGATCTACGAACACTGCCCAGTGACCTCGGTCTCCCAGGGCGGCGGCAAGGCCGTGGTGACAACTGCCAGCGGCAAGGTGATTGCCAACGTCGCCATCGTCTGCGGCAACGCCTATCTCGGCGATGTCGTGCCGGAACTCACCGCCCGGGTGATGCCGGTCTCAACCCAGATGATGGCCACCGCGCCACTTGGCGCCGAGCGGGCGGCGCAACTGCTGCCGACCGGCATGTGCGTTGAGGACGTGCGCTACATCCTCGACTACTTCCGCCTCAGCGCCGACCATCGGCTGATCTTCGGCGGCGGTGTCGTCTATGGTGGCACCGATCCGGCCGATGTGGTGAAAAAGCTCCGTCCCAACCTCGACAAGGTGTTTCCGCAGCTCGCCGATGTCGCCATCGACTATGCCTGGAGCGGCAACTTCGCCCTCTCTTTCTCACGCGTTCCGCAGATGGGCCGGCTGGGCAACAACATCTACTTCGCGCATGGCTACAGCGGCCACGGCGTCACCGGCTCGCACCTCTTCGGCAAAATCCTGTCGGAAGCCATTCGCGGCGACCTGACGCGCTTCGATACCTTCGCCAGCCTGCCCTGGATCCCCTTCCCGGGCGGCCGCATGTTCCGCGCGCAATACTCGACGCTCGGGTCATGGTGGTACGCCCTCAAGGACCGCCTGGGCCTCTAGCTCAATTGAGTTGTCCGTGGTGGCGGAGCACCAGCCCCACCGCACCAATGCAGGCGCCATTGTCGGTGAACTGACTGGCGCGGATGATGGTACGTGTAGCCTCGGGCACGTCGGCGCGTTTGATCAATGTATGGCGCTCAAAACTCTCTGCAAGCGGCGCGATCAGGATGTCGCCGGTCATCGCCAGTCGTCCGCTGACCACGACGAGCGGCGGATTGAGCACCGACCCGATGATGCCCAGGCCATGTCCGCCAATACTGCCGGCCCGCTGCACCAGTTCGATGCAGAAGGGGTCGCCAGCAATGGCCATCTCAGCCACATCAGTGATCCGCAGCGACCGGCCGAAATGCCTCTCCGCTTCCTCCAGCGGGCCGCGAAAGCTCGCATAAACCTCGATGCAGCCGCGATTGCCGCAGCGGCAGGGCGGTCCGTCCGGATCGAGCACGACATGGCCGAATTCACCGGCGCCGCCCGAAACGCCGCGCATCGCCTGCCCCCCAGAGACGATGGCGCCGCGACGCCCAGATCGAGGG
>JACDQI010000247.1 GCA_015657675.1 Devosia sp.
GCTGCGCGGTTGAGAGATGGGTCCCCCGGGTCAAGCCCGGGGATGACGGTGTGTAGGGCGCGCTCCGCGTTGCCCGGACGAGGGAGTGGTACTACCCGTGATTGATCATCACGTGGCGTACCGCGGTGTAGTCCTCGAGCGCGTAGGCCGACATGTCCTTGCCGTAGCCGGACTGCTTCAGCCCGCCATGCGGCATCTCGTTGACCAGCATGAAGTGCGTGTTGATCCAGGTGCAGCCGTACTGCAGCCGGGCAGCGGTCTGCATGGCCTTGTCAATATCCTTGGTCCAGACCGAGGAGGCGAGGCCATAGTCGCTGTCATTGGCCCAGGCCAGAGCGTCTTCCGGATCGGTGAAGCGGGTGATCGACACCACCGGACCGAACACCTCGCGGCGCACGATCTCGTCGGCCTGCAGCGCGCCGGCGATCACCGTCGGCTCGTAGTAAAAGCCCTTGTCGCCGGAGAGATGCCCGCCCGTGGTGATCTGGATGTGCGGCAGCTCCGAGGCGCGTTCGACAAAGCTGGCCACCCGGTCGCGCTGGCGCTTGGAGATCAGCGGTCCGATCTCGTTGAGCGTATCGTCCTGCTGGTTGAACTGGATGGTCGAGACGGCGGCCGAAAGATCGGCGACGAGCTTGTCGTGGATTTTCGGGCCGGCATAGATGCGGCAGGCGGCCGTGCAGTCCTGGCCGGCATTGTAGTAGCCGAAAGCCCGGAGGCCGTTGACCACGGCGTCGAGGTCGGCGTCGTCATAGACGATGACCGGGGCTTTGCCGCCCAGCTCGAGATGCGTGCGCTTGACCGACTTGGCGGCCGCCTGCAGCACCTTCTTGCCGGTGGCGACGTCGCCGGTGATCGAGATCATGTTGACCTTGGGGTGGTTGATCAGCGCATTGCCGACGCTCTCGCCGCGGCCGAGCACGACGTTCACCACGCCTTCGGGCAGCACGTCGGCGAAGACTTTGGCCAGTTTCAGCGCGGTCAGCGGCGTCTGCTCGGAGGGCTTGTAGACCACGGTGTTGCCGCCCGCGAGCGCCGGCGCCAGCTTCCAGGCCATCATCATCAGCGGATAGTTCCACGGCGCGATCGAGCGACGATGCCGATCGGGTCGCGGCGGATCATCGAGGTGTGACCGGGGAGATATTCGCCGGCGATGGCGCCGTGCATATTGCGCACTGCACCGGCGAAGAAGCGCCAGCAGTCAACGATCGCCGGGATCTCGTCATTGCGCACCGCATTGATCGGCTTGCCGCAGTTGAGCGCCTCGAGCGCCGCAAAGCCGTCGGCATCGTCCTCGATGGCCTGTGCGATTTTCAGCAGATAGTTCGAGCGCTGCGCCGGCGTGGTGCGCGACCAGGTGACGAAGGCTTTCTCGGCAGCCGTCACGGCGGCGTCGAGCTGGCTGAGCGAAGCTTCAGGCAGGCCCTTGATCAGGGCGCCGGTGCGCGGGTTCAGCACCTCTTCGGCGGTCTCGGTGCCCGCCTGGAACTGCGCGCCGATCAGCATCTGGGTATCCATGGTTCTCTCCCGGAAACGAAACTATTTGCCCATGCCGGCGGTCGATTGCTCGCCGCCACGGGTCAGGTAGAAGGCTGCGAGGATGGGCAGGAAGGTGACCAGCACCACCACCATCGCCACCACATTGGTCACCGGCCGCTGACGCGGACGGATCAGTTCTTCAAGCATCCAGATCGGCAGCGTCTGCTGCTGGCCGGCGGTGAAGGTGGTGACGATCACCTCATCGAAACTGAGCGCAAAGGCCAGCATGCCGCCGGCCAGCAGCGCCGTGCCCAGGTTGGGCAGGATGACATACCGAAAGGTCTGGAAACCGTCGGCGCCGAGGTCCATTGCGGCCTCGACCAGCGAGCCATGCAGGCGGCGGAACCGCGCCACGGCATTGTTGTAGACCACCACGATACAGAAGGTGGCGTGCCCCAGGACGATCGTCCAGAACGAAAACGGGATGTCCATCAGGTTGAAGGCCGAGCGCAGCGAGATGCCGGTGATGATGCCGGGCAGTGCGATCGGCAGGATCACCAGCAGAGAGATGGTCTCGCGGCCGAAGAACTTCGTGCCCGACACTGCTGCGGCAATCAGCGTGCCAAAGATCAGCGCGATTACCGTCGACACTGCCGCCACCTGCACCGAGAGCGTCAGCGCTTCCCATACGTCGCGCCGGTTCCAGGTCACCGCGAACCAGTCGAGCGTCAGCCCCGGCGGCGGCCAGGCATAGGTCCGGTCCTCGGTCGAGAAAGCATAAAGAAAGATCAGCGCCAGCGGCGCCAGCATGAAGAGCAGGCCCGCCGCGGCAGCGACTTTGAGGCCGAGGGGGGCGCGGTTTTCAGAGCGCATCGAATGCCCCCGCGCGTTTGGCGAGCCATAGGTAGACGCCCATGATCAGGATCGGCACCACCGTAAAGGCCGCCGCCAGCGGGATGTTGCCCGCCGTGCCCTGGTGCGAATAGACCGCCTGGCCGATGAAGAACTGCGAATTGCCGACGATCTGGGGAATGATGTAGTCGCCCAGCGTCAGCGAGAAGGTGAAGATCGAGCCGGCGATGATCCCCGGCAGGGCCAGCGGGAACAGCACCTTCCAGAAGCTCTGGCGCGGCGTGGCGCCGAGATCGGCCGCGGCGTCCAGCAGGTTGGTCGGCACGCGCTCGATCGCCGCCTGGATCGGCAGGATCATGAACGGCATCCAGACGTAGAGGAACACCAGGAACGTGCCGGTATAGCTGATCGACAGCGAGTTGCCCCCGATCAATGGCAGTGCCAGCCAGCCCTCGAGCAGCCAAGTGAGGCCCAACTTCTCGAACATCCAGTTGAGGATGCCTTCCTTGGCGAGGATCAGCTTCCAGGCATAGACTTTCACCAGATAGCTCGCCCAGAGCGGCAGCATGATACCGAGGTAGAACAGCGCCTTCCATTTCCCCCGCGCGTAGCGCGCCGCCATGTAGGCGATGGGGAAGGCGATCACTGCCGAGGCCAGCGTGACGATCCCGGCCATCAGCGTGGTGCGGACAATGATGTCGAGGTTCTGCGGCTTGAACAGCTCGCCATAGGTCTTGAGCGTCAGCTCGTGCTTGATCAGCCCGGAGAACTCGTCGATCGAGAAAAAGCTCTGCAGCAGCAGCGCCAGCAGCGAGCCGAGATAGACGATGCCCAGCCAGAGCAGAGCCGGCACCAGCATCAGGAAGATCAGGAGCCCCGGCCGGCGCCAGAAATGGTCCGACACGTTGCCCAGCCAGCCGCGCTGGTTGGGGAGGATCGCGCCGGTGTGCGCCAGGCTCGTCACGCCTCGGACTCCAGGAGGTTCAGCGCATCCTTGGCAAAGCCGATGGTGACGCTGTCGCCCTCCGCCGGCACATCGTCGGTCGCTGGCACCACGGCATGCAGCTTCAGGCCCTTGAGATCGATGGCTAGGCGGGTGGTCGAACCCATGTAGCTGCGCGAGGTGACCACGCCAGTGAGTGCCGAGGCGCCGCCGCCGGCCTTGATGACATGCAGCGCTTCGGGCCTGAGGCTCGCCCATTGCGATGTACCGATGACGCTTTGCACGAACTCGGGCGGCATGATGTTGGCCGAGCCGACGAAGTCGGCGACAAAGCGGGTGCGCGGCCGGCGGTAGATATCCTCGGGCGTCCCCACCTGCATGATACCGCCGGCGTTGAACACGGCGACGCGGTCGGCCATCGAGAGCGCTTCGCCCTGGTCGTGCGTCACGAAAATGAAGGTGATGCCGAGCGTCTTCTGCAGCGCCTTGAGCTCTTCCTGCATCTGCTCGCGGAGCTTGAGGTCCAGCGCACCGAGAGGCTCGTCGAGCAGCAGCACCTTGGGCTTGTTGACGATGGCGCGGGCCAGCGCCACGCGCTGCCGCTGGCCGCCCGAGAGCTGCCCCGGCTTGCGGTCGCCATAGCCCGAGAGTTTGACCATCTCGAGCGCCGCCTCGGCAGCGCGATAGCGCTCGGCCTTCTCCACCTTGCGCAGCATCAGCGCAAAGGCGACGTTGTCCCGCACATTGAGATGCGGAAACAGCGCATAGTCCTGAAACACGGTGTTGACGTTGCGCCGGTAGGGCGGCACGCCCTCCACCGCCTCGCCGAAAATCCTGATGGTCCCCGATGTCGGCTGTTCGAACCCGGCAATCAGTCGGAGGCACGTGGTCTTGCCCGAGCCCGAGGGCCCCAGCATGGCAAAGAACTCGCCCTCACCGACATCAAGGTCCACGGACTCCATCGCCCGCACGGCGCCGAAATGGCGCGACACTTTCTGCAGGGATACGGCGGTTTGACGTGTGCTCATCGAGCGACACCCCGGCCGATGTGTCTCCCTCCGCCTCGCGGGGAGGGGTCAGGGGTTGCTGCGCGCATGGTGCGGTTTCGTTTCATCAAGTGACAACCCAGAACGCGATGTCATCGCTGCAACCGCAGGGATCCATCTCAAGCCAGCGCAATCTGATAAATGAACCCCTGCTTTCGCAGGGATGA
>JACDQI010000248.1 GCA_015657675.1 Devosia sp.
CCCGAAAAATCTCACCGTGGTCAACAACAATGCCGGCAATGGCCGCATCGGCATCGCGGCGATGATCGATGCCGGCATGGTGGCCAAAATGGTCTGCTCGTTCCCGCGCTCGTCGGATCCGCGCGCCTTCAGCGACAAGTATCAGGCCGGCGAAATCGGGCTCGAACTGGTGCCGCAGGGGACGCTCGCCGAGCGCATCCGCGCCGGTGGCGCCGGCATCCCGGCCTTCTACACGCCCACGAGCTACGGCACCGACCTTGCCGAGGGCAAGCCCGTCGCCGAATTCGATGGCCGCATGTACGTGCAGGAGCGCTGGCTCAAGGCCGATGTGGCGCTGATCAAAGCCGAGCTCGCCGACCGGCAGGGCAATCTCACCTATCGCAAGGCGGCGCGCAATTTCTCGCCGATGATGGCCGCCGCGGCTGCCCGAACCGTGGTGCAGGCCACTCGCATCGTTGCGCCCGGCTCGATCGATGCGGAGCATGTCGTCACCCCTGGGGTCTTTGTCGATGCCATCGTCGAAGTCAGCGACCCGCAACAGGAAGAGGCGCTGATCCGCGCCGGAGTGGCCTACCCATGAGTGCCAAGCTCTCCAACGCCCAGATCGCCTGGCGCGCCGCCCAGGACATCGAAGACGGCGCCTATGTGAACCTCGGCATCGGCTTTCCCGAAATGGTCGCCAAGTTCCAGCCGCCCGGCCGGCAGGCGATCTTCCACACCGAGAACGGCATCCTCAATTTCGGCGAGGCGCCGCCAGCCGGCGAAGAGGACTGGGATCTGATCAATGCCGGCAAGCGCGCGGTGACGCTGCGCCCAGGGGCGGCCTTCTTCCACCATGCCGACAGCTTTGCCATGGTGCGCGGCGGTCATCTCGACGTCGCCATCCTCGGTACCTATGAAGTCGCCGAAAACGGCGACCTCGCCAACTGGAGCACAGGCCCCAAGGGCGTGCCGGCGGTGGGCGGGGCAATGGATCTTGTACATGGTGCCAAACGCGTTGCCGTGATCACCGATCATGTCACCAAGGACGGCAAGCCCAAGCTGGTCAAGCGCTGCAGCCTGCCGCTGACCGGCGTCGGCTGCGTCACCCGCGTCTATACCAGCCTTGCCGTCATCGACATCGAGCAGCGCCGCTTCGTGCTGCGCGAAAAGCTGCCCTCGCTCAGCCTCGACGAACTGCAGTCGCTGACCGGCGCCGAATTGCTGGTTCCCGAAGCTGTCGGCGACCTCGTCGCTCCGGAGCTCTGAGCATGGCCGAAGCCTTCATCTGTGCCTATCGCCGCACTGCCATCGGTCGCTTTGGCGGCGTCCTTGCTGCCGTCCGTCCCGACGATCTCGGCGCCGTACCAATGCGAGCGCTGCTGGCCGAGCACGCCGCGGTGGAATGGGAGGCGGTGGACGATGTCATTTTCGGCTGCGCCAACCAGGCCGGCGAGGACAATCGCAACGTCGCCCGCATGAGCCTGCTCCTCGCCGGCCTGCCGGTCGGAGTATCGGGCACCACCATCAACCGCCTCTGCGGCTCAGGCATGGACGCAGTTCTCTCGGCGGCGCGGGCCATCAAGGCGGGCGAAGCCGATCTGATCATTGCCGGTGGGGTCGAATCGATGAGCCGCGCGCCATTCGTGCTGCCCAAGGCCGAGTCGGCCTTCTCCCGCAGCGCCGAGATTTACGACACCACCATCGGCTGGCGCTTCGTCAACCCAGAGATGCAGTCTCTCCACGGCACCGATTCCATGCCGGAGACCGGCGAGAACGTCGCGCGAGAATTCGGCGTGACCCGCGAGGCGCAGGATGCCTTTGCCGTCCGCAGCCAGACCAGGGCCGTCGCCGCCCAGGCAGCCGGGCGCCTTGCACATGAGATCGTCCCGGTCACCCTGCCGGAAAAGAAGGGCGAACCGATCGTCATCGACACGGACGAGCATCCGCGCGCCGGCACCAGCATGGCCACTCTGGCCAAGCTCCGCCCGCTGTTTCCCAACGGCACCGTGACCGCCGGCAATGCATCGGGGGTCAATGACGGCGCCGCGGCGCTGATCGTCTGTTCCGAGGCGGCGGCAAAGCGTCATGGCCTCACCCCGATGGCCCGCATCCTCGGAGGTGCCAGCGCCGGCGTGCCGCCGCGGATCATGGGCGTGGGGCCGGTTCCCGCTACGCAGAAGCTCTGCGCCCGGCTCGGACTGACGCCCGTCGATTTCGATGTCGTCGAACTCAACGAGGCCTTTGCCAGTCAGGGCATCGCGGTGCTGCGTGGCCTCGGCCTCGAAGAAGACGATCCCCGCGTCAACCCCAATGGTGGCGCCATCGCGCTCGGCCATCCGCTGGGCATGTCTGGCGCGCGCATTATCGGCACCGCCGCGCTCGAACTCTCGCTGACGGGGAAACGCCGGGCGCTCGCCACCATGTGCGTCGGGGTCGGTCAGGGCATCGCCATCGGCCTCGAGCGGGCCTAACGGCTAGGTTCGGGCCGGCTGAGGACATAGGCGGCGCAGGCAACGAGGCCGAGGAACACGGCAGCCAGCAGCCGAGGCCCCGGCGCGCGCCCAGGAGGAAGATGTCAAAGCCCAGCGTCATGCCGGTGCAGGCAAGAATCTTGGCCCGTCGCGGAATGGCCCGCTCGTCGCGCCAGGCGCGGAGGATCGGGCCGAAGCGCTTGTGCTGTAGCAGCCAGGCCTCGAGCCGCCTCGACGAGCAGGCAAAGCACCAGGCGGCAAGGATTAGAAAGATCGTCGAGGGCATCAGCGGCAGGAAGGCACCGACAATGCCGAGCGCCACGCAGGCGAGACCGAGAAAAAAGTAGACCGGCCGCAACAGCCGCGCCGCTCGTCCTGCTGCCCTGCCCTGCTTGTCCTAGTTCACCGCGACTCCCCGCTCTCGCAAGGGTAATCGCTTCGTCCGGCAGAAAGAAGCGGCCGGCCACCCGCGACGGACAGCCGGCCGACAATATCAATCGAAGAAGTCGGAATCCCCGTCCGTCAGGTACTTCTTGGCTTCCTTGCGATCAGGTTGACGCCCAGGCCCGGCCGATCCGGAACGGTGATCAGGCCGCCCTTGACCGGCATTTCGTCAAAGCCTTCGGTGATGTCGTACCAGAACGGCTCGAAGCGGGCCGGATACTCGAAGGCGATCAGGTTGTCGGGCATGGTGGCGCAGACCTGGATCAGCGCGGCGAGGCCGATAATACCGTTGGCGGTGACGTGCGGCGCCATGGCGATGCCGCGCAGATCGGCGTATTCGGCAATCCACTTGATTTCGGCGAGGCCGCCGACATCGCAGGGATCGGGCCCGATAACGTTGACCGCATGGGCCTCGATCAGCGCCTTGTAGTTCTGGCGCAGGACGGCTCCGTGTTGGCAAGGGCTTTGTAGACCTGTTGCACTGTCGCTGGTCGGAGCTGCCATGTGTCCGGCCTTTGGATGCGGCACTCGACGATGGCCGCTGGCCATAATGCTCTCCGCGGATCAGGTC
>JACDQI010000249.1 GCA_015657675.1 Devosia sp.
GGGGGAGACTGCGAGACTAGCTTTGCGATGAGCAAAGCGTAGTCGCAGCAGAGAGGGGGCTACTCGAGCTTCTGCACCGCCAGCCACGTCGCGATGATTGGATCAGGTGGGAGAGATGGGTCCTCGCGTCAAGCGCGAGGATGACGGTGGGTGGGGTGGGAACGTCGAGCAGCGATACAGCAACTCGACACCCTCTCCCCCTTTTGAGGGGAGAGGGTATTTCGCCCGCCTACGCCGCGAGCGCCTTGCGGATGGCGGCGCCCATTTCTTCGGTGCCGACGGTCTTGCGGTTGTCCTGGGCGATGTCGCCGGTGCGCATGCCCGATCCGAGCACGGCGGCGATGGCCCCTTCGAGGCGATTGGCCAGCTCGACCATGTTGAACGAGTAGCGCAGCGCCATGGCAAAGCTCGCCAGCATGGCGATGGGGTTGGCGATGCCCTTGCCGGCAATGTCCGGCGCCGAACCGTGGACCGGCTCGTAGAGCGCCTTGCGCTGACCCTTGGCGTCCGGTGCGCCGAGCGAGGCCGACGGCAGCATGCCGAGCGAGCCGGTCAGCATCGCGGCGGCGTCCGAGAGAATGTCGCCAAAGAGGTTATCGGTGACGATCACGTCGAACTGCTTGGGATTGCGCACCAGCTGCATGGCGCAGTTGTCAGCCAGGATATGCTGGAAGTGCACGTCGCTATAGTCGGCTGCCACCGCATGGGCGACTTCGTCCCACAGCACGCCCGACTTCATGACGTTCTTCTTGTCGGCCGAATGCACCAGCTTGTTGCGGGTGCGCGCCAGATCGAAGGCGACACGGCAGATGCGGTCGATCTCATAAGTCTCGTAGACCTGCGTGTCGACGGCGCGCTTCTGGCCGTTACCGAGATCCGTGATTTCCTTGGGCTCGCCAAAATAGACGCCACCGGTGAGCTCGCGCACGATCAGGATATCGAGGCCTTCGACGATCTCGCGCTTGAGCGCAGAGGCATCGGCCAGCGCCGGGTAGCAGATCGCCGGACGGAGATTGGCAAAGAGCTGCAGGTCCTTGCGCAGACGGAGGAGACCAGCTTCCGGACGCTTGTCATAGGGCACCTTGTCCCACTTGGGACCGCCCACGGCGCCGAAGATCACCGCATCGGCGCCGAGCGCCTTGCCCATGTCTTCTTCCGAGATCGCTTCGCCATATTTGTCGAAGGCGCAGCCACCGACGAGGCCGGCGTCCGTCGTAAAGTCGGTCAGCTGTTCGGCATTGGTCCAGCTGATCAGCTTTTCCACCTCGGCCATGATTTCGGTGCCGATGCCGTCGCCGGGGAGAAGAAAGAGTTTCTGTGCCATGATGATCTCGTGGTTGGGCGGCTAGAGCCGCTTCTGCAAGAAGAAACGTTGCGAGCCGCGCGGGTGGTCCTCGATGGTGCCGAAGACCGAAAAGCCGAGCTTTTCGTAGAACGGGCGGGCCTGGAAGGCGAAAGTGTCGAGCCAGAGCCCGGCGAGGTTGCGGCTGCGGGCCCAGGCCTCGGCCGCGCCATCAGCTCCTGCCCGATGCCCTGGCCCTGCTTGCCGGGCGGCACCGCCACATATTGGATGAACATCCAGTCAAACAATTGGTAACCGTAGAGCCCGCCGATCACCGGCCCGTCTTCGCTGTCGCGCAGCAAGACGCTGAAGGGCTGGTAGCCCGCGTCACGGCCGGCAAGCTTTTCGCTCTGCTCCAGCGCCGAAAGCACCGCCGCGACATCGGCAGAGGTCGGATCGAGCTTTTCGGCGTAAACGACCATCAGCTCTGGTGCGCGCCGATCCGGGGCGTCGACTTCGATCTCGATCTTCATGGCTTCTTCGATCATGCCCACCAGCAGCATGGTGGCGGCCGGACGGATATCGGAGAACACCGGACCAACGGCTTTGACCACTTCGTCCACATAGGAGCGATCGCCGACATAGTAGGTGACGCGCACCACATCCTTGATGTCTGCGCCGGCCTGGTTCAGCGCCTTCTCAATGGTCTTGAGCGCATTGGCCGCCTGCTCACCCACCGATTCCGGCATGGTCATGGTGGCATAGTCGTAGCCGGTGGTGCCCGAGACGTGCACCCTGTCGCCATCGACCACGGCGCGCGAATAGCCGAACGTCGCTTCGAACGGCGACCCGGTGGAGATGCGCTTGACCATCAGATCCACGGCCTTTCGGCGCTGAGCTTTTTCTCGAAGCCGCCGATCATGGCGTCGTGCTTGAGCGTCGAGGCAATGTCGTCGAGCCCTTCGAGCAGGATATTCTTGCGCGCCGGATCGATGTCGAAGGTGATGGTGCCGCCATCCGGCCCCTTGATGGTCTGGCTGGCGAGATCGACCGTCACGGTGGCGTTTGAACCGCGATCGGCGTCGTCCATCAAGAGAGCCAGCTGCTCGGGCGTCACCACGATCGGCAGGATGCCGTTCTTGAAGCAGTTATTGTAGAAAATGTCGGCAAAGCTGGTGGAGATGACGCAGCGGATGCCGAAATCGAGCAGCGCCCACGGCGCATGCTCGCGGCTCGAGCCGCAGCCGAAATTGTCGCCCGCCACGATGATCTTGCTCTGCCGGTAGGCCGGCTTGTTGAGCACGAAATCGGGGTTCTCCGAGCCATCGTCCTTGTAGCGCATCTCCGAGAACAGCGCTGAGCCAAGGCCCGTGCGCTTGATCGTCTTAAGGTACTGCTTGGGGATGATCATGTCGGTGTCGATATTGATGATCGGCAGCGGCGCCGCGACCCCGGTCAGTGTCGTGAACTTATCCATGGCAGATCCCCCTATGGCACGCCCCACCCCCGTAAAAAGTCATTCGTACTTTTTCGGGCAAGCATGCATGATGGCAAGAAAACTGGGCGCTTAATGGCGCATCAGACGCGCCGCGGTCAAGTGCAGCGCGCGTCACCGACGGAGGGGGAGCGCCGCAGGTGAAGATTCTTGTTGTCGCCGATCTGCATTATTCCTTGCCGCAGTTCGACTGGGTGCTGCAGCAGGCACCCAACTACGACATGGTGGTGATCGCGGGCGACCTGCTCGAAACCGCCTCGGCGGTCGATCCGGGCACCCAGATTGTTGTCGTCGGCACCTACCTCAAGCGCCTGCGCCAGGCGACGCGGCTCCTGGTCTGCTCGGGCAATCACGATCTCGACGCGCTCAATGCCGACGGCGAAAAGCATGCCGGCTGGCTCAACGCCGCGCGCCGCCTCGCCATCCATGTCGACGGCGACACAGTGCTGATCGACGACGTGATGATCACCGTCTGCGCCTGGTGGGACGGGCCGCTGACCCTCAAACGCATCGGTGATCAGCTGGCCGCCGCGGCGCCCGACCGCATCGGCCGCTGGATCTGGGTGCACCACGCTCCGCCAGCCGAATCCCCGGTGAGCTGGGCCGGCGGCCGCCACTATGGCGACACCGCCCTCTCCGGCTGGATCGTACAATACCAGCCGGACTTCGTCTTTTCTGGCCATGTACACGAAGCCCCAACGGCGCGCGGCGGCTCCTGGGTCGATCGCATCGGCAACACCTGGGTGTTCAACGCCGGCCGCCAGATCGGCGATATCCCCACCGCCATCAGTGTCGAAACCGACGCCGGTGAAGCCGCCTGGTTCTCCCTCGAAGGCGCCGAAGGCGTCCGCCTGGACTTGCCACTGACGCGACCGGTGGAGCAGCTCACCGCGATGCCGGCGTGGATGGTGCGGCGGGAGGGGTGAGCCAGTAGCCCTCATCCTGAGCTTGTCGAAGGGTGATGAGGCGCCAAAGGTCCAGTGGACCTTTGCCGCCGAAGAACGCCCGTAGCGCTGTGCGCGTAGGGCTATAGGCGTAGCACGTAGGCTAAAGCCTCGGATCAGACGTCCGCGTCGAACCTGTCGTCACGCTCGGGCTCTGGCGCTGCACTAGAGCTTCGAGCACTTCGTCGACCAGCCCAAAGTGGTCGGTGCGCCCGGCAAACTGGCGCTTGAAATCAGCCAGGTAGGTCGTCGCGTCGCGCAGGCGGCCGGCCAAAATCTTGGCGACGTGGAAGACGATCTCGTTGCCATTGCGCATGAAGGCGGTGGCGTCGTCGATGCGATAGGCGGTGACCTCGCTCGCCGCCCGCACCGTGGCGCTGTGGTCGCCACCCAGCAGGGCCGAAATCTCGCCGAAGATCGCGCCGGGTTCCGCCACCTCTGCCACCATCGTCTGTCCACGCAGCACTTCGATGGCCCCGGTCGCGAGGATGAACATGCGGCCCGTCGCCGGACCTTCGGCGATCAGCACCTCATGCTGGGCAAAGCGCACGAGCGGCAGGCCATGGCAATAGTCGAGTACCGCCCGCATCGATCCATCGCCCGCCATTGCACCACCCCCGTCACTCACTGCGGACGAGCATGCACCAGCCGGCGGCTTCGGTCAAAACCTGCGATACCGAAGAATCTCAGGCTGCCAGCGACGTATCGCCGGCAAGGCCCAGCATCAGGTTGAGGTTCTGCACCGCGGCGCCAGAGGCGCCCTTGCCCAGATTGTCGTACACCGCCACCAGCAGCGCCTGGGCCCGCGCGTCATTGGCAAAAACGTGCAGCTTCATGCGGTTGGTGTTGTTGTAGAGCTCGGGGTCGAGTTCGGGCGTCTTGGCAATGTCGTCATAGGGCGCCACTTCGACAAAGCTGTTCGGAATGGCGGCGAAATGGTCGGCAATCGCTGCATGCAGCTCGCGCCCGGTCGGCACCTTGGCCAATTGCCCCAACTGCAACGGCACGAAGGTCACCATGCCCTGCGCATAGTCGCCGACGGCGGGGACAAAGAGCGGCGCGTGCTTGAGCGTCGCATAGCGCGTCATTTCCGGCACGTGCTTGTGCTGGAAGGTAAGGCCATAGGGCATGTACTCGCTGGCAGTGTCCCCGGCAGCTTCATATTCGGCGATCATCGACTTGCCGCCTCCGGTATAGCCGGAAATGGCGTTGACGCTGATCGGGAAATCAGCCGGCAGCAGCCCGGCCGCGATCAGCGGCCGCAGCGTCGCGATCGGCCCCTGCGGATAGCACCCGGGATTGGAAACGAACCGCGCCCTGGCGATGACGTCGGACTGCGCCTTGTCCATTTCAGCAAAGCCATAGGCCCAGCCTTCGGCGACGCGGTACGCCGTCGAGGCGTCGATCACACGGGTCGTGTCGTTTTCGATCAGCGACACGCTTTCCTTGGCTGCATCGTCGGGCAGGCAGAGGATGGCAACGTCGGCCAGGTTGAGCAGCCGCTTGCGCTCGGACTGGTCCTTGCGCTTGTCCTGGTCGATCGAGATGACCTCGATGTCGCGCCGGCTGGCCAGCCGCTCGCGAATCTGCAGCCCCGTAGTGCCTGCTTCGCCATCGATGAAGATCTTCGCGACCATGGTCTGCCTCCGGCTCGTTCGAGCGGCTCATATAGGCGATAAGGTCGCTGCCGCAAAGACGGTTGCCTTGCAACGCGGCACTGTTCCTAATGCGGTTCGTGCGCGTCGGCGACCCCGTAGACCCAGTAGCCGCTGGCGCGGATGGCCTCGGGCACAAAACCGCGTGCCTCGACCAGATGCGCTTTCAGCGCCTTAACCACATTGCTTTCGCCCGCCATGAAGGTATGCGCTTCGCCCTCGGGCAGGGTGAGGCCTGCGAGTTTGGTCAGCAACGGGGTGGCGTCGCCAGCTGCTTCGCCCGACCGCTCCACCCAGTGAATGTCGATCCCTGGGCCGCCCGGCAGGGTCTGCCGCTCGCCGCCATTGGCGATCTCGATCAGCACCACCGCTGTGGCGCCTTCGGGGAGTTCTTCGAGCCGCCGGGCAATGGCAGGCAGGCCGGTTTCGTCGCCGATCAGCAGGTGCCAGTCATAGTCGGTCGGCACGATCAGCGAGCCGCGCGGCCCACCGATCACCAGTTGCTGGCCCACTGCCGCCTGTGCCGCCCAGCTGGCAGCAGGGCCGTCGCCATGCAGCACGAAATCCACGTCGAGCGTCAGCGCGTCGGCATCGAAGTGCCGCGGCGTGTAATCCCGCATCGCCGGTCGCGGCTGGTCGCTGGGAAACTGCAGGCCCTCGGCGCCCAGTATCGGGAGGACAGGCGGATGGCCGGGTTCGGGAAAAAACACCTTGATATGATCGGCGTGGCCCGGGCTGGCAAAACCGGCGAGCTGTTCGCCTGCGAGGGTGATACGGCGCATGCGGGGGGGTGAGGTCGGTGACCGCAGCCACCTCGAGCACGCGGATGCGGGTCTCGTGGCGGAGGGGGATAGGCGTCTTGGTCATCTGACATAATCCTGAGTAATACACTCAAAATATATCACGTCCTGGCCCGCTGCAAGACGACCTCAGCGCGACAGTGCCTGGATTTCGCGATTGGCACGCCCCAACCGGTCGGCAAGGCTGCGCCCGACGGCGAGCGCCAACGCCGTATGCACGCGCGGCGCCTTTTCGCTGAGCCGCGCAATACCCTCAGTGGTGAGTTCGAGCACCCGCCCGGAGCTGACCGCGACCACGTCGGCCGTGCGCCGCGCCTGCCCAAACAGGGCCAGCTCGCCAAACACATTGCCAGCATCGATGGTGCTGATGCGGCGCAGCGCGCCATTGGCCACGGCGATCATCACGTTCACCCGCCCCTCGACGAGGAAATAGAGCGACCGCGCCGGTGTGCCGGCCATGATCAGAGATTCCCCGTCTTCGAAATCGCGCGGCTGGAGTTCGGCCATCAGCGTATCGAAGTCTTCCGCCGACCAGTCGGCAAGGAGCGAGAACTGCTTGAGCTCGACCCGGCTCGGGCCAGCATCGGTCGCGGGCAACACCCGCTCCAGCAACTGGTCCTCGAAGAACTCCAGCGCATCGTCGATGGCGCCAAAACTGTTGGTGCCACCCATCGCCCGCAGCCGCGCATCGAGGCTGACGATGGCAAAGCCGTGGCCGGTGGAGGCCAGCGTGTCGCGCAGCATCAGGAGCAGTTCTTCGCCGACCTTGTCGACGCTCTTCAATCGGCTCATGTCGACGATCAGCGAGGCAAAGCCGGAGAGCTCGCCGCCGATCCGCCGGGTGACCCGCTCGGCCTCCATGAACGAGAGCTCGCCCTGCAGCTCGCACACCGCAATGGCGTGCCCGTCATGGTCGAGTGCCTTGACCTCTTCCTGCCGCCGCACCCGGCTCGACCGCACATCGGTGCCGCGATAGAAGCGCCGCACCGGATCCTGCCCCGAGCCGCGATCCTCGAACAAGTGCAGCCGGAAGTTGCGCGAAATGTCCTCGCAGACCTTCACCCCGCGCTCCGAATTGCCCACCGCATCGAGCCGCGGCGAGAAGACGCCGATGCCCAGATGCCCCGGCAGCACGGCCGAAATGCCGCCGCCGACGCCGCTTTTGGCCGGCAACCCGACATTGAACTGCCAGCCCCCCGCATAGTCATACATGCCGCAGGTGCTCATCACGCTCAGGACCGAGCGCACATTGGCCGCCGAAATGGCGCGTTCGCCGGTCACCGGGTTGATCCCGCCATTGGCCAGCGTCGCGCCCATGATGGCGAGATCGACCGTGTTCACCAGCAGCGAGCACTGGCGGAAATAGAGATCGAGATGCTCGTCGATATTGCCCTGGATCATCCCAGAATTGAGTTCTAGGAAGGCGATGGCACGGTTGCGGTGCCCGGTATCGCTCTCTGAGCGGTGCACGGCCGCATCCATGTCGAGATCGCGCCCCATGAACCGCCGGAAGGTGTCGAGGATGCGCGCCAGCCGTTCGGCATGGTTGGCGCCCTTGACCAGCGCCGTCGCCGCAATCGCCCCGGCATTGACCATCGGGTTGAACGGGCGGTTGTTGCGCTCATCGAAAACGATGGAGTTGAACGCTTCGCCCGAGGGCTCCACGCCGATCTTGCGCATCACCTCGTCGCGGCCGTGATCCTCGAGCGCCAGCCCGTAGATGATCGCCTTGGAGACCGACTGGATGGTGAACGTCGCGGCGCTGTCGCCGACCTCGTAGATGTAGCCATCCATGGTGGCGAAGGCGATGCCAAAGAGATCGGGATCGATCCGCGTCAGTTCGGGGATGTAGCTCGCCAGTGCGCCGGTCCGGTTGTCCTTGTGCCGCGCATGCAGCGATTGCAGGTAACTGAAGACCGGAAGAGTAACTGCCGACATATCGCCCGGACGCTCGCCAGCATCCGCCCCTACGCACTATTGACTTCAATAGAGGCATTCATTGCAGTTGCTCAAGGCCTAGGCAATGCGTTCGGTGTTGCACGCATTGAGTTTTTTGTGCCTGAAGGTCACGGCGCCCGACTGCAAGAAGGGGCTGGAGCCGCCCGGCCCGCCCCGCTAGGTTGCCCGAACTCCCGACAGCCGAAACGAGGCCCCGCCATGACCCCCCACAACCACGCTAAGCCCGGTGACTATGCGGAGAGCGTATTGCTCCCCGGCGATCCACTGCGGGCCAAATGGGTGGCCGAGACCTTCCTGGCTGACGCCAAACTGGTCAATTCGGTGCGCAATTGCCTGGGCTATACCGGCACCTGGAACGGCAAGAGGGTCTCGGTCCAGGCCACCGGCATGGGCCAGCCCTCGCTCTCGATCTACGTGCACGAGCTGATCAACACCTATGGGGTGAAAAACCTCATCCGCATCGGCACCTGTGGCGGCCTAAATGCCGATGTGAAGGTGCGCGACCTGATCATCGCCCAGGGCGCTACCACCGACTCGGCCATCGTCCGCGACGCCTTCCCGGGCTTTAACTTCGCGCCGCTCGCCGACTACGGGCTCTTGCGCTCGAGCGTCGAAAAGGCCGAGGCCGCCAAGCTGCGCTACCATGTGGGCAATATCTTTTCGTCCGACATCTTCTACCACATCGAACCCGGCCTCGAAGGCTATGGCCGCCTGCCCGCCCACGGCATTCTGGGCGTCGAAATGGAGGCCGCCGCCCTCTACACGCTCGCCGCCCGCTTCGGCGTCAAGGCGCTGGCGATCTGCACGATGACGGATTGCCTGATCACCCATGCGGAGCTGAGCGCGGCAGATCGGCAGAGCTCGCTGAAGGACATGGTTGCGCTGGCGCTGGATGTGGCGGTGGCGGGGTAGGGGGACGCTGCCCTATTCGGCTGCCGAGACCAGCGCCTGAAAGTCGCTGATCGCCGCATACACCCCGAGGCCGACGCCCTGCGCCATTTGGTCGGCGTCGACCATGTTGTGTGTGAGAAGGATCGCCACGCTGGCATCGCCGGGATCGGCCTGCCACCATCCGCCATAGGCGCCGGGCCAGCCGACAGCTCCCACGCCGCCACCACAAAGCGTGGGCGCAGCCCGCTCTGGCTCCATGACCACTGCAACGCCAAGACCAAAACCATGACCAGCGGCAAAGATCGGCATGCCGAACATCCTCGCGTCCGCGCGCTGCGCCACCGAGAGTTGATTGGTCATCATCAGCCGCATGGTTTCGGGCTGTAGCAGGCGGACGCCGCCCACTGCACCGCCTTCAACAAACAAGCGGGCAAAGGCGAGATAGTCGTCCAGGGTGGACCATAGACCCTGTCCCCCGGAGACATAGCTCATGGCCGAAGGCCGCTCCGGTAGGGCATGACCGGCGGGCACCGACATCCGCTGAGCCGGACGACCGTCGGAGCCGAACCCCAGCGGCGCCGCGCACCGACCGCGCTTGGAAGCCGGAACCGTGAAGGCCGTATCGACCAGCCCAAGTGGCCAAAAGATCCTCCTGTTCAGCACATCCTGGAGCGGCATGCGCTCGATGCGCGCCAGCAGAAAGCCAAGCAGGTCAGTGGAGTGCCCATAGTGGAATCCAGCGCCGGGCTGGTCGACCAAAGGCAGGTCGGCAAGACGGGAGATCCACTGGTCGGGAGAGTGGTGGGAGTCGATGGAAGGGCCGAGGCTGTCGCGATAGACCGCGGCGATGGGTCCCGTATGAAAGTCGCCGTAGGTAAATCCGGCCCGATGGGTAAGCAGATCCTCGAAGGTGATGGGCTTTTCGGCCGA
>JACDQI010000250.1 GCA_015657675.1 Devosia sp.
CCAGCAGACACCCTCCCCCTCTGTGGGGAGGGTTGGGGAGGGGGCGTTTCGCCAGACTCTCACGGCCGGGTCTGCCCCGCACCCCGGACCAGGTACTTGAAGGTGGTGAGCTGCTCGACCCCAACGGGGCCGCGGGCGTGGAACTTGCCGGTGGCAATGCCGATCTCGCCGCCAAAGCCGAACTCGCCGCCGTCGGCGAACTGGGTCGAGGCGTTGTGCAGCAGGATGGCGCTGTCGATCTCGGCAAAGAAGCGCTGCACCGATGCTAAGTCCTCGGTGATGATCGCTTCGGTATGGTGCGAGGAGTAGGTGTTGATGTGGGCGATGGCCTCGCCGACGTCCTTGACCACCTTCACCGAAATGATGGCGTCCTCATACTCGGTGTGCCAGTCGGTCTCGGTGGCGGGCAAAGCCGTGGGGATCAGCGCCTGGATGCGGGCGTCGCCGCGGATTTCGCAGCCACGTGCAATCAGCGCCTCAATGACGGGTTTTGCGACGTTCGGCAGCAAACTTTCATGGACAAGCAGCGTCTCAGTCGCGCCACACACGCCGGTCCGGCGCATCTTGGCGTTGACCGTGACGTCGATGGCCATCTGCGGGTCGGCGCTGGCGTCGAGGTAGGTGTGGCAGATGCCTTCGAGATGGGCAAAGACCGGCACGCGGGCTTCCGCCTGCACGCGCGCCACCAGCGTCTTGCCGCCGCGCGGTACGATGACGTCGATATTGCCGCCGAGACCCGCCAGCATTTCGCCGACCGCAGCGCGATCGGTCGTGGGCACGATCTGGATGCAAGCCTCTGGCAAGCCGGCTGATTTCAGACCGTCGACAAGGCAGGCATGGATGGCGCGGCTCGAGTGGACGCTGTCCGAGCCGCCGCGCAGGATCACCGCATTGCCCGACTTCAGCGTCAGCGCGCCGGCATCGGCAGTGACGTTGGGGCGGGATTCGAAGATCACCCCGATGACGCCCAGCGGGGTGCGCACGCGCGAGATGACGAGGCCGTTGGGCCGGGTCCATTCGGACATCACCGCGCCGACCGGATCGGGCAGTTCGGCAATGGTCCGCAGCCCTTCGATCATGCCGTCGATGCGCTTGTCGGTCAGCAGCAGGCGGTCGAGGAAAGCCTTTGAGATGCCTTTGGTTTCGGCGGCCCGCATATCCTCGGCGTTGGCCGCAAGGATGGTCTTGCGCCGGCTGTCGAGAGCATCGGCAGCCGCGAGCAGCGCGGCGCGCTTGGGTTCGGCGGGCGTAAAGGCGAGGACAGACGCGGCGGCGCGCGCCTTGCGGCCCATCTCGGCCATCAGGGCGGGCAGGTCGGTGTGCTGGTGTTCGAGGCTGTCCATCAGACCTTGGCCTCCAGGCCGAGGAGCACCACCATATTGTCGCGGTGCACCATTTCGCTGCGGGTATCGTAGCCGAGGATCTGCTCGATGCGGGTCGAGTTCTTGCCCTTGACGAGGTCAGCCTCTTCGCGGCCGAGGCCGGCGAGACCACGGGCGATCTCACGGCCTTCCGGGTCGATGATCGACACGGCGTCGCCGCGGGCAAAGTCACCCTTCACCGCCGTAATGCCGATGGGCAGCAGCGACTTCCCCGAGAGCAGCGCGCGCGCTGCGCCGGCATCGACTTGCAGGGTGCCGGCAACTTCGAGCGTCCCCATGATCCAGCGTTTTCGCGCCTGGGCGCGCGACTGGGCGGCAGCAAACAGCGTGTGGCGGGCGCCTTCGGTCAGGGCCTTGAGGGGATGGTTCTCAGTGCCCTTGGCGATGATCATGGCGGTGCCGGCCTGGGTGGCGATCTTGCCGGCCTCGACCTTGGTGGTCATGCCGCCACGCGACAGATGGCTGGCAGCGCCGCCGGCCATGGCCTCGATCTCGGGGGTGATCTGGCTCACATGCGGCAGGTGCGCGGCGTCCGGGCTCTTGCCGGGCGGGGCAGTGTAGAGGCCATCGACATCGGACAGCAAGATCAGGCAATCGGCCTCGATCATGGTGGCGACGCGTGCGCTCAGCCGGTCGTTATCGCCGTAGCGGATCTCGGCGGTGGCGACGGAATCGTTCTCGTTGATGATCGGCACCGCACCCAGGCCCAGCAGGGTGGTGATGGTGGTCCGCGCGTTGAGGAAGTAGCGGCGTTCCTCGGTGATGTTGGGGGTCAGGAGGATCTGGCCGGTGACGATGTCGTGCTCGCCCAGCGTATCGGCCCAGGCCTGGCTGAGGGCAATCTGGCCGGCGCTGGCGGCGGCCTGGCTCTGGTCGAGCGGCAGGCTGGGGGCCGAAAGGCCGAGCAGTCGGCGTCCGAGCGAGATGGCGCCGGAGGAGACGATCACCACCGAGCAGCCGGCGGCGCGCAGGTCGGCGATGTCGGCGGCGATCGAGCGCAGCCAGTCGGTGCGCAGCTTGCCAGTCTTGCCATCGACAAGCAACGCCGAGCCGATCTTGATGGTGAGGCGCCGATAGGGCGCGAGCGCGTTGCCCATTACGGAACCCAGTGCGGCTCGATCTTGCGGCGTTCGGCTTCCTCGATGGCGGCCTTCTCGGCATCCATATAGGCGACCACCTTGTAGAGCACCTGCTCGACGCCCATGCCGGTGGCGCCCGATGAGGTCAGCACTTCGGCCTTGCTCACCTTCTTCAGGATCTTGGTCTTTTCCCTGATCGCCTCGGCATCGAGCGCGTCGATCTTGTTGAGGACGAGGATCTCCGGCTTGTCCGCCAGTTCCTCGGCATAAGAGGCGAGCTCGTGTCGGATGGTGGTGTAGGCGAGCTTGACGTCGTCCTGGGTGCCATCGATCAGGTGAATGAGCACGGCGCAGCGCTCGACATGGCCAAGGAACCGGTCGCCGATGCCGGCGCCTTCATGCGCGCCTTCGATCAGGCCCGGAATGTCGGCCAAGACGAAGTCGCGTTCGCCGATGGAGACGACACCCAGGTTGGGGTGAAGCGTGGTGAAGGGATAGTCGGCGATCTTGGGCTTTGCTGCCGAAACGGCGGCGAGGAAGGTCGACTTGCCGGCATTGGGCAGGCCAACGAGCCCGGCGTCGGCAATCAGCTTCAGCCGCAGCCAGATCCACTTTTCGGTGCCCTCGATACCCGGATTGGCACGGCGCGGCGCCTGGTTGGCCGAGGTCTTGAAATGGGCATTGCCGAATCCGCCATTGCCGCCAGCCAGCAGCACGACTTCCTGGCCGACCTCGGTGAAGTCGACGATCAGCGTCTCGTTGTCTTCCTCGAACACCTGGGTGCCGACCGGCACCTTGAGGATCACGTCTGCGCCCTTGCCGCCATGACGGTCCTTGCCCATGCCATGGGTGCCGGTGCCGGCCTTATGGTGCTGCTGGTAGCGATAGTCGATCAGCGTATTGAGACCATCGACGCACTTGATGATGACGTCGCCACCGCGCCCGCCATTGCCGCCATTCGGGCCGCCGAACTCTAGGAATTTTTCGCGCAGGAACGACACCGCGCCGGCACCACCATTGCCGGAGCGGACATAGACCTTGGCCTGATCGAGAAATTTCATGAGTTCTTGTGGTCTTTCAGGACGTCGTTGCGGTCATAATACACGATTGTCATTGCCGCCGGAGTGGGAATGACGTTTCGCGGGGCGATGTGTAAGCGGCAGGCGTCACGCATGGCGCGCCTCCCAGGTTGCCCGGGTCAGTCGGGTGTCGATATGGCGCACCTCTTCGCCGCGCGCAAGGCAGAGGCGTGAGGAGCTTCCGGTTTCGGTAAAGCCGAGCTTTTTCTGGATGGCGAGCGAGGCCTTGTTGAAATGAAAGACGCCCGAGCCGATGGCAGGTTCGGTGGTGGTCTCGAAGTACCAGCCTAGTGCTGCCGACGCCGCCTCGGTCATCAGCCCGCGGTTCCAGTAGGGTTCGCCCAGCCAGTAGCCGATGACGGTACCCTGCTCGTCGGGATGAAAGCCGACATGGCCGATCAGTCCCTCGCCCGGCAGGTCGATGACAAAGCCGGTTTCCGCCGCCGGGCGGTCCGGATCCCAGCTGCGGATCCAGGCCTTGGCGTCGGCGAGCCGATAGGGATAGGGCACGCGGCTCAGATTGCCCGAGACCGCGAAGTTGTCGAGATGCCGCGCCAGCCGTTCGGCATCGGCGAGAACGGGCTGGCGCAGCGTGAGCCGACGGGTGGCAAGGCTCACATCCACTTGGGTTGCTCCAGCAAGAGGTAGACCGTGGGCTTGCCGGCGCCGGTGCCGATGGTCTCGATGTCTTCGCGCAGGCGCCGGAAGCCTGCCTTTTCCAGCACGTTGAGCGAGCCGGCATTGCTGGCGAGAGCGCGCGCCTTGATGGCCGGGAAATGTCCGGTGGAAAAGGCGGCCTGCAGCAGGGCCTTGACCGCCTCGCTCATGATGCCCTGGCCCCAGTAGGGCTCGCCCAGCCAGTAGCCGAGCTCGGGCGGTTCCCCAGGCGAAAAGGTAAAGCCGACGACGCCGATGAACTGGCCGTCGAGGGTAATGGCATAGGGGCGCTCGTCGGCACGCTGGGCAAAGATCTCGACAAAGGCGATGCCGTCGGCCCGGGTATAGGGATTGGGCAGGCGCGCCAGCACTTCGTAGATGCGCTTGTTGTCGGCGAGTTTGACCAGATCGGGCACGTCGCCGCGCATGGGCGGACGGAGGACGAGCCGGGGGGTGACGATCTTGCCGGGCAGCATGTCGCGCTGGCGGCGGGCAGCAAGGCGATGGGTGGCAGCCTCCAAGGCGCGCTTTTCAGCGGCCAGGGAGGCTACCGACTTCCGGGCGGGCAAGACCTCGTCATTGTCGATCTGCTTTTTCATTTCAGGCAATCCTCAGCACGGCATCGGCGGGGCGGGCCCGCGTTTCGGTCCAGACGATGGCTTCGCCATCACGCAGGGCGCGATGTCGGAGGCCGCGGGCCGTCAGGAAACGGACGGCCTGCTCGGCGGCGGCGCTGTCGGGATGGGCCGAGCGGAAGTGCGGGATGACGGCATGGTCGATAAGGCCGAGCCCGTCCCAGACCCGCTCCGGCTCGTAGCCAGGCGGGACGAGGTCGGGATCATCGATCAGCTGCAGGCCCTGCAGCGTCGGGGCCGCCACAGCCGCACCGGCGGCCGAACCGCCATAAACGAGCTGGTCACGGTCGAGCATGTCGACGATCAGATCGTCGAAACCGGACTGCTTCATGGCACGGCGCAGCACGAAGGCATTGCCGTCCATTACCCAGACGAGATCGATGCCGGCCAGCCGCTCGGCCAGTCCTGCGGGATCACCAAAGTAATCGCGCAGGTCCAGGTCCTCGGTGACGAGGCCGAGGCCAGCCAGTTCGGCATGCGGGTTGTAGACTTCCTCGCGGAAGATCTTGCGGACGTCGGCGGAAACGGCGTCGAGGCCGTTGGAAATGATGGCTGCCCGCTTGCCCGATCCGAGCAGAGCCAACAGCGATCCGGCACGGTCGCCAACGCGACAGGACGATAGATAAAGTCTCATTTTCAGCCGCCCTCACAGCGAAAAAGACAAAGGGGAACCGGATTCCGGCTCCCCTTGGAACTTCTGGCGCGTGTGGCGGATGGTCTGCCTTGCCGGGGAGCTGGTCTCCGGCAGGGTTCAGATACCTTACCGGGTTATTCTGCTGCTTGCTGTGCCGGGGTTACCGACACGTAGACTTTGGCGTTAGCTCGGGTTTTGAAGGTCACTGCGCCTTCGACAAGCGCATAAATGGTATGGTCGATGCCCATACCGACGCCCGAGCCCGGATGCCATTTGGTGCCGCGCTGGCGGATGATGATGTTGCCCGGAATCACAGCTTCGCCGCCGAACTTCTTGACGCCAAGGCGTCGGCCAGCTGTGTCACGACCGTTGCGGGACGAACCGCCTGCTTTCTTATGTGCCATCGGTTGTGCTCCTTATTCCTTGTCGGCCTTGGGTGCTGCCTTCTTGGCAGCGGGCTTTTTCTCGGTGGCCGGCTTTTCAGCCTTGGCCTTGGTCACTTTTTCCGTCTTCGGCTCAGCCGGGGCCTTTTCGGCCTTCGGCTTGGCGGCTGCCTTGGCCTTGGGAGCGGCGGCAGCGTCGTCAGCCTTGGGGGCCTTGGCCTTGACCGGCTTGGCGGCCGGGGCCGCCTTGGCGGCGGCCGGGGCGCTGGTCACCGACTGGGCGGCAGCAGCTTCCGCACGGGCGGCGGCGCGCTTCTTGGCAATCTCGTCCGGCTTGGTCGTCACCTTGGCGCCGCCGGTCAGGATCTCGGTGATCCGCACGGTGGAGAGGCGCTGACGATGGCCATTGCGGCGATCAAAATGCAGGCGACGGTGCTTCTTGAGAATGATGACCGTGCGCTCTTTTTCCGTCGCGATGAACTGGCCAGCGACCAGAGCACCTTCGATCAGCGGAGCGCCGACGGTGACAGCGTCACCCTCGCCAACCATCAGGACCTGATCGAAGGTCACCACGTCGCCGGGTTCGGCGTCGAGCTTTTCGATCTTGATCACGTCATTGGCGGCAACCTTGTATTGCTTGCCACCGGTTTTGATCACTGCAAACGTCATCGCGTTCCCGGGTAGTTCCCGGATCCCTTGTTTTCGCGCCCTGTGGCGCCGCAGGCTATGCCAATCCTGCGGACTTCAGATAGGCGGCCGACAGATGTCGGCGGCGGCCTCGGACAGCGGTTTCAAACCAAACCAAAAGAGCGCGCAGGTTTCCCCAGCGCGCAATTGCCGGCCTTATCGTGGCAAAAGCCGCCCGAGTCAAGCTCGGACGGCCCAAAAAGCTTCAGGATATCAGGCGCCGTACCAGTCGCGCTGGCGGATTTCCGTCGCGTCGCCGACGAGACCTGGCAGGGCCGCCACGTCGCTGCCGCGCGAGTGGTAAGGATAGACGATCCTGGGCTTGAAGCGCTTGATCGCCTCGGCCGCCTGCTCCACCGACATGGTGTAGGGCAGGTTCATGGGCAGGAAGGCGACGGCGATGTCCGTTAGCGCCAGCATTTCCGGGGTCGGCTCGGTATCGCCGGCCACATAGATGCGGGTGTCGCCGAAGCTCAGCACATAGCCATTGCCGACGCCCTGCGGATGGTAGTTCAGTCGGTCGGCGGTGGTGTTGTAGGCGGCGATCGCCTCCACTGGCATGCCGGCAAAGGTGGTGCTGGCGCCATTGGCGATCACCGTGGCGCGGGCCTTGAGGTCCTCGGGCAGCTTGCCGGCCACTTCCGCGGTGGTGAGGATGGGGGCGGTGTCGCCTGCTACCCTGGCCAGAGTCTCGGGGTCGAGATGGTCGCCATGGGCGTGGGTGATCAGGATTGCGGTGGCCGGTGGCAGGGCGGAGAAATCGGCCTCGGCCGGATCCACATAAATCACCTCGTTGCCAAAGCTCAGCAACAGGCTGGCGTGGTGGACGGGGGTGATGGTCACATCCCCTGCCGAGGTCGGAATGGTATCTGGGGCGGTCGACTGGGCGAAGCTCGGCAAGGCGCCGACGAGGGGCAGGGCGGTCATGCCGGCCAATACGGTGCGTCTCTGCATTGTTGTCAATCTCCTAGTGCGGTCGGATAGCGATCAGCCGCTGGCGCATTTCGGCGGCCCGGGCGATCTCGCCGGGCAGCGCCGCAGCCTTGTGAACGGCCTGCCAGTGCGTGAGCGACCACGGGTCGCCCGGCACTGTTGGGCCGGCAGGCAAATGAGCCAACGCCTCATGCAGTTCCTCGCCGATCATCACGGGCACCACCATGCGACGAGACGCACTGTCGGCCAGCGCATCGATCAGATCGTGCTCGAAAGCCGAAAGACCCAGCAGAACCAGGCCCTCTGCGGCGCCTCCGGGGGCCCGGACCAGCGCCGGCGTGAGGCGATTTGGCGCATAGGTCGCCCGATAACCCGGCGCCACCGCCGCCAGCACCTGATCGGCGCGCAGCGGCCGATCGAGCACCGCGGCCAGCAGCTCGGGATCGCGCAGGATGCCATAGACGAAAAGCAGCACTCGCCGGAGCCTCAAGACAGTTGCGGGCGTGTGTCCGCTATGCCATAAGCCCGGCCGTGTCGGCCAGCCGCATTGCGGAACGACCTCGCGGAGAGGTGGCAGAGTGGTCGAATGCACCGCACTCGAAATGCGGCGTGGGGGTAACTCCACCGGGGGTTCGAATCCCTCCCTCTCCGCCACTTCTGCGCTAACCACTTGAAACCGCAGAAATCCAGGTATTGCAGGACTTTAGTAACGCCCTACTGGTACAGTGAGGTGGTACATTGGGACTGCAAATGTCATCTCCGCTACGTCGCGGCAACCGAATCTATTTCCGCAAAGCCGTGCCCGAGGATCTCCGGAAAATCCTTGGCAAAGCGGAAATTAAGGTCAGCCTTCGCACCAGTGACATAGACGCGGCACGCCCGGAATTTGCGCGGCTGAATGCGCTCTGGGAGCAGCGGTTTCAATCCTTGCGCCGGGGTGTCGTCAAGCTCACGCCCAAGGACATCGCAGCGCTGGCCGGCGAATTCTACAAGAGCATGGTCGACACCAACGAAGACGATCCCGATCCGGACGGGTTGCGCCGTGGCCGGGCGCCGCTTGACGGCTATCTCGCCCGGAGCCCGAGTACCCGGGTTGTGCGCGCGGGAAAACCTGAAGTCGCTGATCAACTCCTCGAGCGCTTTGCTGCCGGGCGCCGCCAGGAGGTTGCGGACTTCCTGCTCGATCAGGGGGTGCAGATCGCCGACGAGCAGATGGATCAGGTTGTCGCTGCCGTCAGCCAGATGGTTCTCGCAGCGCAGCAACGGCTCATTGCAAACTCCGAGGGCGACTACAGCGCTGACGCCGTTCGGGATCGCCTGCCTGAATGGATCCCGCCTGCCGAGCGGATCGCCGCGCCCGGCGAACCGGTCAGCAAGAAGTACGACATCCTCGAAATCTTCGACCAGATGAGCCGCGAGCGCCGGCACGCCATGTCGACCCGTGATCGCTGGCGGCCGATCATC
>JACDQI010000251.1 GCA_015657675.1 Devosia sp.
ACGGCGTCAAGCTGCAGGGCGTCATCACCTGGTTCGACAATTTCTGCCTGCTGCTCCGGCGCGATGCGCAGTCGCAGCTGGTCTACAAGCACGCCATTTCCACCATCATGCCCGGCGCACCGATCCAACTTTTCGATCCCGAGCACGTGGCGGACGACTGATCGGCCACCGCCTATAATGAGTGACGAACTCGACGACGAGGACCGCAAGGGCGGTCCGGATAAATTCATTGACCACCGGGCCGCGCCCACCCGCGTCGGCCTCGTCGTACCCGACGTGCGGGGCAGGGCCTATGGCCACTCGCTCGAAGCCCGCAAGGCCGAGTTCGAAGGCCTGGCGCATGCCATCCGCGTCGAAATGGTCTTCTCCGAAGTTGTAAAAGTCCGCGAGATCAAGCCGGCGACCTTCATCGGCGGCGGCCACGTCGCCGAGTTCGCCAAACGGGTCAAGGAAGAGCACATCGAGCTGCTGCTGGTTGATACCCAGTTGCACCCGATCCAGCAGCGCAATCTCGAAAAAGAGACCGGCGCCAAGGTGCTCGACCGCACTGCGCTGATCCTCGAGATTTTTGGCGAGCGCGCTGCAACCCGGGAAGGCGTTCTGCAGGTCGAACTGGCCCATCTCAACTATCAGAAGAGCCGCCTCGTGCGCTCCTGGACCCATCTCGAACGCCAGCGTGGCTCGGGCGGCTTTGGCTTCATGGGTGGTCCCGGCGAAACCCAGATCGAAAGCGATCGCCGCCAGTTGCAGGACCGTATCGTGCTGCTCGAAGAGCGCATCGACAAAGTCCGCAAGACGCGCAGCCAGCAAAAGGGCAAGCGCGACGAGGTGCCATTCCAGATCGTCGCCTTGGTCGGCTACACCAACGCCGGAAAGTCCAGCATCTTCAATACGCTGACCGGGGCAGGGGTGTTCGCCAAGGACCTGCTGTTCGCGACCCTCGACACCACCGTGCGCAAGCTGCCACTGCCGCATGGCCGCGAAGTCATGATCAGCGACACCGTCGGCTTCGTCGCTGATTTGCCCACAGAGCTCGTCGCCGCTTTCCGCGCCACGCTCGAAGAAGTCGTCGACGCCGACGTCATCCTCCACGTCCGCGACATAGCCAACGAGGACCACGTTGCCCAGGCTCAGGACGTCATCAAGGTCTTGGCAGATCTCGGCGTCACCGCCGACCAGGTGCCGATCATCGAGGTCTGGAACAAGGTCGACCTGCTGCCGCTCGACGAAGACGGTGTGCGCGTCATCGACGCAGCGCCGATCGGCAAGGTTGCCGGCACGGTCGCCGTATCAGCCCATACCGGCGAAGGCATCGAGGACCTGAAGCTCGCCATCGAGAAAGCGCTCGCGTCGCGCAGCCGGACTTATCGTGTGAACATTCCGCACACTGCCGGCGCCGATGTCGGCTGGCTTTACGGTCACGCGGAGATCATCAACCGTGAGGAACCGGACGAGGAAGGCCAGACCTACGAGGTTCGCGTCGAACCCCGCCACGCCCACGCCTTCAACGACCGCTTCGCCAGCCGTATCCAGCATTAGGGCTCAGTCCTTTTCGGCCTGCCGAATCTCATTCCAATAGCCATCGAGCCGCTCAAGCCCGGCCTCGCTGATCGCGACACCGTCGGTCGCCGCCCGCTGCTCAACGTAATGGAAGCGTCGGGTGAACTTGAGGTTGGCGTCGCGCAACGCCGACTCGCCCTCGACCCCGAGTTTGCGCGCCAGATTCGCCGCAGCGAACAGCAGGTCACCGAGTTCCTCGGCGATCCGCTCCTTGTCGCCGGCCGCTGCCGCTTCCTCGACCTCGTCGAGCTCTTCACGCACCTTGGAAAGCGTCTGCCGCCAGTCCGGCCAATCGAACTGCACCGAGGCGGCGCGCTTGGAGAGCTTTTCGGCCCGGGCCAGCGAGGGCAGGGTGAGCGGCACATCGTCGAGGACCGAGGATTCTGCGCCCTTCTTTTCCGCCTTCTTGGCGCGCTCGTCCGCCTTGATCGCGTCCCACTTGGCCTTGGCGCCGCCGGCATTGCGCGCCGCTTCTTCGCCGAACACATGCGGATGCCGGCGGATCAGCTTCTCGGTGATCGCCTGCACCACATCGCCAATATCGAACAGCCCGCGCTCGGCCGCCATCTGCGCGTGATAGACCGGCTGCAGCAGCAGGTCGCCAAGCTCCTCGCGCAGATCGTCATAATCCTCGCGCTCGATGGCATCAGCCACCTCGTAAGCTTCCTCGATGGTGTAGTGGCGGATGGTCGAAAAATCCTGTTCCAGGTCCCACGGGCAGCCGCCATCCGGATTTCGGAGCGCCGCCATGATTTCGATCAGTCGGGAGATGTCGCGGGAGGGAGTCATCAGGTACCTCGGAGGAGAGTCGGGGACAGTCTAGCTTTGCGGCGCAGCGGACTCGACAAACATTTCTGCTTCTGCTTCCGATGCCCTAGACCATCCCTCACCAGATCGCACCCCATGACGCAAAAGCCCTATGTCATCGATGAACTGATCTCGGCCAAGGCCATCGCCGCGCGCGTCGAGGCGTTGGCCAAGGAGATCGCCGAGTTCTACGCCGACACCGAGAAGCTGACTGTGGTGGGCCTCTTGCGCGGCTCGTTCGTCTTCATCGCCGACCTGGTGCGCGAACTCGACCTGCCCGTGGAAGTCGACTTCCTCGAAGTCTCAAGCTACGGCAACGCCACGGAATCGAGCCGTGAAGTCCGCGTCCTCAAGGATCTTCGCGGCGAGATCGAGGGCAGGGACGTCCTGCTGGTCGAAGACATCGTCGACACCGGCTATACGCTCCGCCACGTGCTCGAATTCCTTGGCACCCGCCACCCCAAGCGCCTCGAAGTCTGCGCGCTCCTCGACAAACCCTCGCGCCGCGAGGTCGACGTGAAAGCCCGCTGGATCGGCTTTGAGATCCCCGACAAGTTCGTCGTCGGCTACGGCATCGACTTCGCCCAGCGCAACCGCAACCTCCCGCATATCGGGGCCGTGCGGTTCTTATAGCGCGACAGACACCGCATTTCCTGAGACCTCATGGTTAGCGTGTCGAACCAGGAGGTCGGGAACACCAGATGGCCCCGACCTCTTCCTTCGACAGGCTCAGGATGAGGTTGTCAGAGCGTCTCTGTCATTCAAACGATCTCGAACGTCACTCTATGCACGCCCAGCCGCGCCTCGACGCGGCCGATACCGCTAAAGGGCACCAGCCCACACAACGATCCCGTCGTGATGATCGTACCAGCCTTGAGCGGATAGGCGGGATGCTGCGCCTTGGCATAAGCGACGAACGACGCCAACACGCTGCCAAAGCCATGCTTGGCCGGCGCGCCGTAAATCGGCTTGCCCGCCAGGCTGAGCTCGACGTCGAAATTGTCGATATCGGCTCCGGAGTCCCGTTCGCTCGGATCTATAACGTAACCGAAGGCTGACATGTTGTCGGCCAACCCGCCCATCGGCCCGCTGACCGAGCGATCCCGAAACCGCGTGCCGCAGACTTCGACGCCGACGAAATAATGACTGATCGCCTCGATGATCTCGACCTCGTCGGCCAGCGCGACGTCCTGCGGCAGGTCTCGCGCCAGTACGAGACCAACTTCGACCTCCAGCCCGGTCAGCGTCGCCGCTGGCAGCGCGAAGATGCCGCTTTGGCCAACGCGCATCCCATAGATCGGCGCGGCCACGCCGACGCCGTCCGGATGCACGGCGGTCTTGAGCATACCCACGGTCGCACCAACCGCTGCCAGTACACCGGTCTGCACCCGGTATGCCGCGCCGCGATCAAGCGCCGCGTAGGGCAGTGCATCGACGTTCTGCAGGCTCTTGGTCTGCGCTTCAGCAAGCTGCGTAATCAGTGTGGCTTCCGTGGTCATCTGCTCAATCCATGATTCGCATAAGATATATTATGGAACTATTATGTGTTAGGAACGAAGGCCGCGAAGGTCCGGCGGCCGCTTCAACCACCTTGGCCCCCTCAAGCCGCAAGTCCTTCTCGGGGCCGGATATTCTCTCGAGCCTAGCCGATCCCGCGCAACCTGTCACACCATCACCCTGCCAGCATCGCTGTGGCGGTAATCTCGATCCGCAGACCAGCAGCGAGCAGCTCCTTGACCACCACCGTGGCGCGCACAGGATACGGCTTCTTGAAGAGCTCGGCATAGACCCGGTTCATGCCTGCAGCATCCGCCTTGTCGATCAGGAACACCTGGACCTGCACAATGTCGGCCAGCGTGCCGCCGGCGGCGCGGATGGCTTGATCGAGATTGGCCAGCGTCTGCCGCGTCTGCTTCTCGATATCGCCATCGACGATTTCGCCGGTTGCCGGATCCTCGGCGATCACCACCAGCCAGACCTGCCTGCCGACGCGAATGCAGTCATTGACCGGTGAACTCGACGGCGCAATGCCGGTATCGATGACTTCGATCACGGAAAACTCCTAGCGCGGGCTGATGACGGTTCCCGCGGTGATGTCGATTTTGAGCCCGTCATAGGCTGGCCGGACATTGTTGGGCGTCACGGCGTCGGTTTGCACGTAGTCGAGATCGATGTGCAGGTTGGTCAGCACCGCCTCGCGCGGCTGTCGCAACGCCACCAGCGCCAGCGCCTCGCTGAGGCTCAGGTGGCTCGGATGCGGCGCCGGCCGCAGCGCGTCGAGCACCCAGACATCGAGATTGCTGACGGCCGCTACCGACTCGTCCGGAATGCCGCTCAGATCACAGGAATAGGCAAAACCACCGACCCGGAAACCGAGCGAGATGATATCGCCGTGCTCCTGCGCGAACGGCAGCACGCTGATCGTGCCGCCCGGCCCATGCACATCGAGCGGCTCACCAGCCGCGATCAGATGCTGGTTTAGGATCGGCGGATATCCCGAATCCGGCGGCGCGGTGAAGCAATAGGCAAAGCTCGGGACGATGCGGTTTGCAGCCTCGGCCGAGAAATACACGTCGACGCGCTTTCTGGTATTGAGAGCCAACACTCTCAGGTCGTCGATGCCATGCGTATGGTCGGCATGCTCGTGCGTATAGAGCACCGCATCGACCCGGTCGACTTCGGCGCGCAACAACTGCTCGCGCAGGTCACAGCCAGTGTCGACAATGATCCGGGTCGGTTCTGTCACGCCCTCAGAATAACCCTCCAGCAGCAGCGAGCAGCGGCTGCGGCGGTTCTTCGGATTGGTCGGGTCGCAGACGCCCCAGTGGCCACCGATCCGCGGTACGCCACCTGACGAGCCGCAGCCCATCACCGTCGCGATGATGCGCTGCGCTGCGACCATCAGCGTTTCGCCTTGGAAAAGAGCCGATAGAAACTGTCAGTCGTTACTGCCGCCAGCGCCTCGAATGAAGTGCTGCGCACGCTCGCCAGATACTCGGCCGTGTGCCGTGTATACGCCGGCTCGTTGGTCTCGCCGCGATGCGGGATGGGCGCCAGATAAGGTGCGTCGGTTTCGACCAGAAAGCGATCTTTCGGGACCATGCGGGCGACCTCGCGGATCGACTCGGCATTCTTGAAGGTGATGATCCCCGAGAACGACACATAGCCGCCCAGCGATAGGCCCACCTTGGCGAGCTCCAGACCACCCGTATAGCAGTGGAGAACAAAGGGAAAAGCCCCCTGCTCTGCTTCATCCCTGAGGATCGCGGCAGTCATCTCGTCGGCCGAGCGCGCATGGATGACCAGCGGCAGGCCGGTGATGCGCGCCGCTGCAATGTGCCGCCGAAAGCCTGTCTCCTGCGCCTGCTTGGGGGCATTGTCGTAAAAGTAATCGAGCCCGGCCTCGCCAATAGCAATGCACTTGGGATGTTCTGCGAGCCGCACCAGATCATCAACCTGGATGTGCAACTCCTGGTCAGCATGATGCGGATGTGTGCCGACCGAGCACCAGACCTCTGCATTCTCCTCGGCAATCGCCCGGATCTCATCGAACCGTTCGACCCGGGTCGAGATCGTCACCACACGCTCGACGCCGGCTGCCTTGGCCCGCGCCAACACGCCCGCCCGGTCTGCCGCCAGTTCGGGAAAATCGAGGTGGCAGTGACTATCGACCAGCATCGGGTTTACGCCGGCTTCGTCAGATCGAACTTCTTGAACACCGGCTCGGGCGGCGGCAGTGTCGTGCCGGCCGGAACACCCGCTTCGCCCAGCGCGTTGACCAGCAGCCGTTCGTCCGCCGGTACCGCAAGCATGTCGAGGAACTTTGCTGCCGAGGCCGGCACGAAGGGCAGCGCAGCAATGGCCGCGCGGCGCACCACGTCGGCCGTCGTCGCAAGGATCGTGCCCATGCGCGGCGGGTCAGCCTTCAGCCCCCACGGTGCCTGATCGGCAAAGTAGAGATTGGCAGCGCTCAGCAGAGCAATCAATTCCCCGGTGGCGTCGTGCAATTGCTGGGTCTGCATCGCCTCGTTCATCCGGGTAATGCCGTCCTTGACCGTCTGGATGATGGCCTTGTCCGCGTCATTTGGCGCCGCGTCCGGCATCACACCGGCAAAGTTCTTCTGGATCATCGACAGCGAACGCTGTGCCAGGTTGCCAAAGTTATTGGCGAGGTCGGCATTGTTGCGGTTGACGAATTTTTCGCGGCCCCAGTCGCCGTCCTGTCCGAAGCTGACCTCGCGCAGGCAGTAGTAGCGCACCGGGTCGGTGCCGAATTCCTCGACCACGCCGAACGGATCGACCACATTGCCCAGCGACTTCGACATCTTCTTGCCTTCCGATGTCAGGAAGCCGTGCGCGAACACGCGCTTCTGCACCGGAATGCCGGCGCTCATCAGGAAGGCCGGCCAGTAGACCGTGTGGAAGCGGATGATGTCCTTGCCGATGACGTGCAGGTTCGCCGGCCAGTATTTCTGGAACTGCGCGCCCTTGTCGTCCGGAAAGCCAACGCCGGTAATGTAGTTGGTCAGTGCGTCGATCCAGACATACATCACGTGTCCTGGCGCATCCGGCACCGGAATGCCCCAGTCGAACGTGGTGCGCGAGATCGAGAGGTCCTGCAGCCCGCCTTTGACGAACGAGATGATCTCGTTGCGGCGTTCCTTGGGCGCGATGAACTCCGGCTGATCCTCATAGAGCTTCAGCAGCCGATCCTGGTAGGCCGAGAGGCGGAAGAAGTAGCTCGGCTCCTCGACCCAGTTCACTTCTGCGCCGGTCGGCGCCAGCTTCTTGCCATTCGGACCCTCGGTGAGCTCAGCCTCGTCGAAATAGGCCTCGTCGCGCACCGAGTACCAACCCTTGTAGGTCGACTGGTAGATGTCGCCATTATTGCTGGCGGCCATCCGCTTCCAGATTTCCTGGGTGGATTCCTTGTGCCGCTGCTCCGTGGTGCGGATGAAATCGTCGTTCGAGATGTTGAGGTTGGTCGCCATCTCGCGGAAACGCGCCGAATTGCGGTCTGCCAGTTCGCGCGGCGTGACGCCCTGTGCCGCCGCCGTCTGCACCATCTTGATGCCGTGCTCGTCGGTGCCGGTGAGGAAGAACACGTCCTTGCCTTCGAGCCTGGCCCAGCGGGCGATCGCATCGGTGGCGATCATCTCGTAGGCGTGGCCGATATGCGGCTCGCCGTTGGGATAGGCAATGGCAGTCGTGACGTAGAAACTATTGGTGGTCATCTGGGCTCGATCGAGGACGCGTTGTGGAGCGCATGCTTCCTGATCGCGTCAAAGATCGCGACCAGCGTCTGCCGCGGGTCGAGATTATACTCGTCGGCCTCGGCAAACATGTGGTCGGCCTTGTCCCATAGCTCAGTGGCAGAGGCAAGACGCCTGCGCGCCGGGGGGCCGGCGGCGGCTGCGCTGCGCGCCTCGGCGGCCATCCAGTCCCGCAGCATGTCACGGGCAAACCGCCCCTGCGCCCCCTCCTTGTCGGCTGCCAGGAGGTCAGCCAATCCGATATGTGCCGCCGGTGGTGGCCGTATCGGGTCCCGAAGCCAGTTGCCCAGCGCCGACAGAGTGCCTTCGTCGCCGATCAGCAGAGCTTCGAATCCGCGCCGCGGCCGGCCGGACGCCAGCTCAACCGCATGCCCGACCTCCTCATCCGGCTTGGTGCTCAGCAACACTTCGCGCACGTCACTATCGCCGAGCGGCCGCAGCGCTAGCGCATGGCAGCGCGACTTGATGGTTGGCAGCAGCGAGCCAGGCCGGTGCGAGATCAGAAAAAACGTCGTGTCCGGTGGCGGTTCTTCAAGAATCTTGAGCAGCGCATTGGCCGACGAGGCATTGCAGTCGTCGATCGGGTCGACCACCACCACCCGGTGCCCCGCCCTCCCCCGCGTCCGGTGCAGCCGCTCGATCAGGCTGCGCACCTCGTCGACCCGAATGACGGTATAGTAGCCCTTGCCGCTGTCCCGCGGCGCCTTGCGCAGCACCTGGAGGTTCGGGTAGCCACCCGCGGCCACCTGTTCGGCGATCTGATGCACATCCTCGTCGCCGGTCCGCTCGAAGATCACGCGCGCCAGATCAAAGGCCAACGTCGCTTTGCCGATGCCATGCGGCCCGTGCACCAATATCCCACCCGGCAACCGCCCGGCCTCGAGCAGTGCCAGGATACCGCCACGCGCCTCGGAATGACCAACGACACTGCGCCGGACTTCCGGCAGAGGGACTCCGTCGATCTGGTCGGGTTCGCGCTGCTCGACCTCGCTCACGCCGCTGGCCCGTCCTGCAGTTCCGGAAACCGCCGCGTCAGTGTGTCCCAGATTTCCTGCTCCAGTGAATCTTCCGATTGCCCCGCCGGGATCACCACGCAGCGCTGTGCATTGTTGCTGGCGATCTCCAGGAAGGCGTCGCGCAGCCGCTTGTGCCAGACGAGGTCTTCCTTTTCGAACCGGTCGCCAGTCTGCTGCAGCGCCCCTTCGAGCTCGCGCTCTTCGACGCGGCGGAAGGCGACTTCCGGGTCCATGTCGAGAATGATCGTGAGGTCGGGCTGCCTGCCGTTGAGCGCCAGCGTCTCGAGCCCGCGGATCAGCTTGTCGTCGACCCCGCCCGTCAGCCCCTGATAGGCTCGCGTAGAATCATGGAAGCGGTCCGAAACCACCCACCTGCCGGCGTCGAGGCTTGGCCCGATCAGCTGGTTGACATGGTCGAGCCGCGCAGCCGCAAACAGCACGGCTTCGCCTCCCGGCCCCCAGCTCTCCGACCGTCCCTGCAGGATGAAGGCGCGCACAGCCTCGGCTTTAGGCGTGCCGCCAGGCTCGCGCGTCCGCACAGCCGAAATGCCGCGCTGCTCCAGCGCGCCGAGCAGGCGCTTGACCTGGGTCGACTTACCGACGCCCTCCCCACCTTCAAAGGTGATAAAGCGGGCCGGCGTTTTCGCTGACACGGTGTCGAGCATGAAATCCCCGATGTTTTGGCTAGAGCCAGCCCAAGAGCAGCTGTTTGATCGCGTCGGACGCCTGGCGCACGATATCGCCCTGTTCGACGTCGGTGGCCGCATAGAGCGGCGTCACCTGCACCACCACGTCGTTGCAAAAGACATTGAGCTGCCCCACCTGCTGGCCGGCCTTGACGGGCGGCCGCAGCGGCCCCTTGTACGTAACGGTCGCTGTCGGGCAGTTGGTGGCGCCCTTGGGCACGAAGAGGTCGATATTGCCCTTGCCGACCAGCCCGACCTCTGGCTCCTTGCCGCCATAGACATTGGCAAAGGCCACGACCTTGCCGTCCGGATAGACCGGAATCAGCTCGAAGCCGCGCGTGCCCCAGGTCACCAGCTTGCGTGCCTCTTCGGCACGTTCGCTCATCGACTTCATGCCGTGCAGCACCGCAATCAGCCGGCGCCCCCCAGCCTTGGTGGAAACCACGGTGCCATAGCCGGCGGCTTCGGTATGGCCAGTCTTCAGGCCATCCACGCCGATCCCCATTTCCACCAGCGAATTGCGGTTCTCCTGGCGGATCTTGTTCCAGGTGAATTCGGGTTCGGAAAAGATCGAATAGTACTCGGGGAACTGCGCGATCAGGAACCGCGCGAGAACGGCAAGGTCCCGCGCCGTCGAATACTGGTTCGGGTCCGGCAGGCCCGTGGAATTGACGAAGTTCGAGCCGGTCATGCCGATCTCGGTCGCCAATTGGTTCATCATGCCGGCAAAGGTGGGTTCACTGCCCGCCATACCCTCGGCCAGCGCAATCGCCGCATCGTTGCCCGACTGGACAATCACCGAGCGCAGCAGATCCGAAACCTTGACCTTGGAATTGAGCTCGGCAAACATCGTCGAGCCACCCGAGGATGCCCCGCCCTCTTTCCAGGCGTGCTCGGAGATGAAGAACTCATCATCCATAGAGAGCTTCTTGCGTTGCAGCTCGTCGAACACAACCGCGACCGTCATGAGCTTGGCCATGCTGGCCGGCTCCATCGCCGTATCGGGTTCTTTGGAAAACAGCAGCGTGCCGGACTCATAGTCCATCAGCACGGCAAATTTCGCCTTGGTGTCGAACTCCTGGGCAGTCGCCGCACCGGCCAGAACCGTCAGCGACAGGAGCAGTCCCACCAAACTCAGGCCAAATCCCCGCACGTGCATTCCCAATCTTTCGAGCCGCCGCAGCTCAGTTGAAAGACTAATAGAGAACTATGTCGGTTAGGCCAAGTTCTTGCGCCAGTGAAAGCACATCTGCGCGAGCGACGCCGGGCTTGAGATGAGTGACCGTGAGCTTGGTCGCGGTGTGATCGCCGATGACCACCTGCTCTTCGTCCACGGCCGCAAGCGCCGCAAATTCCTCGGATATCCGGACCGCCGTTTCGGGATCGCGGAAGACGCCGACCTGCAGCTTGATGTCGCGGGCATCCACATCGACCGCCGCTACCCATTCGTCCAGCGCCTGCGAGCGGGTCGCCATGGCGTTGACCGCGGCATGGGCGCTATTGATCGCCTCCTCCTCGTCGGTCGCCGCATAGCCGAAGAGCCCGAAGAAGTCCTGGGCGAAGTCGTTGGATGAGTACGAGCCGCGGCTCGCGGGCAGATCGGTGAGATTGACGCGGGAGCTTGAGGCATCGGCAGTCTGCACGTCCTGCGGCTCAGCAAAAGCAAAGCGCGTCGTGTCCTGGCCCTGCTCGAGCCGAGTCGGCTTGTTGATGCTGGCGGTCAGCATCCGCGTGTCGTCGCCATTGAGCGGCGCCGGCCCCACATAGGCAACCGAGATATTGCCGGTGCCCTTGTTTACGTAGCCGAGGATATCCGCCGCCTTGTGCGACAAGTCCATGATCCGGCCGTTGATATAAGGTCCGCGATCATTGACCCGCACCAGCACGGAGCGGCCATTGTCGAGATTGGTCACCCGCACATAGCTGGGGAGTGGCAAGGTCGGATGTGCGCCGGTGATGGCATTGGCAGAAAAGATCTCGCCATTGGCGGTGCGCCGGCCGTGAAAATCCGAGCCATACCACGACGCCTTCCCCACATTGGTATAACCGACCGGGTTCTCCTTGGGCGTATAGACTTGGCCGCGTACCGTGTAGGGCTTGCCCACCACGTACCGTCCACCGCCTTTGGGCGGATTGGGATTGGTTGTGACGCGCGGCGACACCGCCACGCCAAATTCCTTGGAAGTGAAGGCCGCGCGCTTGACCGTGGCACCGAGATTTCCACCGCTGCCGCTACAGGCGGCCAGCATAGGCGCCGCAAAGGCTGCCAGAATGACAAGGAAGATGGCTTTCCGCCAGGCGAATGGAGACGTCTTGGTCAATTTGCACCCGAACCCGATTACGCGATCACTTTAAACAATCGCTAGTCTCCCTTCGCGTAAGCTCGCTCAGCATGGTTGCGGTCGGGTTAATTTGCCTAAAATTGCATGGAAATGCGGGGCAACGTCACGGCCGTGTGTTGCCTTCTGGCATTCATATAAAGAAATCTTTATATCCCTGCAGTCCGTTCCCGCGTGAGACAAAGCGATGAATCACATCCCCCCGTCGTCCCCCGCCCTGCCCGATGGTCGCGAGGTGCTTGCCGCCCTCAAACAGGCCGCCAGCGAGCGCATCCTCATCCTCGACGGGGCGATGGGCACGATGATCCAGGGGCTGAAGCTTGACGAGGCCGGGTACCGCGGCACCCGCTTTGCCGATTGGCCCAGCGATGTGCGCGGCAATAACGACCTGCTCAACCTGACCCAGCCCGACGCCATCCGCGCCATCCACCTCGAGTACTTCCTCGCTGGCGCCGACATGGTCGAGACAAACACCTTTTCCTGTACGTCCATTGTTATGGCCGACTACGGTATGCAGGCGCTCGCCTATGAGCTCAACATCGAAGGTGCGCGCCTCGCTCGAGAGGCCGCCCAGCTGGCCTTTGAAAAGGACGGCCGCCGCCGTTTCGTTGCCGGTGCGCTCGGGCCGCTCAATAAGACGGCGTCGATGTCCACCGACGTCAACAATCCCGGCCACCGCTCGGTGACATTCGACGAAATCGTTGCCGCCTATGCCGAGCAGATCAATGGCCTGATCGATGGCGGCGCGGATCTGCTGCTGTTCGAGACCATCACCGACACGCTCAACACCAAGGCCGGCATCTTTGCTGCGCAGCGCATCTTTGCCGAGCGCGGCGTCATCCGCCCGATCATGATTTCAGGCACCATCACCGATCTCTCGGGCCGCACCCTTTCGGGCCAGACGCCCTCGGCCTTCTGGTATTCGGTGCGCCACGCCAACCCCTTCACCATCGGGCTCAACTGCGCGCTCGGCGCCAACGCCATGCGCGCCCATATCGCCGAACTCTCCGATGTCGCCGACACGCTGATCTGCGCCTATCCCAATGCCGGTCTCCCCAACGAGTTCGGCGGCTATGACGAGACGCCCGAGTTCATGGCGCGCCAGATCGAGGGCTTTGCCCGCGACGGCTTCGTCAACATCGTGGGCGGTTGCTGCGGCTCCACCCCGGACCACATCCGCGCCATTGCCGCCGCCGTCGGCAAGCACAAGCCGCGTCAGATCCCCAAGACCGAGAGGCTGCTCCGGCTCTCCGGACTCGAACCCTTCACGCTGACCAAGGAGATCCCCTTCGTCAACGTCGGCGAGCGCACCAACGTCACGGGTTCGGCCCGCTTCCGCAAACTGATCACCGCCGGCGACTACAACGCCGCGCTCGATGTAGCGCGCGACCAGGTGCAGAACGGCGCCCAGATCATCGACATCAACATGGATGAGGGCCTGATCGACTCCGAAAAGGTAATGGTCGAGTTCCTCAACCTGCTGGCCGCCGAGCCCGATATCGCCCGCGTCCCACTGATGATCGACAGCTCGAAGTTCTCGGTCATCGAAGCTGGACTTAAGTGTGTGCAGGGCAAGGCCCTGGTGAACTCAATCTCGATGAAGGAAGGCGAGGAAAAGTTCCTGGAGGCCGCCCGGTTGGTCCGCTCCTATGGCGCTGCTGTCGTCGTCATGGCCTTTGACGAAAAGGGCCAGGCCGACACCGAAGCCCGCAAGGTAGAAATCTGCAGCCGCGCCTACAAGCTCCTGACCGAAGTCGTCGGCTTCCCGCCAGAGGACATCGTTTTCGATCCCAACGTCTTTGCCGTCGCCACCGGCATCGAGGAGCACGCCAATTACGGCGTCGATTTCATCGAAGCGACGCGCCGCGTCCGCGCCACCCTGCCCCATGTCCATATCTCGGGCGGCGTTTCCAACCTGAGCTTCTCGTTCCGCGGCAATGAGCCGGTGCGAGAGGCCATGCACGCCGTGTTCCTCTACCACGCCATCCAGGCGGGCATGGACATGGGCATCGTCAATGCCGGCCAACTTGCCGTGTATGAGTCGATTGACCCGGAACTGCGCGAGGCCTGCGAAGACGTCATCCGCAATCGCCGCACCGACGCAACCGAGCGGCTGCTCGACCTAGCGGAGCGCTATCGCGGCCAGGCCGGCGGCGAAGCCAAAGCCAAGGATCTGACCTGGCGCGAGAAGCCTGTCGGTGACCGCATCGCCCATGCTCTCGTCAACGGCATCACCGAATACATCGACGCCGACACAGAAGAAGCGCGCCTCGCCGCCGAGCGGCCCCTGCACGTCATCGAAGGCCCGCTGATGGCCGGCATGGGCGTGGTCGGCGACCTCTTCGGCTCGGGCAAGATGTTCCTGCCCCCAGGTGGTGAAATCCGCCCGCGTCATGAAGCAGGCCGTGGCACATCTTCTCCCGTTCATGGAAGCCGAAAAGCAGGCCAATGGCGAAGCTACCGGCCGCCGCTCGGCCGGCAAGATCCTGATGGCGACCGTCAAGGGCGACGTCCACGACATCGGCAAGAACATCGTCGGCGTCGTGCTCGCCTGCAACAATTACGAGATCATCGACCTCGGTGTCATGGTCCCGACCGCCAAGATTCTGGAGACCGCCAAGGCCGAGAAGGTCGACGCTATCGGCCTCTCCGGCCTCATCACTCCCTCGCTCGACGAGATGGTGCATGTCGCCTCCGAAATGGAGCGCGAGGGATTTACCATCCCGCTGCTGATCGGCGGCGCCACCACGTCGCGGGTGCACACCGCGGTCAAGATCCACCCGCAGTATTCGAGCGGCCAGACCGTGCACGTCCACGACGCCAGCCGCGCCGTCAACGTCGTCTCGGCCCTCCTGTCAGACGATCAGCGTCCGGCCTACATTGCCGACATCCGCGCCGAGTATCAGAAGGTCGCCGACAAGCACGCCCAGGGTGAGGCCGACAAGCAGCGCCTGCCGCTCGAAAAGGCCCGCGCCAACGGCTTCAAGACCGACTGGGTGGCCCTCACCCCGCCCAAGCCCAGCTTCCTCGGCACGCGCGTCTTCGAGAACGTGGACCTCTCCGAGCTCGCCCGACATATCGACTGGACGCCGTTCTTCCAGACCTGGGAACTCAAGGGGCGCTACCCGCAGATCCTTGAGGACAAGGACCAGGGCACGGCGGCGCGCCAGCTCTATGACGACGCCCAGAATATGCTGGCCGAGATCCTCAAGAAGAACTGGTTCCGCCCCAAGGGCATTATCGGCTTTTGGCCGGCCAATGCCGTCGGCGATGACATCAAGCTTTTCACCGACGAGACCCGTAGCGCCGAACTCGCGACCTTCTACACGCTGCGCCAGCAGCTCTCGAAGTCCGGCGACAAGCCCAACATGGCGCTCGCCGACTTTGTTGCCCCGGTCGGCACCAAGCCCGACTATGTCGGTGGATTCGTCGTCACGGCCGGTCTGGAGGAAGTGGCCATCGCCGAACGTTTCGAGCGCGCCAATGACGACTACTCTTCCATCCTCGTCAAGGCACTCGCCGACCGCTTCGCCGAAGCCTTTGCCGAAGTGCTGCACCAGCGCGTTCGCAAGGAGTTCTGGGGCTACGCTCAGGACGAGAACCTCGGGCCCGATGACCTGCTGCAAGAAACCTATCGCGGCATCCGGCCGGCGCCGGGCTATCCGGCCCAGCCCGACCACACCGAAAAGACCACCCTCTTCCACCTGCTCAACGCCAAGCAGCGCATCGGCGTCAGCCTCACCGAGAGCTATGCCATGTGGCCGGGGTCATCGGTCTCGGGCATCTACTTGAGCCACCCCGAAGCCTACTATTTCGGCGTCGCCAAAGTGGAGCGCGACCAGGTCGAAGACTATTCGCGCCGCAAGAACATGCCCATCCGCGAGGTCGAGCGCTGGCTCGGCCCGGTGCTCAACTACGTCCCGTCGAGCAAGGATGGCGACTGATGGCAGGTTCGCCATTCGATCGGGCCTGGAGCAGTATCCCCGTGACCGTGGTGACGCATGGGCCGCTGCCGTCGCGTCCCGACGGCACAGCCCTTCTGCATCTGGATCCGGCACTGCATGAGCACGCACCGGGCAGCGAATGCGTGGCGTGCGCTGCCGCCGGCGACGTCCGCGCCATGCTGTTTGATCTCTTGACCCAGTCGCGCCAGGACAAACAGCGGCTGGACGGTGTGGTGATCGATGCCAGTCACCTCGCCGATCCCAGCACAGTCATCGCCAAGCTCGATCGGGCAACGCCCGCCATCGGCCTGCGAGACCACACCGTGCTCCGCAGTTTTCATCTGAGTGAAGTGATCTAGCTAAGCCGCGTTGTCCCGCTTGATCGGCGTTTCGGCAACCACCTGGTTGCGGCCCTTGGCCTTGGCCTGAAACAGGCACCGATCGGCGCGCTCGTAGAGCTCGGCGATGGTATTGCCCTTCTGGTACTGGGCAATGCCGATCGAGGCCGTCACATTGCCGAGCACATCCTTGCCCAGGAGTTTGGCGAGATCGCAATCAACCACGGCGCGACGGATCCGCTCGGCAATCAGCCGGGCACCCGCCAGGTCCTCGTCGCGTACCACCACGATGAATTCGTCGCCACCCATACGACCGACAATGTCGATATCGCGGGTTGAAGCGCCCAGCGCCCGTGCCACGAGCTTTAGGATCTCGTCGCCGATCTGGTGCCCATAGGTATCATTGAGCGTCTTGAAATGGTCGACATCAACGATCGCCAACGACATCCGGCGATTGGACTTCTGCACCTGCGCCAGCACTTCGCCGAGCGCTTGGTCGACGCCGATCCGGTTGGCGATGCCAGTGAGCGGATCGAGCGCCGTGGTCCGGCCGAGCGCCTCCATTTCTTCCTGCGCGGTGGTTACTTCCGCCATCGAGCGGTCAAGTTCGGCCGAGAGCGCCGCATTGGCGCGGCCGAGCGCGTTGTTCGTTGCCTGCAACCGCACGATCCAGTCGCGCAGCAGATCCGGATCGATATCGTCACCGTCCAGGTCTGCCGTCGCGCCGGCAAGATCGGCTGCCTGCGAGCGATTGGCTTCCTGAGACTGGATCACCAGCTTTTCGAGCACCGAGATTCGGTCGAGCATGCCCGACACGACCTTGATGATCGGCCCCTCGTTGCGATATGGCGCCACGAAGTCGGCATACAGCATCTCGCCGACGCGGCCGTCCGTTGGGGGCTCTTCGATCAGCGCGCCGGCACGTATCGTGTCGAGCGTGCGCACCCCGGCCAGGTAGTCGTAGCAGAGTTTGTAGAACGGCGGGACAGGCGGCACCTCGGCTTTTTCAAGCAAGGCGAGCACCGCATCTCCACGGCTCGCGCCAATTCCGGCGTCGAGTAACGTCATCCTGCCCAAGCCCCCTTCGGCATGTCGGGATCCTTTCTGGATCCACACCATCTCGAACAATAGGGACGACTCGTTTCGGAAGTCCAAACGGCCCCCGTAAATACCGTCAGGGCGTGAGGTCTTTTGGCGGCACCAGACCGTTGATGAGCGATGCCGTCGTTACGGTATTTGCGAGCAGGCACGCAATCGTCATCGGACCGACGCCGCCCGGCACCGGCGTGATTGCGCCGGCAACTGCAGCCGCCTCTTTGAAGGCCACATCACCGAGGAGCCGTGTCTTGCCTTCACCGCGCTCGGGCGCATCAATACGATTGATGCCGACATCAATGACCGTGGCACCCGGCTTGATCCAGTCGCCCTTAATCATCTCGGGACGGCCGACCGCGGCAACGACGATATCGGCTTGGCGGACGATGGACGGCAAATCCCGGGTGCGGGAATGCGCCATTGTCACGGTGCAGTTCTCGCGCAGCAGCAGTTGGGCGAGCGGCTTGCCGACAAGATTGGAACGCCCGACGACTACCGCGTGCAGGCCCGACAGATCACCCAGCGTATCGCGCAGCAGCATCAGGCAGCCGAGCGGCGTGCACGAGACCGGGCCGGGCAAACCGATCGCCAGCTTGCCCACGCTGGCGGGGGTAAAGCAGTCCACGTCCTTGGCCGGGTCGATGGTCTCGATGATCTTGAGCGGATCAATATGCGGCGGCACCGGCAGCTGGACGAGAATGCCGTGAATGGCAGGATCCGCGTTCAGCTTGCGCACCAGGGCCAGTACTTCGGCCTCACTGACCGTCTCGGGCAGCTCGTACTTTTCAGAGTGCATGCCCATTTCGACCGTCTGCTTGGCCTTCTGCGCCACGTAGACCTGGCTCCCCGGATCATAGCCGACGATCACCACGGCGAGGCCGGGGGTGATGCCATGATCGGCCTTGAGCCGCGCCACGTGATCGGCAATCCGACCCCGCAGCCCCTCGGCATAGCTCTTTCCGTCGATGATCTTGGCGGTCATGGCGCGTCCTCCGGGCGTCTGTGGGATGGCCGCGATATGTCAGAATGCCGCCCGCACCGCAATCCCCGCGCCCTCGAGCGCCGCCCGCACGGCCCGCGCAATGCCGACGGCATCAGGCGTGTCGCCATGGATGCACAGTGACTTGGCCTCCGTCTGGATGACGCTGCCGTCGATTGCGACGATCTCGCCCGTCTTCGCAAGCCGCACCGCCCGCGCCGCGATCTCGTCCGCGTCGTGAAGCACTGCACCCGGCTCGCCACGCAACACCAGCAGCCCGTCCGGACGATAGGCCCGGTCCGCATAAGCTTCGTGCAGCACCCGAAACCCCATCATCTCGCCCACATCGACCTGGGCACTGTTGTCGATGGCGAGCAGCCCCATTTCCTGCACCAGACCTTCGCACGCCGCAAAGCTCACCGCAGCGATCGCCGGTTCCTCGGCTGCCATGTTGGCCAGCGCGCCGTGCAGCTTCACGTAGCGCACTGGCACGCCCTCAGCCTCCGCCAGTTCCACCAGCCCGCGCACCTGCGCCCGGATCGAGGCGTCGAGCTCGGCCGGCGGCAGCACCAGCCGCCGCCTGCCAAAATGCTCCGGATCGGCAAAGCCCGGATGGGCACCAACTGTTACGCCATGCGCCTTCGCGGCCCGGAGCGCCGCCAGCATGGTCTCTTGATTTCCGGCATGGCCTCCGCAGGCGATATTCGCCGAGGACACGATCTCCAGCATCGCCGCATCATTGCCGATGCCTTCGCCGAGGTCCGCATTCAGATCGAGCCAGCTCATCGCATCATCCCTTGCGCCCGCGCCACCGCCACGGAGGTAAACCGCACCTCGGACCCCGGCCGCAACTGCACGAACCGGTCGAGATCGGTCGAGATTACCGTGCCGATGCGCGGATAGCCCCCGGTCGGCTGATGGTCGCGAAGCAGCACGATTGGCGTGCCGTCTCCGAGGATCTGGATGTCACCACAGACAATAGGATCCGAAACCAGTGAGAGGTTCGCAAGGCCACTGAAAACCGCCGCCTTGTCCACCAGCCGTGCGCCCATCCGATCGAGTTTGGGTGAAATCTGGAACGGCTGCTCGAGGAACGCAGCGCGCACCGCCGACGCGAAGAGGTCGGCATGTAGCCCCCAGACAAACCGGATCGGCCCCTCCTCCGTCGCCGACTGCACGTCTGGCTGGGGCTGGCCCAACGAGCCAAGCGCCAACGTATCCCCCACACGCAGCGCCCGTCCGTCGAGCCCGCCCAATTGCACCGTCAGATTGGTCGAACGGCTCCCCAGCACCGGCGGTACATCGATCTCACGGTCAAAGCGCAGGTAGCCATAGTTGCCCGCCGGTCCCGGCAGGATCTCCAGCCGGTCCCCAGCCGCCAGTTGCGCCGTCCCCGGCCAGCCCAACGCCGCGCCATTGACGGCCACCCGGAACAATCCACCGGCCCACGCCACCCGCACCGGCAGGTCTGTTGCAAGGCCAATACCTGCTGTCGTGAACTCGATCCCCGTCGTTCCCGCGCGCTCCAGCAGCCCGCCCGCGAGGGCAAAACTGCCGCGGTCCATCGGCCCCGACGCGCTTATCCCCGTGGCCAGCAGCCCGAAGCGACCATCATCCTGCAGCGTGCAGAGCGGCCCCGCCCGCGTCACGCGGATCATGACAGCGCCTCAAAGCTGATCTCGTCGCCTGCCGCCAGCCGAACCGGCGGCTGTGCCCCGGCGTCAAAATTTGCAAACGCGGTGTGCCCGATCACGTGCCATCCCGTCGGAATCGGTGTCGCCGCAATCGCCGTCTGCCCCGCCGCGAAGAGCACCGTCCCCGCCGGCACCAGCGACCGTACCGTCGTCCGCCGCGCGATTGTCAGCGCTGCCTCATGAAACCCGCAATAGACGAACCCTGGCGCAAACCCCGTCGCCAGCACGCGCAAGGGTACCGCATTGTGCGCAGCGACAAACACTTCCGCACTCAGGCCCAGCGCAGCCGCCACCTCGAGCAAATCCTCGCCGTCGAAACGCACCGCGATCCGCTCTCGCCGGACCGGCGTCGCCTGCCCCTCCACCGCCCCGATCCGCAGCCGCACGTCCACGCATAGCGCCTCGAACCCGATGAGCTTCGGGTCATAGCGCAGTTGCACTGAAACCAGGCTGGGAGAGACTTCGACCACGCCCGACGGTGGCACAGCCGCCAGTTGCCGAGCGAATGCCACTGCCCGCCTGTTGGCGCCATCATCCAGCCGCGTGCCGAACCGCACGAGCAGGCTGGTATCGCCCAGAGGCACGAGGATTGGCGAGAAGTGGGGATCGGACATTGCCCATTCCTAGCATCGCTGCGCGACGCGCCAAGCCCGAAATGCGTTCCCACGCCGCCGCCGCTGCGCTACCAGACGCCCAGCCCACGGAGGACGTCATGGCCGAGATCACCTATGTAGGCCACGCCATCGTTTCGGCCGACGGCATGATTGCCGACGCCACTGGCGCCACGCCGCCAGCACTGCGCAACGACGCCGATTGGCAGAGTTTTCAGGCCGCCCTCGATCGATCCGCGTTGGTCGTCCTCGGCCGCGTCGGACACAGCCGCCACCCCAATCCTGGCCGCCGGCGCCTTGTCCTCAGCCGTTCCGTGAAGGACCTCGCGGTCGATCCTGTCGACCAACGCGCCGTCTTCTGGAACCCCGCGGACATCGACATCGGAACCGTCCTCGACCGCCTTGGCATCGCTGCCGGTACCATCGCTATCACCGGCGGCACTGGCACCTTCGATCTCTTCCTGCCGCACTACCACCGCTTCGTGCTAGCTGAAGTCAAAGACCTGAAACTGCCCAATGGCATCCCGTGCTTTTCCGCCGGCACGCCGCGCAAAGTGCTGGCCGCGCATGGCCTCGTCCTGCGGTCGGAAGTCGCCATCGATGTCGGGGTGAGCCAGTCCGTGTTGGAGCGCGTTCAGAGGGCTGGCGGGTAGGGAGGGATTCGAACCCCCGGAACGCTTGCACGTTCGCCGGTTTTCAAGACCGGAGCAATCAACCGCTCTGCCACCTACCCGTGGGCTTGCGTCTAGCTTTTCAGCGCCGTTCTGTCCAGATCGGCCAGCCGGGACCTGCGCCCCGACCGGCCCGACGCATCAACTCTTCTTGCGAGGAGCCGACTTGGGCCGGCTTTGTGCGCGACGTACCGGCGTCGATTTCGGCTTGGCCGCGGGCGCAGTGGCCTCTGCCGCGATGCTGTTGGGCACGGTCGCGGCAGCTTCTATCCTCGCGGAGCCACCGGCGGCTGCCGCGCGTCTGGCGAGCTTGCGCTGCTTGGAAACGATGTTGACAGCTTCCACCAGCACGGAAAAGCCCATGGCGGCGTAGATATAGCCCTTCTCGATATGGAACCCGAGACCGTCGGCCACCAGCGACGTACCAATCAGAAGCAGGAAAGCCAGAGCCAGCATCTTGGTGGTTGGGTGCTTGGCCACAAAGTTGGCAATCGGACCCGAGGCGATGAACATGATGCCCACCGCCACGATCACCGCAGCAATCATCACCTGCACCTGCTCGACCATGCCGACGGCGGTAATGATGGAGTCGATCGAAAACACCATGTCGATGACGATGATCTGCGCGATGATAGCGCTGAAGGCGGCCTTGGCGCCTTCCTTGAGACCCGCCTCGTGCGGCTCCTCGATCTCGGCATGCATCTCGTGCGTCGCCTTGTAGATGAGGAACAGGCCGCCGGCGACGAGGATGATGTCCTTCCAGGAGAGTCCGACGCCGAACAGTTCGATCACATCGGTATCGAGCGCGATGATCCAGCTCAGCACCAGCAGCAGCGCGATACGGAAGATCAGCGCCAGCGCCAGGCCAAGACGACGAGCCCGGTCTGCCTGCTCCTGGGGGAGGCGCGACACCAGCACCGAGATAAAGACAATGTTGTCGATGCCCAACACGATCTCCATGACCGTGAGCGTGGCAAACGCGATCCACACAGAGGGATCGGTGAGCAGTTCCATCATCTTGTTTTCCTTGGACGCATAGCGCGGCCGTCCAAACTAGGTGCAGAGCACAAAGGTTGGAAGTACCCACTCACCGCTTTCTGGGGGTGCGTTTTTTCAGCGCGCACCGTGTCCGGGGTATGATCCTTGCGCTCGCGGGGTGGTTCGCAAACACCCGCGGTGCTAGGGTCAGCGACCCTATTCCGGACTGGTCTCATGGAACATTTTACCCCTGTACCCGCCCTCGTCGGCGGTCTCCTCATTGGCCTCGCTTCGGCCGTTCTCTGGCTCGGCAATGGCCGTATCGCGGGCATCTCCGGCATTTTTGGCCAGTTGCTCCCCCCTGCCCGCAGCGCCATCTGGCGCGCCGTGTTCCTCATTGCACTTGTCCTCGGTGCCTTGGTCACCTCGCGCTTGCTGCCGGACCTGGGTTCAAACCCGGAACTGGTCACCGCGCCGGCTGGGTCCGGCCTTGAGACGCCGGTCTGGCTCGCCATCGCGGGTCTGTTGACCGGCATCGGCACCCGCATCGGCAATGGCTGCACCTCGGGCCACGGCATCTGCGGCCTGGCGCGGCTCTCCAAGCGCTCCGCCGTCGCCGTCGCCATATTCTTCGGCGTCGCCATCATCACGGTCGCCGTGACGGGAGTGGTGTGATGAAGGTATCGCTCCGCACCCAATACCTGCTGACCGCCGCCCTGAGCGGTGCGCTCTTCGGCACCGGCCTCTACGTCTCGCAGATGGTCGATCCGCTGAAAGTTCTGCGCTTCCTCGACTTCACCGCCATCCCGACCGGTGGCTGGGACCCGAGTCTCGCGCTGGTCATGGGCGGTGGCCTGCTGGTGATGTTCATTGCCGTCCAGTATGGCAAGCGACGCAACAAACCGCTGTTCGACAGCACCTTCCACCAGCCTGAGTACAACCGGATCGATGCCCCGCTCGTCGGTGGCGCCGTTCTCTTTGGCATCGGCTGGGGCATGTCGGGCATCTGCCCGGGCCCCGCCATCTCGCTGCTGGCCTTCCTTCCCAGCAATCTCTGGGTCTTCCTCGTCGCCATGTTCGTGGGCTCGTACCTGGGCAACATGATGATGCGGCGCGTGCGCCGGACGGCGGTGCCCGCATGACCGAGGCAGTCGTCGTCGGTGGCGGACTTGCCGGCGTCGCTGCGGCCGTGGCCGTGGCGCGCACCGGCCTCGACACGCTGCACCTGGCGCCCAAAGGCCCGCGCGACCAGCGCACTTCAGCTTTGATGATGCCCAGCGTGGACTACCTTCGCGCTGCGGGCCTCATCGACGACCCCGGCACTGTCGGCCATCCGCTGACGCAGATCCGCATCATCGACGCCACCGGGCGCTTGATTCGCGCGCCAGAGACGCTCTTCGACAGCGCCGAGGCTGGCCTGCCTGCCTTCGGCTGGAATTTTTCCAACGCGCGCCTGATGGAAGCCTTTGAGCTGGCCCGCACTGCGCTGCCCAACCTCACCACCCGTGAGGTTGCCGTCACCGAGGTCACCCCAGGCAGCGGCTCCACCCACCTGACCCTTGCCGATGGCGCCTCAGTCGAGGCCCCATTTCTGGTTGGCGCCGACGGCAAGAAGTCGCTGATCCGAGCTGCTGCCGGTTTTCGTGCCCGAGAGAACGGCTTTACCCAGTCCGCCCTGGTCTGCGATCTCGTGCTGGGTCGTCCGATTGGCGGCACCTCCATTGAGTTCCACTATCCGCAGGGCCCGTTCACGCTGGTCCCGGCCGGCGACAATCGCGCCAACCTCGTCTGGATCGATGATCGCGACGTGCTGCGCGCCGCCCAGGCTGGTGGCGCGGAGAACCTGCGATCGATCTTCCTCGACAAGTCGCAGCGCCTCTTCGGCAGCATCGAACTCGCAACCCCTGCCCATATCTTCCCGCTCTCCTCCATCACGGTGGATACGGCGGGCAAGGATGGCGTCGTGCTGGTCGGCGAAGCTGCGCATGCCTTCCCGCCGATCGGTGCGCAGGGCCTCAATCTGGGTCTCCGCGACGTCGCAGACCTGGCGACCGCCCTCACTGCCAGCGATCGCCGGCCGGGCTGGGCGGAGCGCGTCAGTGCCGACTATGCGCGCCGTCGCGCGGGCGACCTGTCCCGCACCGGTGGCGTTGTAGATACCCTGTTCCGCTCGCTGCTCGCCGACTTCCTGCCCACCCAGGCCTTGCGCGCCGGCGGTCTCTGGGCCCTCAAGCTCGCCCCTCCCTTACGCAAACAAGCCTTCGCCGTCGGCATGGGCGCCCGCTGAGCCGCGCCTGGCCCGACAGCGGTCACCGCGTCACTATCCCAGAATGACAAAAGGGCGCCACCAGGCGCCCTTTTTCACGTCGATCCAGCTTTGAGGCTTACTGCGCCGGAGCTGCCGGAGTCGTGCCATCCGCGGCGGGCGCAGCCTGACCTTCTTCGAGGCGGCGACGCAGCTGCTCGGCGAGATCGTCGGTGCTCTTCTGCAGGGCCGTGCTGCCGCTCGACTCCTGATTGAATTCTTCGAAGGTCATGTTCGCTTCGCCATCATAGGCCGAGGTGAAGCCGGACAGGTTGATGTCGATGACCAAGTCCTTGTTCTGGCGGTTCTTGGCCGTGAGCTTGAGCACGCCGCCCTTCTTGAGGCTGTTCACATAGGCCTCGTTGATCACCAGCTGGGTGGCGCAGCTCGAGGGATCGCAGAGCATGAACGGCACGCGGACCGGCTTGCCGCCGTCAATCTGCCAGGTGAGCCCGAAGGGCAGCAACACCCCGAGCGGCACCGCCGCAACGGCAAGCAGGCGGCTCTCCTGGCCCGGGTCGTCGCGCAGCAGGAACGAGCCGAGGAACTGACCGCCGGTGCTCATCACAACCTGGCGCATCACGCAGACCTTCTTGCCGTCGTCCAGCGGATCGCAAAGCTTGAGCCAGTTGTTCTTGGGGTCCGCCGCAGAAGGCGCAGAGACCGTCACGCTGGTGTCGGTTTCGGTAACCTGCTGAGCAGGTTCTGCCGGCGTGGTAGCCTCCTGTGCGAGCGCCCCGAACGAGGGCAGCGTCAGCGCCGCGAGAAGTCCGGCCACTGCAAACTTGTTGAGGATCATGAACTTTCCTTGAGGTTCCCAAACGAGGCGGAGACTCTCCGGCCTCCTGCATTTCGAGCCCTTCAACGGGCGAATTCGGGCAATAACATGACGTTGCTGGGCTTGGAAGGCATTATCGGCCCAGTGTTGCAGCCGCGCCGCTCTCCTCGGCCAGCTTGGCCATGCGCGAGAGGATTGCCGCCGTGCCCTTGAGCCGCATCTCAGCTTTCGGCCAGTCGCGGGCGAACACCAGCTTCTGGTCGGGCTTGATCCGTACATTGATACCCGGGTCCGAGAGCATCTTGACCAGCCCCGCAGGGTTCGGAAACTCGTTGTTGCGCAAGGTGATGACAGCACCCTTGGGGCCCGCGTCGACCTTTTCGACATTGGCCGTGCGGCAGAGGGCCTTGACCAGGATGATCTTGAGCAGCGCCTCCACCTCTTCGGGCAGCGGTCCGAACCGGTCGATGAGCTCGGCCCCGGTGGCGTCGATCTCGCGCGCATCGGTAAGGTCACCCAGCCGCCGGTAGAGCTGCATGCGCAGCTGCAGGTCGGGCACATAGTGCTCGGGAATCATCACCGGCATGCCCAACGAGATCTGCGGGCTCCACTCACCCTTTTCTTCGTACTCTTCCTCGCCGGTGCGCAGCGCAGCGACGGCCTCTTCCAGCATCGCCTGGTAAAGCTCGAACCCGACCTCGCGGATATGACCCGACTGTTCGTCGCCCAGCAGGTTCCCAGCCCCGCGGATATCGAGATCGTGGCTGGCCAGCTGGAACCCAGCCCCCAGACTTTCCAGCGACTGCAGTACGGTCAAACGCCGCTCCGCCGTGTCGTTGAGTTTCTGATTGGCCGGCACCGTGAACAGCGCATAGGCACGCTGCTTGGATCGCCCGATGCGGCCGCGGATCTGGTAAAGCTGCGCCAGCCCGAAATGGTCGGCCCGATGCACGATCAGCGTGTTGGCATTGGGAATGTCGAGCCCGGATTCGACGATCGTCGTCGCCACCAGCACGTCGAACTTGCCGTCGTAGAAATTGTTCATGATGTCGTCGAGCTCGCCCGCCGGCATCTGCCCGTTGGCCACCACATACGACACTTCCGGCACCTGTTCCTTCAGGAACTCGGCAATCTCGGACTGGTCCTTGATCCGGGGCACGACATAGAACGCCTGACCGCCGCGGTACTTTTCGCGCAAAAGCGCCTCGCGGATCGACAGCGGATCGAACGGCGAAATGAACGTGCGGATGGCGAGGCGATCCACCGGCGGCGTCGCCAGGAGGCTCAGATCGCGCACCCCGGTCAGCGCCAGCTGCAGCGTCCGCGGGATCGGCGTCGCAGTCAGCGTCAGCACGTGCACGCTCTCGCGCATCTCCTTGAGCCGTTCCTTGTGGCCCACGCCAAAATGCTGCTCTTCGTCGACGATCATCAGCCCCAGGTTCTGGAACTTGATCGCCTTGCCCAGCAGCGCATGCGTGCCCACCACGATATCGACCCGCCCGTCAGCGATGCCTTCCTTGGTGGACTTCATCTCCTGCGCGCTCACCAGACGCGACGCCGCCGCCACCCGGATGGGGAGGCCGGCAAAGCGCTCCTTGAACGTCTTGAAGTGCTGTCGCGCCAAAAGCGTCGTCGGCACCACCACGGCGACCTGCTGGCCCGACATGGCGACGGCAAACGCCGCACGCAGCGCCACTTCGGTCTTGCCGAAGCCGACGTCACCGCAGACCAGACGGTCCATCACCTTGCCGGACCCAATGTCCTCGAACACCGCTTCGATCGCCGCCAGCTGGTCCTCTGTCTCCTCATAAGGGAACCGCGCCGCAAACTCCTCGTAGGCGCCCGCCGCCGTGCCATCGATCGGCTTGGCCCGCACCAGGAGGCGCGCGGCCGCGATCTTGATGAGCTGCTCGGCCATATCCCGGATGCGTTTTTTGAGCCGGCTTTTCTTGGCCTGCCAGGCGACGCCGCCCAGCTTGTCGAGCTCGGTGATGGCGTCCGAACCATAGCGCGACAGCAGCTCGATGTTCTCGACCGGCAGGTAGAGCTTGGTATTGCCAGCATATTCAATCTCGACGCAGTCATGCGGCGCGCCCTGCACCTCGATGGCGCGCAGCCCGATGAACCGCCCGATACCGTGGTCGACATGCACCACCAGGTCGCCGGCAGCCAGGCTCGCCGCCTCCGTCAGCGCATCCGAGGCCTTGCGTTTGCGCTGTGCCCGCAGCAGCCGCTCGCCCAGAATGTCCTGCTCGGAAAGAACGAGCATGTCCTTGGTTTCAAAACCCGTTTCGAGCCCCAGCACCACCAGCACCGAAACATTCGGCGAGGTCGTCTCGGCATCGCGCCAGTTTTCCGCGAGCCGCGGATTGGTCAGCCCGTGGTCCTTGAGCACCTGCGCCATGCGATCGCGCGACCCTTCGGTCCAGCAGGCGATGATCGTCCGTCGTCCGGCCCGGCTCTCCTGCTGCAGCAGTTTGACCACCGCTTCGAAGAGGTTGACGTCCTGCGCCTGCCGCTCCGGCGCAAAGCTGCGCGCCATCCGTCCGCCTGCATCCTCACTCCGGCCCTCGTCGGGTGACACGAACGGCGAAAGCTGCACAATTTTCGCGCCCTGCCCCAGCGCGAACGGATCGTCCTCGGTGTGATAGAGCAGCGCCGGATCGATCGGTTTGTAGGGCGCGCCGCTGGTCGTCGCCTGCTTGACGCTCTGCACCTGTACGCGCGCCTGGTAGTAGTCCTTGACCTGGATCTGCCGCTCGGCAAACGCCTCGCGCGCCTGGTCATCGAAGATGAACGGCGCCCCGCCGGTATAGTCGGCAAGCCCTTCCATGTGCTCGTAAAACAACGGCAGCCAGTGCTCGATACCCGGAAAACGCTGCCCGGCACTCACCGCCGCATAGAGCGGATCGTCCACCGTGTTACCGCCAAACGTCGCCGTATAACGCTGCCGGAACCGCTTGATCGAATCTTCGCTGAGCAGCACCTCGCTCATCGGCGCCAGCGCGATGCGCTTGAGCGTCCCGGTGGTGCGCTGCGTGTCCGGGTCAAAGGTGCGGATCGATTCGAGCTGCTTGCCGAAAAAGTCGAACCGCAGCGGCGTCTCCATGCTGGCCGGGAACAGGTCCACCAGGCCGCCGCGCACCGCGAACTCGCCCGCTTCGCGCACCGTCGGCACCCGCAGATAGCCATTGTTGGCGGCCCAATCGATCAGCCGGTTGCTGTCGACCACCTGGCTCGTCGCCGCCGCGAACGACATCTTGGCCACCACCTCGACCGGCGGCAACTTCTGCACTAGTGCATTGACCGTAGTCAGCACCAGCGCCCCCTTCGTGCTCGGCGAGGTGAGCGTCGAGAGCGCCGTCATCCGCGCCGCAATGGTCACGCCATTTGGCGAAACGCGGTCATAGGGCAGACAGTCCCACGCCGGCAGCGTCAGAATCGTATGGCCCGGCATCAGCTGCGCCAGGACATCCGCCATGCGCTGCAGCCGCCGCCCGTCGCGCGCCACGAACACCGCGGCGACACGCGCCTCCGGGTCAGCCTTCAGCCGCGCTTCCACCTGCCGCGCCAGCACCACCGGCTGCATGCCGTCGGGCACATTGGTGAGAATCGTATCGGGGCGCAGGTCGGTCATTTGGCAATCCGGAAGGCGATGATCTCCGCGAGCAGCGCCCGGTCGATCGAAGGCGGTGGCAGCTCCTGCCCCATCACCCACTTGAGGAGGTCGGTATCTTCCTCGTCCATGAGCTGTTCGAGCCGATCGAGCCCGGCCGCATCAAGCCCATCCAGATGCGCATCCGCATAGGGCCCGAGCACCAGGTCCATCTCCTTGGTCCCGCGATGCCAGGCGCGGTACTTCATCCGCCGCCGGCGCATAAAGATATCTTCACCGGCGTCTTTTGAGGGGGCCATGAGCGGGTGGTCTCGGGGAATGTGGAGTTTGTACTTAGTATGTTCTGGCGGGGATGTCAGCGGGGAAGTTGGCAAAGGCGGACAGCAAAAAGCCCGGGCGGTGAGGCCCGGGCTTTTCTTGCATGATGCAGCGGTTAGTTGCCGGTCGAAGACACCAACTGCGTGATCCGGCGGACAGTGACGCGACGGTTGGCCTGCTCCGCGTTGTCGGTCTCAACCTTGAGATAACGCTCGCCATAGCCCTGCGTGGTCAGGTTTTCCGGCGGAATGTCGTAGAAATCCGAGAGCAGATTGGCCACCGTCTCGGCACGGTCGTCCGACAGCACCAGGTTGGAGTCATCTGAACCCACCGCGTCGGTATGGCCCTCTACGAGGAAAACCTCGCCCGGATTGCGCTGCAGTACGGTCTTCATCGCCGCAGCTACCTTGCTGAGGGAGCCGACCTGCTCACGATCGAGCTGGGCCGAGCCGGTGTCGAAGGTCAGGTCACCGATCTCGACACGGCGCACCGTGTCGCGCAGACGGGCCGAACGCTTGACTTCGTCCACCGTGTAGACTCGTGCCGCTACTTCCAGCGGCGGTTCGCTCAGGAAAGCCTCGATGCGGCCTTCGTCGGCGCTGTCGCTGTAGAGTACGTACTCGTCTACCGGGATATTCAGGTAGAAGGGCGGCAGGTCCGCACCCGGGTCACGCCAATCGGTGTCGCGACCGTCGTCCGGATAGTAGACGAGGACGATGCGCGTGCCATCAGGCAGCACCTTCACGCGGCGGATCACTTCGCCATCACGGTTCCAGACCGTCACGATACGGGTGCCATCCGGACGTGTCACCGTCTGACGGTAGCGATCATCGCCGAGGCGGTCATAGTAGACCTCGTCGCCGTCGCGCCACATCCGGTCACGGTCCTTGTAGGGCGTGTAGATGCTGAAGTTGACGCCGATATTGATGATGAAGCGCGGTTTGTCGGCTTCGCCGACTGGCGCCACCTGGGCATCGGCCACGGCGATTTGCTCGACCGGCGGTGGGGCATCGACACGCTCGCCTTCGCCCTCGATGACTGCAGTAACTTCCTCAGTCGTCGGTGGGGCTGGCGCAACAGCCGGCTCGGCGGCTGGCTGTTCGGCGGCTGGCTGTTCGGCGGCGGGCTGTTCGGCGGCGGGCTGAGCTGGCGCGGCAACGTCAGTGTTGTGCTTGGCGCTGTCGAGCACGGGCGCAACAGGTGCGTCGGGCGTTTCGGCATTCGGGACGGCTTCCAGAGGTTGCTCGCCCGTTTGAGCAGGCTGCGCGCCGACGACAGGTGCTGCGGTACCACCCATGATGACAATGCACTCATCGAGCGATCCAATGCCGACGCGGTTGCACTCGGCAAGGAATACGGCCTCGGCTGCAGCGGTCGCAGCGGCATCGGTTCCGGAACTCGCCGAGACGTAGGCCTGATATGCGGCAATCAGGGCTGGGTCGCTGGCCGGATCGGCAGGCTGTTCCACGGCCGGAGCAGAGTCGGCGGCCGGAGCTTCCGTCGCGGGGGCTTCAGCAGGAGCCGGTTCTGCGGCTGGCGCCGCCGGCTGTTCGGCGGTTGGTTCCACCAGAGCGGGCTCAACGGGAGCGGTCTCTGCCGGCGGAGCGGGTTCTGCAGGGGCAGCCTCTGCCGGAGCAGGTTCTGCAGCGGGCGCTTGCTCAGGTGCGGCAGGTTGCTCAGTCACCGGAGGCGCGGGTTCTTCCGCTGGCGGTGCGGGTTCGGCACTTGCTGCGCCCGTGGCCACAGCGATGCAGGCATCGAGGCCATTCAGGCCAAGACGCTGGCATTCGGCGAGGAACGCGGCCTCGGCAGTCGCTTTGGCGTCGGCATCCCCACCGCTGCTGGCTTCGACATAGACGTTATAGGCAGCAACCAGCCCGGCGTCCTGCGCCGTGGCCGGGAGTGGCGCCAACGCCAGCCGGCATAGGCTGGTGGTGGTCAGCAACAATCGCTTGAGTTGCATGGGACGTCTCCATTCTTCTTATTGGATGCAATCCGCCCCCCGACGTCTGCAGCAGAGGCAACGAGGGGCACCCCAATTCGTTCGGGGTATGCATCTTTCGAGATGGAGGTGGTGGCGTCGGCAACGCCGCGGCGTTGGATTTAGGTCGCAAGCCAACCGCTCTGCATCCCCGCCAAGGCGGAGATGCAGACGGCCAAAAGCGGTCGAC
>JACDQI010000252.1 GCA_015657675.1 Devosia sp.
GACAAACTTGAGCGAACATGTTGCGCATCAGCGCGCCGGGCAGAAGAACCGGCCTCGATCAGGATTCTGGAAGCCGTTGCAGACCCCGAGAACCTTTGACGCCGCGAGCGGCGCGCTCACGCACCTTGTCCATGATCGGTGAACGGGCGGCGATGGCGCCGCAGCGCAGGTAGTCGCCGTAGGAAAAGCCGCCGGGTATGACGATCAGGTCGACATCGGGAATGTCCGCATCCTGGTGCCAGACCACTGCCGGGGCGGTGCCGCCGATCTTGGTCAGCGCGGCGATCATGTCGCGGTCGCGGTTCAATCCGGGGAAAACGACGACGGCGGATTTCATCGGCAGATCCTTCGGCTGGGATGCCGGACTTCTGCTGAGTCTCTTCTGGAAAAGCAAGGGGCGGACCTTAGCCCGCCCCTGCAAACTTGCTACTCGGCCGGGGCGATCCGCGGCTGGGAGACTGCGTTGCGGCTCCCCGGTGTGCCCGGGAGATGCGCCCAGGCCGGGCGCTCGAAAAGGAACTTGCCCCAGCCTGTCCGCTCGATGGCCCAGTAGAGAACGAGGGGGCTGAGCATCGCGACCAGCATGACGATCACCGAGAGGATCGAGGTGTCCTCGATGATGCCGACCTTGAGCAGGACGACGCGGGTCAGGGCCATCGGGATCGAAAAGCTGAGATAGACGACGATCGAATGGGCGCCAGCCAGCGTAGCCAATCCATGAACGGCAGCTTGGCAAGCAGGGCCGCGGAGGTGCAAAGCGCCAGCGATCCAGCAAGCGCCAGGGCCAGGTGCAGCACCGGCAGGCTGGCAAAGCCGGTCTCGATATGCACGGGCTGCATCTCGAAGCCGCCAGTAAAGACCAGCAGACCGTTGACGACGGCGTAGAGGGCCAGCAGGCCAAGAGACACAGTGACATGCTCCTGCGCCCAGTCCACGGCGCGGAAGATCCAGGGCGCCAGGGCATAGCCTGCAAAGAAGTAGACGAAATACTCGGCGAACTGGTCGACGATGTAGCTGCCAGTGTCGTGAATGGGGAGGATCTGCAGAACAGCTGCCAAGCCGAGGGCGACCCAGGAATTGACGCGCAGGTCCCAAAGCACCTTGGTCATCAGGCTGAACACGGCCAGCATGTAGATGAACCAGAGCACGCCATAGGGATCGACCACGGCCAGTGCGATCTGCTGGAGCATGCTCAGCGGGTCACCGGTGCCAAGGCCGACCTTGAAGACGATCTGCAGCACTGCCCACAGGGCATAGAAGTAGAAGTAGTGGACGATGCGGCGGTCGGCGAACTTCAGCCAGTCGCGGGCGATGACCTGGCTGAGGAAAAGGCCGGAGATCAGGAAGAATTCGGGCATGCGGAACGGCGTCGCCCAGGCGATGATCCAATGCAGGATGCCGGCCTGGCCGGTTTCCTCCCCGACCCCATAGGCCGAGTGCATCATCACCACGAGGATGATCGACAGGCCCTTGGCCGTATCGACCCATGAAAGACGGTTCGCGTTGCCTGACATTGCCGCTAGCTCCAGGTTGGTGCCGTTTTCATACAGCGCCAGCGGCTAGAATGCCCGTGGAGTTGGAAGCTAGGCTTAAGCGAAGTGCTTAATATGTCGGGTTTTATTCACTCCGACGTGAACCCGAGGGGTGCCGGCCAATCAGGCGATCGGCAGTTGCGCAGCGTTGGCGAGCAGCAGGCCCAGCGACAGGAAGAACAGGGCGGAAAACGAGAAGGTCTTGATCATTTCAATTCGGCTTGGTCTGAGCCAGGTGCTGCCCGGCGTGCGGTGTGGTTGAAGTATGGCTGTTTGCGGCGGCGAACCAGTGTCGCTGCACGCAGGGGAGCAATGCACCGCCATCGCTGAATGAAAGCTGAATGCGGCTGGTTAACGTCCGCAATTGGACGGTATGGCAGCCATGCGTTTAAGCTGACGCAAGGCGCCAGCGGTTGAACGACGATGTGAGGCGACTAGGGCTGTCTGGCCTAGACCGGAACCGACGCGTAAGCGGCGAATAGCAGGCCGAGCGAAACGAAGAAGAGGACGGAAAGCGAGAACGTCTTCAGCATGGTCCGGTCTTTACTGGTACAGCGCGATTACGCAGCGCGCCGTGACTATAGGGTCAGTTTCTTAATGCGTAATTTCCATCGTCTAATTTTACGCAAGCTGCTTCGGCAAATAACATTCCGACGCTGGCAGACGATGGATGCGAGCTGTTGCAAAAGCGCCGCAGTGGCGGCAGCCAGCCCCTATCAGCCGATGATCTCGATGGCGTAGTTTTCGATGACGGTGTTGGCGAGGAGCCTGTCGCACATCGCCTTGAGCGCCGTCTCAGCGGCTGTGCGATCGGTCTCTTCAAGCACAAGGTCAAAGACCTTGCCCTGGCGCACGGCGCCGACGCCGGCAAAGCCGAGGCTCTTCAAAGACCCCTGGATCGCCTGACCCTGAGGGTCGAGGACGCCGGCCTTCAGGGTGACGGTGACGCGGGCTTTCATATCGGCCTCGGGAGAAGGGAACGCGGGCTCAAGGCCCGCATTCGGGTCATTGCACGAGTCGCGGGCCTGTGGTCAACGCGTTGTCGGTTTCCACCAGGATGCCGAGACGCTGGGCGACTTCGCGATAGGCATCGACGAGGCCGCCGAGGTTCTCGCGGAAGCGATCCTTGTCGAGCTTGTTGCGGGTCTTGATGTCCCACAGCCGGCAATTGTCCGGCGAGATCTCGTCGGCGAGCACGACGCGCATCATGTCGTTCTCATAGAGGCGGCCGCATTCGATCTTGAAGTCGACCAGCTGGATGCCGACGCCCATGAACAGGCCCGTGAGGAAGTCGTTGACGCGGATGGCGAGCGACATGATGTCGTCGAGTTCCTGCGGCGTGGCCCAGCCGAAAGCGGTGATGTGCTCTTCAGAGACCATCGGATCGCCGAGCGCATCATCCTTGTAGCAGAACTCGATGATCGAGCGGGGCAGCTGGGTGCCGGGCTCGAGCCCGAGGCGCTTGCAGAGCGAGCCCGCAGCAACATTACGAACGATGATCTCGAGCGGGATGATCTCGACTTCCTTGATCAGCTGCTCGCGCATGTTGACGCGGCGGATGAAGTGGGTCGGGATGC
>JACDQI010000253.1 GCA_015657675.1 Devosia sp.
CCAGCCACCTGCTTCATCGCCTTGATCTGCGCCGAACCACCCACGCGGCTCACGCTCAGACCAACGTTCACGGCCGGGCGGATACCCTGGAAGAAGAGGTTGGTTTCCGAGGAAGATCTGGCCGTCGGTGATCGAGATCACGTTGGTCGGGATATAGGCCGACACGTCGTTGGCCTGCGTCTCGATGACGGGCAGCGCGGTGAGCGAACCCAGGCCATGCTCTTCGTTGAGCTTGGCGGCGCGTTCGAGCAGGCGCGAGTGCAGGTAAAACACGTCGCCCGGATAGGCTTCGCGGCCCGGCGGACGGCGCAGCAGCAGCGACATCTGGCGATAGGCGACGGCCTGCTTGGTCAAGTCGTCATAGGCGATCACGGCATGCATGCCATTGTCGCGGAAGTACTCGCCGATCGCGGCGCCGGTCATTGGCGCGAGGAACTGCATCGGCGCCGGGTCCGAGGCGGTGGCGGCGATGACGATGGAATACTCCAGCGCGCCGGCATCCTCGAGCACCTTGACGAACTGCGCCACGGTCGAGCGCTTCTGCCGACGGCGACGTAGGATGCAGTAGAGCTTTCTCGGACTCAGAGGCCTTGGCGGACATGCGCCGGCTTCTGGTTGAGGAAGGTATCGAGGATCACGGCGGTCTTGCCGGTCTGGCGGTCGCCAATGATCAGCTCGCGCTGGCCACGGCCGATCGGGATCAGCGCGTCGATGGCCTTGATGCCGGTCGACATCGGCTCGTGCACCGACTTGCGCGGCAGGATGCCCGGGGCCTTCACGTCGACGCGGCGGCGTTCCTTGGCCTTGAGCGGGCCCTTGCCGTCGATCGGGTTGCCGAGCGCGTCAACCACGCGGCCGAGCAGTTCCTTGCCCACCGGGGTGTCCACGATCGAGCCGGTACGCTTGACGGTGTCGCCTTCCTTGATGCCGCGGTCGGCACCGAAGATCACCACGCCGACATTGTCGGTTTCGAGGTTGAGCGCCATGCCCTTGATGCCGCCCGGGAACTCGACGAGTTCACCGGCCTGCACGTTGTCGAGGCCGTAGACGCGGGCAATACCGTCACCGACGGAAAGCACCTGGCCGACTTCGGAAACTTCGGCTTCCTGGCCGAAATTCTTGATCTGGTCCTTGAGGATCGCAGAGATTTCCGCGGCTTTGATGTCCATTATCCGACCTCTTTCATGGCGATCTTCATCGCAGTCAATTTGGTTTTGAGTGAGCTGTCGATCATCTGCGATCCGACCTTCACCTGAAGGCCACCGATCAGCGAGGGATCGACATGTTCGTTGAGCGTGACGGTCTTGCCGATCTTGGCCTTGAGCGTCGCAGCGAGGCTGGTGACCTGCGCCCGGCTCAGTGGCACGGCCGACGTCACTTCCGCCGACACTTCGCCGCGCGCCTTTGAGGCGAGATCACGGAACGACTGGATCATCACCGGCAGCGCAAACAGGCGCCCGTTGGCGGCAACGACCTTGACAAAATTCGCGACGGTGGCGTCCGGCTTGGCCTTGGCAATGATCGTATCGACCGTCGCAGCCTTGGCCTCGGCACTGATCACCGGCGAACCAAGGAAGCGCGCAAAGTCGGCGCTTTCGGTAGCCAGCTTGGCAATTGAATTCAGACCCGACTCGACCCGGTCGAGGCTGCCTTCGCCCTGCGCAATATCAAAGAGCGCCTGCGCGTAAGGCCGCGCGATCTGCACAAGCACTGAATCCTGCGCTGCCAATGCCCCGTCACCTCGTGATGCGCAACCTTGAACCAGGCCAGTATTGGATGCCCGGGAGGCTGCTTTGGCTTATGATTATTCGCCGGAAAAGACCACTGGCCCCCGGGAACGCGCGCTCCCTCTAACACGCACTCGCGCGCCCATGCAAGGCGACCACCGGGACTCTTTGGCGAGAGATTGTCGCAGGCGGCAACCAACTGCCGGCCTCGGCCAAAGATCCAGAAACTTCGACCCGCAGAAAACTGCGATATAGAACATTGATTTCCGCGATATTTTCGCGATATGCTCTACTTCAAGATGAAGACACTCATCCTGTCAGCGGCCGCAGCAAAGCAGTTGGATGCTCTGCCTCAGCCAGCGCAGGGGCAGATCATAGACGCCCTCAATGATTACGCGATGCGGGGGACAGGCGACGTGAAGCGCCTCGTTGGACGCGATGGCTATCGGCTACGGGTCGGACGCTATCGTGTTCTCTTTGCCGAGGACAGTTTCACGATACTTGCCGTCTATGTCGGCAAACGCGAAGCCACGACCTATGGCCGGGACTGACTTATAGGAGCCACTTGATGGATGTGCAGTTTTTCAAGACGCCTTCCGGGGAGGAAATGGTAGTCCTCTCCAAGGCCGACTACGAGGCTCTTGTCCGGATCGCTGAGGAAGCCGCCGAAGATGCAGCTGATGTCGCCGCGTTCGATGCCGCAATGGCGGCGCCCAATGGTCTTGAGCAGCTTCCTTTCGAGGTCTCCCAGCATATTTTGAAGGGCACAGGCCTACTCAAGGCGTTGCGCCTCTGGCGCGATTTCGGCCAGGTCAAGCTGGCAGACGATATCGGAACGTCGCAGGGGTTCATTTCCGATCTTGAAAGCGGCCGCCGCAAAATGACCGAAGAGGTGGCCAGCAAGTTGGCGACCGCGTTGGACATCCCTCTGCGCTGGCTCGTCTGACTACATAAAACTCTGCGGGTCGATATCCACCTGCACCCGCAGGTTGCCGGTCGCTTTTGGCGCCTGTTCGAGCCAGAACCGCACATAGCCGGAAAGATCAAAATCCTTGCCCGATTGGGCGAGGAGCCGCACCCGGTGCCGGCCGCGCACCATCGCCACCGGCGCGTCGGCAGGTCCGAACAGTTTGAGGCCATCCGCCATCGGCGCCGCCGCCAGGATGCTCTTGGCATAGGCAAAGGCCGGGTCGTGCTCGTTGGCCGAAACGATCAGCGCCGCCAGCCGGCCGAAGGGCGGCAGCCCGCCAGCCTCCCGGCTTGCCAGCTCGTAGCGATAGAACGCCTCACGGTCGCCCTTGACCATCGCCTCCATCACCGGATGGGTCGGGTGATAGGTCTGGAGGAACGCCCGGCCCGCTTTGCTGGCACGGCCCGCCCGGCCGGTCACCTGCGTCAGGATCTGGAAGGTCCGCTCCGCCGCGCGCGGATCACCATGCGCCAGCCCCAGATCGGCGTCGATCACACCCACCAGCGTCAGCTTCTCGAAATGGTGCCCCTTGGCGACCAGCTGCGTGCCTATGATCAGGTCGTATTCGCCCTTCTCGATCTCGGCGAAACGATCGCGGATCTGCGCGTTCGAGCCCATGTCCGACGACAGGATGACTTTTCGCGCACCCGGAAAGCGGGCTTCGGCTTCCTCGGCCACCCGCTCGATCCCCGGCCCGACCGCCACCAGCGAGTCCACTGCCCCGCAGGCCCCACAGGTCTTGGGCACCCGCTGCTCATGCCCGCAATGGTGGCACATCAGCACACCGCGAAACCGATGCTCCACCAGCCAGGCCGAGCAATCCGGGCACTGGTACTGGTGCCCGCAGGCATTGCAGAGCGTCAGCGGCGCATAGCCCCGCCGGTTGAGAAACAGCAGCGCCTGCTCGCCCCGATCGAGCGTCGCGAACACTTCCCGCGCCAGCCGAGGCGCGATCCACTGGCCCTTTTCCGGCGGTTCCTCGCGCATGTCGAGCGCCGTGATGTCGGGCATCGCCGCCTCGGCAAAGCGAGATTGCAGCAGCACGTGGCTGTAGCGCCCCAGATTGGCGTTGTTGCGCGATTCGACCGAGGGCGTTGCCGACGACAGCACGACGCGGGCTTCGGCAAACTTGGCCCGCACCACCGCCATGTCGCGCGCATGGTAGTTGACGCCCTCATACTGCTTGAACGCCCCGTCATGCTCTTCATCGAGTACGATAATGCCCAGCTCGCGGAACGGCAGGAACAGCGCCGAGCGCGCCCCCAACACCACCCGCACATCGCCCGAGAGCACGCCGCGCCATACCCGCGCGCGTTGCGCCGGCGTCATGTCCGAATGCCACTCGGCCGGCCGCGTCCCGAACCGACGGGTGAACCGCTCGATGAAGGTATGAGTGAGCGCAATCTCAGGGAGAAGGATCAGCCCCTGCCGCCCGGCCCGCAGCGTATCGGCAACCGCCTCGAAGAACACTTCGGTCTTGCCGCCGCCGGTGACACCATCGAGCAAGGCCACGCCAAACCCCGAAACGTCGATCTCCCGGATCTGCGCCATGGCCTTCGCCTGCTCGGTGCTGAGCACCGGCACCGCCGCTTCCGGATCGGGCGGCTCGACGATCGGCGGCGCCGGGATTTCGATCCGCTCCAGCGCTCCAGCCTTTTCCAGCCCCTCGATCACCGAGGCCGACACGCCGCTGCCGCCGATGATCGCCGTCTTGGTCCACGCCGAGCCATCGGCCAGCACGTCCATCACACGCAGCCGCGCCGGCGTCATCTTGGCCGGCTCGAAGCCGGTGGCGCGGAACGCCACGAGCGGCCGCTCCGGATCGAGCGCCTCCGTCGAGCGCAGCACCGAGCGGAGTACCAGCCCCGGCGCCGCAAGCGTATAGCGGCTCACCCAGTCGACGGTCTTGAGCAGTTCTTCGGAGAGCGGCGGCACCTCGTAGACCTGCGCGATGTCCTTGAGCCGATTGTGGGCGAAGCTATCCTTGGGCGCGCCCCAGACCACGCCCAGCGTCAGCCGCCCGACCAGCGGCACCGCCACGATCGAGCCGCGATAGACCACCATCCCGGCCGGCACCCTGTACGAATAGGGGCCGTCCACCGAGACGCTGACCATCACCGCGACAATGTCTGTGAGCTGCTCCATCTGGTCCCGCTTTGTTCACGGGCACCCTAGTGAGCGCAAGCTGATTCTGCGATTGCCGCCTAGAAGCTGGCTCTGAGGCCAGTCGAGAAGCTGACATTGGCGAACTCGGCCCCGGCCGCATCGGCAAAGTAGCCCGAACTCGCACCGGTCTGTGTCGTGTCGCCCCGCGCCAGCAGCATCTGCTCGACCCCGAACTCGCCAAAGATCGCCGCGTTGCGGTTCAGATTATAGGCAGCGCTGAGCTTGGCCGTGTACATAGGCGTGGCGTAGAGCGCATCCGAGAAACGCAGGCTGCGCAGCCAATGATCGTCGGTGGCCAGCGCAAACAGCGCATACCCACCCTTGGCTGCGGCAGTCCAGGTCCAGTCGCCTTCCTTGGACTCGACGTCGATGCCAGCAAAAACGGCCGGAATCTGCTGTCGGTAGGTGATGACCGGAGTGTTCGCGAAGGTCATCTCGGTGTCGCGGAACCCTGCCTGGCTGTAGACCGCCGTGCCACCGATCGCCGTCCATCGCACATCGGTATACTTGCCACCGACGTTGAAGTTCACCCGCATCGTGTCGTCGACATAGAAGTCGTGCCCGAGCGACAGCGCCGCATCGAGATACCAGTCGAGCTGCGTATTGGGGGATTCCGACCGGTGCGACCAGCTGTCGAACGTCGTGCCGGCATAGGGCGACAGCCAGTCGTAGTCTTCCATCTTGTGCGTGCCATAGAGCGCACCGCGCAGCTCGGCCTTGATCGTGAAATCGCCTGGCAGCCGCAGCCGCAGATCGGTCGACGCCAGCGGCGCCACACCTTCCCAGAGCAGATAGCTCAGGACACCCTTCGAGCCCGTCGCGGCGTACACATATTCCTTGGCCTGCAGCCCGATGAGCCCGATGCTGCCGCGCAGCTCGAACACGCCGTCATCGCTCTCGTAGGACTGCGGCGTCATCCCTTCGGGCACGTTCTGGTCGAGCCAGCCGTCTTCCCAGCCCAGGGCCGGACCAGCGCCCAGCGCGACAGCAACTGCTACTCCATACGCCAAGCCACGCATCACGCCACTCCACGCTCACACTTACCCAAGCATGAACCCGCATGGTTAACGCATCGCCAAAACCAGGCGCGGTCGGCCCTTCAGCGTTGGGCGGCAGGAACCGACTCCGCCACCTACATCACCAGAATCGGAGAACCAGACGGCACCCGCGCGTGCAGATCGATGACGTCCTGGTTGAGCAGGCGAACGCAGCCCGAGGAAATGGCCTTGCCGATGGTGCGCTCGTCCGTGGCGCCGTGCAGGCGATAAATGGTGTCGCGCCCATCCTTGAAGATGTAGAGCGCACGGGCGCCGAGCGGGTTTTCAAGGCTCGGCGCCATGCCGTTGCGATAGGGTTCGAGCTCAGGCTGCCGGGCCACCATTTCGGCCGGCGGCGTCCAAGCCGGCCACTCCCGCTTGTACTGGATGATGCCGCGACCCGACCAGGTAAAGCCATCACGACCGATGCCCACACCATAGCGCAGCGCCATGCCGTCCTCCTGCACCAGATAGAGGAAACGCTGGGCGGTATCGACGACCACGGTCCCCGGGCGCTCGCCCGTAGGGTCGCTCACCACTTGCCGCCAGAACTGCGGCTCGACCAGTTCTATCCGGGCCCGCGGGATCGGAAACCGCTCGTTCGGCAGCGCAGCATACATGGCGAGAACGTCGGGCGGGACAGCCTGCGTCGCATCCTCGGCAAGGCGGGAACTTCCGGAAGTGGCGCAACCTGCCAGAAAGAGGGTGGCGAGACTGCCGGCTCCAGCCAGAAACTGGCGGCGGCCGAGGGAAAGATGGGTCATGTCATATGCTTTCAAGTGGCGGCACAGCGGCCGCTCGTCTGGGAGACTGGCGAAGGGTAACGTCGATCTCAGACGGAACGCGGCGGGGGCAGGACCGGTTCAAAGGCCAGCTTGGCGGGCATGGCATCGGTCATCGGCCTGGGAAATGGCGCCGCAACCGGTGGCGTGACGAAAACCATCGTCGGCATCACCCCGACATCAGGGCGGCAGACCGGCGCCCGCGCACTGCCGGTCGTCGGACAGGGCGCCTTGATGTAACTGCCATCGGACTGCAACTGCAGCAACGGCGCAGGGTGGGCGACGAAACCGCGCGACGCCACGGCGGCGCTGGGCACCGTGACGGCCAGTAGCGCAAAGAAAACCGTGAGAATCGTCAAAACTCTCGTCATGCGTCTGGCTTGGCCGGACAATTGCGGCCGGGGCGTGGCGCGCGAGCGACCTGGTCCACCCCTGATGCAGCCGAGCAACGCTAGATCATCTCCAGCGGCGCCCGCCGCTTCGGCGGGGGAAAGGCCGCATCCAGTGCCGCCAGATCCTCGGCCGACAGCACGATCTCGGCCGCAGCCGCATTGTCGCGCACATGGTCGGGCGTGCTTGCCTTGGGGATGGCGATCACTCCCGGCTGCGTCAGAACGAACGCCAGCGCGATCTGTGCCGGCGTCTTGCCGTGCCGCTTGGCCACCGCCTCGAGCCCGCGATGCCCGGCGAGCCGCCCCTGCTCGATCGGCGAATAGGCCATGACCGGCACATGGTGCTGCGCCGACCACGGCAGCAGGTCATACTCGATGCCGCGCCGCGTCAGATTGTAGAGCACCTGATTGGTCGCCACCGCCTTGCCACCCAGCGACAGCAGCTCTTCCATATCCGACACGTCGAAATTGGAAACGCCCCAGTGCCGGATCTTGCCGGCCTTCTGCAGCGCCTCGAAGCCGGAAATGGTGTCGTCCAGCCCATAGCCGCCGCGCCAGTGCAGCAGATAGAGATCGAGCCGATCCGTCCCGAGGCGCTTGAGGCTCCGCTCGCAGGCCCGAACCGTCTGCTCGTGGCTGGCATGGCTGGGCAACACCTTTGAAACGAGGAACACCTCGTCCCGCCGTCCCGCGATCGCCGCGCCGGTCACTTCCTCGGCGCCACCCTCGGCATACATTTCGGCCGTGTCGATCAGCGTCATCCCGAGGTCCATGCCGGCCTTGAGCGCCCGGATTTCGGCGTCGCGATGCCGCGCCTGCTCGCCCATCTTCCACGTCCCCTGCCCTAGGGCCGGAACGGTCTCGCCCGAAGGCAGGCGGATTTTTCCGATGGGCATGGCAACTCCTCCAACGCGATGAAACAATCAACCACGCGCTAACGCGCCCCGTCTAGGATGGTTCGCTGGAGCGCTTCCAGGAAAAGTGGCAACGGTTTTCCGGTTCGGAAGCGCGACCAAGATAAGATTGGATAGCCGTTGACCGACACCGCCTTCGCTGCCGACGCCACCATCAACGGCCATATTGCCGGCTGGCTGCGCGACCTCGGCGCAGTCCGCCGCCTCGCCGCCAATACGCTCGACGCCTACCAGCGCGACCTCGGCGCCTTCCTCGGCTTCCTCTCCGGCCACACCGGCGGCCCGGTGAGTCTTGCGACCCTGCGCGACATGCGCGGCGCCGACATCCGCGCCTATTTCTCCGCCCGCCGCGCCGACGACCTGCAGTCGCGCTCGCTCGCCCGGGCGCTCTCGGCCATCAAGAGCTTTTTCCGCTATCTCGAGCGCGAGGGCGTGATGGCCACCGAAGCGCTCAACGTCATCCGCACTCCCAAGGCGAAGAAGTCCCTGCCCAAGCCGCTGACCGTGCTCGAAGCTCGCGCCGCCATCGACACCACGGCCGAAATGGAAGACCGGCCCTGGGTCGCCGCCCGCGACATGGCCGTGCTCTCGCTTTGCTACGGCGCGGGCCTGCGTATTTCTGAAGCCCTCGCCGTGACCCGCGCTGACCTCGACACCAACGTGCTGCGCGTCACTGGCAAGGGCGGCAAGACCCGCATGGTGCCGCTGATCGATGCCGTCCGACAGAGCATCGAGGCCTACCTGAAAGTCTGCCCGTTTGCGCTGACCCCGACCCAGCCGCTTTTCCGCGGCGTCAAGGGCGGCACGCTCTCGCCCCGGCTCATCCAGCTGCGCGTCGTGCAACTCCGCTCCGCCCTCGGCCTGCCGCCCTCGGCCACCCCGCACGCGCTGCGCCACTCCTTTGCCACCCACCTCCTCGGTCGCGGCGGTGACCTCCGCGCCATCCAGGAACTGCTCGGCCACGCCTCGCTGTCGACGACGCAGATCTATACAGCGGTGGACACCGACCGCCTGCTGCAGAGCTACCGCGCCGCGCACCCGAGGGGCTGATGGATCGCGGAATCTCCGCCGGGTCCCCTCGCCCCTCCGGGGAGAGGGTGGCGCGTAGCGCCGGGTGAGGGGTCGCCACGCGAACCGGCCGATCTTTACAGTCCCCCCAAGTGGGCGTACCAAGCCCGCCATGTCGACGCGCTCCCTTCTTATTCTTCGCAAAATTTGGCTTGGCCCCCTTGGGGACCGGGACGCGCGCGGCTGACACTCGCGACTTCATCCGGTCCTCGCCATCAGGCGAACCGGACAGCGCATTGCAGGGCCGGTTGGCGATGGCGAGACCAGCATACGGATCTCCCTAGATGACCACCGACACCGCCGCCCCATCGCCAGACACCCGCCGCCTCGCCGCGCTCGGCCTGACGCTTGCCATTGCCGGCGCCGCGTTCTTTGCCACCAAGGGCATCGTTATCAAGCTGGCGCTGGTGCAGGGGGTGGATTCGATCACCACGCTGACCTGGCGCATGATCGTCGCGGTGCCGATTTTTTTGACCGTCGGCCTCATCGGCTATCGCAAGAAGCTGGCCGAACGGCCCGCCGGCGCCCCGCCAGTGCTCGATGGCCCCACCCTGCTCAAGACCCTCGGCGTCGGCGTGCTGGGGCTACTACCGTCTCGAGTTACCTGGACTTCCAGGCCCTGGCCTATATCTCGGCCCAGTTCGA
>JACDQI010000254.1 GCA_015657675.1 Devosia sp.
GAACTGCGCCACGCCCGATGGTGCCGCCGGCGCCCGGAACGTTGACCACCTGCACGTTGCCCGAAATCCCGGTGGTGGTCATGGCCTCCTGCATCGAGCGGGCGGTCTGGTCCCAGCCGCCGCCAGGAGCGGCAGGAGCCATGATCGTGTAGTCGGCCGCCAATGCCGTCACCGGCAGGGCAATGGCACCAGCAAGCAAGGTTGCCGCGAGAAACTGCTTCATATCTTAATCCTCCGTTCGCGGCCGCAGGACCGCTGGTTTTTCTGGGAAGCAGCCGCAGCAACGCCGCCGCCCTCACGGGTCGGTGACAATAGCTGGCGGGGCGTCCTCCCAGACTCCTCAAGCCGGAGTCGTTGCTCCAGCAACCCATACCCAATCACACTAAGCTGACGCCAACCTGTCGTGTCTACTGGATCAGCGCGTCGTTCCAACGCGCGATCAACCGGGTGCGCTTCACCTGGTCGAGATAGACCATAAGGCCTGGGCTGACCGGGGTTGGCCGCAGTTGACCACCCAGTGCCTGTTGCATGGCCGCAGCCGTATTGGCGCCAGGCACCGCGGGATTGAGGGCCGCGATCTGCAGTTGCTCGGCCATGATGGCCTGGCCTTCGGCGGACATGAAGAACTCGAGAAAGGCACGGCCAAGCTCGGGCTGTGCCGCAGCCTTGGGCACAAGGCCGATGCGGGAAGTGACGATGGTGTAGTCCTTGGGGAGCACGATCCCCAGATCCGGGCTGCGTGACGCCGCTTCTGCCGCGTAGGAGCCGAGGATGTTGTAGCCAAACACGAACTGGCCGCTGGCCACGCGCTCCACGATGGCCGACGTCGTCGAGTAGAGCTTGACCCCCGCCGCCCCCATTGCGCCGACAAGTGTCCAAAGGTCGGAAAACTGCTCCTGGTCACGCGACAGGAACATGAAGCCGACCCCGGACCGGTCGATATCATAGGTCCCAATGCGCCCATGGATCGCGTCGACATTGGCCTGCAGGTAGGCGATCAATTCGGCCCGCGTGGCGGGCGGCTCCCGTCCGGCAAAGCTTGGCTTGTGGTAGATGAAGACGGCTGGTTCGTAGGTGAGTGCATAAGCGGTATTGCGCCAGTTGGCCCACTTTGGCCAGCTTGACGAGAGCGCCACGTTGCTCGCCTGGGCGTAACCGTCATTGGCCAACTTGACCTGAAGGTCCATCGACGACGAGAAAGCGAAGTCAGCGGTTGGCTGCCCCGCGTCGGTTTCGGCAACCACACGGTCATAGATGTCGACCGTCTGCAGATCCTCATAGCTGACGGCAATGTCGGTATTGCGGGCCTGGAAGGCCTGGATCATGGGTCGCGCCAGCGGACCATCCAGTGAGGAATAAACCGTGAGCACCCTGGCGTCCGCCATGCCGTTGGGCGCGGGGTAAAGGGTCGTCTCGGCCAGAACCGGCGTTGTGAGCAGAGCAAGGAGCGCAGCAATTCGGAACATGCTGCACAATGCCCTCGGATCGCTGATCCCCACAAGGAGCAACTTTGACGCCGCCCGCATGCCCGCTTAGTCTGGCGGTGGGAGGACCGCTTGCGCATTCTTGTGGTCGAGGACAATCGTACATTGGCTGCCGGCCTCTTGGCCGTGCTGCGAGGGGATGGCTTTGCCGTTGACGTGGTCCACGACGGGCCATCGGCCCTCGCGGCCTTGACGGCTGAGGCGTTCGATCTCGTCGTGCTCGACCTCAGCCTGCCCAAGATGGATGGGCTCGACGTTCTGCGCGAGGTTCGCGCCGCCGGAGTGCAAACTGGCGTGCTGATCCTGACCGCAAGAGGCGCCCTCGATGAACGGGTGCGCGGGCTCGATCTGGGGGCCGACGACTACATGACCAAGCCCTTCGAGATTGCCGAACTTGAAGCCAGGGTCCGTGTCTTGCTGCGGCGCCAGAGTGGTCGGCGCGGCACGAGCATCTCCTTTGAACGCCTGAGCCTGGATACCGCCAGCCGCTCGGTCAGCGTGGATGGGCAGATGCTGGACTTCCCTGCACGCGAGCTCGGCCTGCTCGAAACTCTGCTCCGTCGGCAGGGCAAGGTCGTATCAAAACAGGCAATCCTCGAGTCCCTGGCCAGCTTCGAGGATGATCTGAGCGAGAACGCCATCGAGCAATACATCTCCCGGCTGCGCCGCAGGCTCGCACCGCACGGCATCATCATCCGGACGGCGCGCGGGCTTGGGTACTATCTCGACCGGGCTACCGAGTGAGCCGTCCCTACTCATTGCGCCGGCGCTTGCTGTGGGGGCTGTTTGCGGCATTGATGCTGATCGGGACGGTGGCGCTCGTCGACACATGGAGCGAAGCGGTAAACACGTCCGACACGGCTTCTGATCGCGTCCTTGCCGGCTCAGTCCTTGCCATCGCCGAACGGGTTATCGTGACCGAAGACGGGGCGCTGGAGGTGGATGTCCCCTATGTGGCGCTGGAGATGCTGACCTCCTCCGCTCAGGACAGGGTCTTTTATCGGGTCGATGGGCCCGAGGGGTTCATTACCGGCTATGCCGACTTGCCGACCGATGCAGCAGCCGATGTCCTGAGGGTGTTCAATGGCCAGTTTCGTGGTGAACCCATTCGCGTCGCAGTGCTGGGCCGCTCAGCGTCCTCGGGCGACAGGGCCATCCCCTTCACAGTGACTGTCGCTGAAACCACCATCGCTCGCACGCAATTGGCGCAGACGCTGCTGCTCCGTTCGGCGGCGCGGCTGGCCTTGCTCATTGCCGCGGCAGCTCTTGTGCTCTGGATCGCGGTCGCTCAGGCGCTCAAGCCGCTCACTCGGCTGAGTCAGGCCATTTCCAGCCGGAGTCCCGAGGACCTGTCTGCGATCAATGCAGATGCGCCGCGCGAGGTGAGCTACCTGGTTGACGCGATAAACTCGTTCATGGGCCGCCTTGCGAACGCAATGGAGGCACTCCGGCACTTTACCGGCAACGCCAGCCATCAGTTGCGGACACCGCTGAGCATTGTTCGGACGCAAGTGGCCCTGGCCCGCCGACAGGAAGGCCAGGAGCAGCGCGACGCCGCCCTCGCAACAGCCGACGAAAGCGTCGCTCAGGCCGAGCGAATCCTCGCCCAGATGCTGGTTCTCGCCCATGTCGACAAAGCCGCCTTTGACGGTCTCCGCTCCGGCGTGTGTGATCTGGCCAGCATCGCGCGCGAAGAGGCAACCGAGCACGTGCTCCCCGCACATGCGGCAGGGATCGATCTCGGCTTTGAGGGACCACCATCGGCGAGCGTACATGGCGATGCAGTCCTGCTGCGCGAACTTGTTCGAAACCTGATCGACAACGCCATCGCCTATGCTGGCAGCGGTTGTGAGGCGACCGTGCGCGTCATTGAGAGTGATACAGTTCAGCTCATCGTTGCCGACACCGGTCGCGGCGTATCTCCCTCCGTGGCCTCGCAGCTTGGCCAAAGGTTTCTGCGGGGGACCCAGACCGGTGACGGTGCTGGCCTTGGCTTGGCGATTGTCGAGGAGATTGCGACGCTCTTCGGCGGCACCCTGGGCGTGGCGTCTTCGCCAGGCGCGGGATTTGTTGCCACGGTCACCTTTCCACGCGTGCGTGACTGACCGAGTTGCACCGTCTGCCCTACTCGTGGCGGAGCGCCTCGATCGGGTTGAGGCTGGCGGCGCGACGAGCGGGGAAATAGCCGAAGACGATGCCGACCACGCCCGAGAAGGCGAAGGCGAGAATGATGATCAGCGGATCGACCACGAACGGCACCTTGAGCAGCATCACGCCACCCAGTGCCAGCGCCAGGCCGAGGATGATGCCGATCACCCCGCCGAGCATGGAGAGCACGATGGCTTCGGTAAGGAACTGCATCAGCACCTGAGCCCGAAGCGCCCCGATGGCCAGCCGGATGCCGATCTCGCGGGTGCGCTCGGTGACCGACACCACCTTGACCCCGTTGGTTCCGGGGCTAGACTTGGGACGGCCGAGCTTGGGAGATGGACGCGGGTGCTGACTGGATCTGAAAGCAGCGCGCAGGTTCCTGACCGGGAAGCGGTGCCGTTCCTTTTGCTGGCGCGTGCGAAGGCAGCCGGTATTCGTGGTGCGCTCGTGACGATCTCGCAGATCGACGGCGGCGCCCCCAAGCCGCTCGGCACCCACATGGCCGTGCTGGAGGACGGGCGACATGTCGGCCATGTCTCCGGGGGCTGCGTCGAGGCGGCGATTGCGGCCGAAGTCGTGCCGATGATTACCCGGGGCCGCGACGAGATCATGCGCTTCGGCAAGGGTTCGCGGTTCATCGATATCCGCTTCCCGTGCGGGGGTGGCGTGGACCTCCTAGTGCATGTGTCGCCGAGCCCGGAGATGCTGGCCGAGGCGCTGACGCGCCTTGGGCGGCGCGAGGCATTTGCGATTGCGTTCGATCCGGGTGCATCGCAGGCGGCCGTGCGCGATTTTTCGTCCACCGGGTGGGTGGGTGGCGCTTTCGTTCGTGGGTTCCTGCCGCGAACAAAGCTGGTGCTCTGCGGACGGGGGCCGGATTTCGAGGTCTTGGCACGCGTCGCGGCAGCGGCAGAGTTCGATCTCTGGCTCGCCGGCCCCGACGAGAGCGTCGGGCTCGGCCCGATCACGCGGCTGAAAAGTCCGCTACAGCCGCCGACGCTGCCGCTCGACCCCTGGACCGCAACCGTGCTGCTGTTCCATGAGCACGAGTGGGAAGACGCCCTGCTGGCACAGGCAGTGGCCGGCGCGGGCTTTTATGTCGGCGCGCTGGGCAGCGTGAAGACGCATGCCAGGCGGCGCGAGCGGCTCGCCGCAATGGGGCTGCCCGCAGCGCAGATCGATCGCATCCACGGACCGATCGGGCTCATCGACCGGGCGCGCGAGCCGGGCATGCTGGCTCTCTCGGTGCTGGCTGAAATCACTGCCGAACGGGCCCGACTTGAGCGGACCTAGCGGCACCATCGCCGTCGTGCTGGCCGCCGGGTTGTCGCAACGTTTTGGCGACGACAAGCTGCTCTTCCCGTTGCAGGGCAAGCCCTTGGCAGCCCACATCGCGTCAATACTGGGCGCGATCGACGTCGTTCAGCGCATCGCCATCTGCTCGGCCAGCGAAGCGAGGCAGGCGATCTTTGCGGCGCAGGGGTTCGAGATAATCGAGAATGCGGCCCCCGGACGCGGCATGGCATCGTCGCTGGCGCTCGGGGCGCAGCGGGCGCTGGACCTTGGCGCGGAACGGATGCTTGTCTGCCTCGCCGACATGCCCTTCGTTACCGCAGCCCATCTGCACCAGTTGATGGCCGCCGACGGCAACGTGGTGGCGACCGCAGCGGGCGGCGTAAAAAGCCCACCAGCGGTCTTTTTGCGCGACGTGTTTCCGGCCCTGACGCTCCTCACCGGCGATGCGGGTGCACGGCACCTGCTCCAGGCGGCGGCAGTGGTCGAGGCGACGCCAGCGATGGTGCGCGACTTCGACCTGCCGTCAGATTTTCGGCAGGCCGGGGAGCAGCTTTGAGATCGTGATCGGGAAGTCACGTACCCGCACGCCGGTGGCATTGTAGACCGCGTTGGCAACCGAGCCGGCGGTACCGCCGGAGCCGAGCTCGCCGATGCCTTGGCCCCCAGATGGTTGGCGGCGCGTCGAAATCGTCGAGCGCAATGGCCTCGATCTGCGGCACGTCAGCGTGGGTGGGGACCAGATACTCGGCGAAGTCGCCGTTCACCCAGGCGCCGTTGCGCGGATCGACATGCGCCGCTTCGTGCAGCGCCGCGGAGATGCCCCAGATCATGCCGCCGATGAGCTGCGAGCGGGCCGTCTTGGCGTTGAGAATGCACCCGGCGGAAAAGACGCCCAGCATGCGGCGGATGCGAGTTTCGCCCGTCATCACGTCGACGCCCACCTCGGTGAAGGTGGCGCCATAGGTGAAGATCGAGAAGTTCTCGTAGCTGGGCTCGTCGTCCATGCCGAGCGTCGTACCAACGGCCTCGAGCCGCCGGGAAGTGGCGACGGACTTCGGCGAAGAGATCGTTGTAGCCGATGCCGGCAACCTGCCCGATCTTTTCCTTGAGCCCCTGGCACGCCCGGTCGATCGAGACCGAGGTATTGCCCGAGCCCCAGGAGCCTCCGGCACCATTGCGCGCGCGAGGTTGAACGC
>JACDQI010000255.1 GCA_015657675.1 Devosia sp.
CCAAGCTGAATACGAGGGTTCGATTCCCTTCACCCGCTCCAGCTTTCCAGCAAACTCAGGCTGCCAGATCCGTATCGCCGCCGCGCACGCAGTTCCGGCCGGCCTGCTTGGCTGCATAGAGCGCGGCGTCGGCGCGGGCCAGCAGTGTCTCGAAAGTCTCGCCCGCGCTCTCGACAACTGCCAGTCCGGCGCTCACCGTCGGCGGACCAAACCCGGCTGAAAGCGCCGGCAGACCGGCCAACCGGGCACGCACCCGTTCGGCCACCAGCCGTGCATCATCGCGGGAGAGCGGTTGCAGCACCACGCAGAACTCTTCGCCGCCAATCCGAGCCGCCTGGTCGCCGGCCCGCAGGCTGTCGTCGAGGATGCTTGCGAACTGCCGCAACACCTGGTCGCCGACGCCGTGCCCAAAACTGTCATTGATGGTCTTGAAGTGGTCGAGGTCGAACATCAGCACGGCCAACCCCTCCGGCAGCGCTTCGGTCGGCACCGTGCCGAACAACGCCCGCCGGTTGAGCAGGCCCGTCAGCGAATCCGTCGAGGCGCGTCGGCGCTCGGCATTGGTGATGCGCTGCTGGTTGATCGCCAGCGCCAGCGCGCCAATGCCGGCCAGGGCCACGATGATCACCAGCGAATTAAGGTCTTCGGCCCAGTTTGACGGGCGTTCGCCCAAAACCAGCTTGCCATCGAGCAACAGCACGGCGGCGCAGGGCAAGAAACTCGCGCCGGTCAGCCAGTAGAGCAGGCTCTGCGTCCACATCGCCAGCGGCGCCTCGGCCCGGCCGCGCCAGAACTCGTAGCCGGCCAGCGAGAAATAAAGCGCGCAACCGAGATTGAGCATCATCGTACCCACGCCCGAATAGCCGGTGGCAAAGGCGAGGGCGAGGGGCAGGGTGGTGCCCACCCAGAGCAGCACCGGCCCAACAATACCAATCCGTCCCGTCCGGAACTGTACCGCGCCCACGTGCACGAGAGCCGAGCCGCTGATCAGCAGTTCGAAGGCCACGAACTGCAAGGCAGGCACATAAGGCGTGCTGAACGCGCCATAGACCAGCACCGAAAGCACGATCAGCCCCAGGCCCGCGCCCCAGCTCAGCAGGTAGCTATCCCGACGTGCGCCGATCCAGGTGACCAGCAGCGTCAGCATCAGCCCCGCGGCCGCAATGCCGATGGCGATGAGCAGAGTATATTGGTCGAGCACAGCAAAAACCTGATCAAATCAATGGCTGCTATGTAGGCGCTCGACGCCATCGATTTACTAACTCTCTGTGCCGCGACGCGGGCATGGTTAATTCGCAGTTGAACTGCGGAGATTGCCCGGGGGCAACGCTCGGCTTTCTGGGTCGGGCCAGTCGGCGTCGGCATCCCTGACCGCACCAGCCCGACCTACCTACGCAATTCAACGTGCGTATCAGTGCAATCGCCGCGGGACTGCCCCGGCGCCATAGTCCATCCCGTTGGAGCAGGGGGATGCGATGGACACAGACAGGTGGCTCAAATGGATACCGGCGACAGGCGCCCTGTTGGTTGCCCTTATCCTTCTCGGTATCTTTATCTTCCGCGATGTCCCTAACGACTGGTCCTCAATCATAGCGCTGGTCGTGATCGCGTTTTTCGTCTTCGTCGTCGCCTTCACGCTGCACTTCGCCATCCGCGATCCGGTCGAGTGGTTTACCGATAACGAGGCGCGGCTGCGCGGCAAGCTTGCCCCCTTGGTCATCGGCATCGGGACTCTGGGCATTTTGGTCATCGCCGGTGGAGTCACATGGGGAATCACGGAAAACAGCGGCCCTAGTGTAGATGCGAGCGTTTACATGGGCATCTTGTCGACCGTCGTGCCGGTCTTTGCGACTTGGGTCGGCGCGGTCATCGCGTTCTTTTTCTCCAACGAGAGCTTTCGCCAGGCCGCCATCGCAGCCGGGGCATCGACCGGTCCTTCCAGCGATACCGAACCGGTCACCTCGGCGACCCGCATGATTCCCGTCGACAAGATCACTGCCATCACGCTCGGCGGGCCCAAGCCCATGGCCGACGCAAAGCAGGAAACCGGAGGAGCGGCAGGCACTCCGTCTCCCGCACCGCAACTCTATCCCGTGAACCTGGACGACGTGCTGCTTGCCGATGCGGTCAAGTTGCTCAACAACACCGTCACCCGGGTCATTGTTCTCGACGAGAACCAGGTGGTCAAAGCCGTGCTGCGTCATCGGCTGGTTCCGCCCCATGGGCCGGACGACAAGCTTCCCAAGTACTTCGATCACGAGCGCAATCGTTCTGACTCGGTCAATTTCAACATGCTGCCCGAATCCGCCACCATCGGCGACGCGCGCGCCATGGCGCGCGTCTTCAAGCTCGCCGACATCTTCGTGACCAAGACCGGCCAGCGTGATGAAGCCATCAAAGGCTGGCTGCCCGACGACAAGCTGCTCTAGAGCCTTAGGAAAAGCGCGCCCGAGCTTTCCCGGGCGCGCCCCGCAGCATTACTTGCAGGTGTAGAGGAATTTGGACCCGGCCGGCGCCGGTTCGCAGCCCCACCACATCGGCACCGGCGATTTGATGGCTTTGGCAGTCGTCATGGTGGCCGTCTTGGTTGTGCCCACGGCTTTGGCGACATTCTCCTGGATCGCGGCGCGGCAGTCGGCGCGCAGCAGCGGCAACACCAGGCACCCATCCTTGGCCATGGTTGCAGCATTGGCCGGCAGCGTCGGCGCCGCCAGACCGGCGGCCAGCAGTGCGGTAATGGCAATAAGCTTCTTCATTGCATTTCCCCTGTGATTTACGTCCGCCGCCTTTCTGGCGCCGGAACTCCCTCTCCGCGGGCCTCTTCCCGCGGCGCCAGCAATCTGCCACGCGTCCAGCAGGGCGCCAAGCCGGCGTAGGCAGGGGAGGGAGCAGGGCGCCGGCAAACTCGTGCGAAAACCTCGCCCGCAGGCTCTTGCATGCGGCGCACTTTGCCATTAGACCGTGGCTCGCCTGATAGGGGTATAGCTCAGTTGGTAGAGCATCGGTCTCCAAAACCGAGGGTCGAGGGTTCAAGTCCTTCTGCCCCTGCCAGGCGTAAAACTCACCCTCGACCATTTCTGCTAAAGACACGCCGGTCCCGCCGGGCCAAGGCGGGGTAGGGACGTCTTCATGCGTATTTCGCTCGATCTCACTGATCTGGTCGCCAAGGGCAAGCTGACCCAGGCCGAAGCCGACCGGCTGCGCGCATTGGCTGGCGAAGATGCCGGCGCGCTGGGCGTCAACATCCTCCTCGGCTTTGGCACAGTTGCCGTGGCACTGGCGGCCGGCGTGCTGGTTCCGAGCGTCTGGACCGTTCTCGTCATTGGCGGGTTGCTGTTTGCGCTGGGCGTTGCCCTGCGCCTTGCCGCCGATACGCGGTGGTCGCTGTTTGCGCAAATCTGCACCACTCTTGGCACTCTGGCCGTGGTTTCAGGTGTCGTCACCCTGAGCAGTGGTGATGTCGGGATCGGCCTGGTGACTGTTATCCTGCTCGCCGGAGCGGCCGTGCTGGCCCAGTCGGGGCTTCTCGCCGCGCTGGCCGTGCTCGATCTGGCCGCGGTCCTGGGCGCGAGCAGTGCCTACTGGCATGCCTCCTATGGCATCTCGATCATGCAGCCGACCCTCGCCATCGGCGTCCTTGCGGTCGTCGCCCTGGGTCTTCTGGCTCTCTCCCTGCGCTTCCGCACCTATGAGCGGATCGCCATCATCGGCGCCCGTACCGCCACCATAATGATCAATGTCGCCTTCCTCGTCGGATCGCTGTTCGGGGACAAGACGCCCTACTTTGAACTTTCCGACACGGTATTCTCCGTCGTCTGGGCAGCGCTTCTGATCGGCGTCGGCCTTTGGGGCGTTCGCGCTGGCCGCCGTTGGGTGGTCAATGCGGCCGCGGTCTTCGGGGGCATTCACTTCTATACCCAGTGGTTCGAGCACCTCGGTGCCTCGCCGGTTTCCGTGCTCGTCGCGGGCGTCTTGCTCATCGGCTTCGGCTTTGCGCTGCGCGCCTTCAACCAGCGCGGCAAACCGGTACCCACAAGCGCTTGACGGCTCGTGGCGATTGGGGGTTGCATCCGGTGGCATGAGCCATTAGATACGCCCTCTCAGCCGCCGAGGAGACTCGCGCGGTTCTTGGTTATGGGCCAACAGGTCCAGAAGGAAAGAGTCTGATGGCTGGCGCGAACCCGATCAAGTTTCTCCAAGAGGTGCGTCAGGAAGTCAGCAAGGTCTCCTGGCCGTCGCGCAACGAAACGATGATCTCCACGGTCATGGTTCTTGTGCTTGTGGCGCTGGCGAGCATCTTCTTTCTCGTGGCCGACCAGGTGATCTCCTGGCTCGTCCAGCTGATGCTGTCCATCCGCTAAGGCGGTCAAAGTAAAGAACTAGGAGCGACGACGCGGCATGGCCAAGCGCTGGTACATCGTTCAGGCGTATTCGAATTTCGAGCGCAAGGTGGCGGAAGATATCCGCCAGAAGGTTGCGCAGAAGAAGCTCGAGGACCTGTTCGAGGACGTCATCGTCCCGACCGAAAAGGTCGTCGAGATGCGCCGTGGCCGCAAGGTCGACGCAGAACGCAAGTTTTTCCCGGGCTACGTCCTGGTCAAGATGGAACTGACCGACCAGGCGTTCCACCTGATCAAGAATACCCCGAAGGTCACCGGCTTCCTCGGTTCGGGCGACAAGCCCATGCCTATTTCCGAAAAGGAAGCCATGGCCATCCTGCAGCAGGTGCAGGAAGGCGTCGACCATCCCAAGCCGTCCGTCTCGTTCGAGGTTGGCGAGCAGGTGCGCGTGGCTGACGGCCCCTTTGCCAGCTTCAACGGCGTGGTCGAGGAAGTCGACGAGGAGCGTTCGCGCCTCAAGGTCGAAGTCTCCATTTTCGCGGCCGACGCCGGTCGAGCTCGAATACGGTCAGGTCGAAAAGGTCTGATCTTTCCCTTTCCGGCTCTGCCGGAGAACGCCAGGTCCTCGGATCGGGCGTAAAACCGTGGAAGAGGGCGGTGGCGGCCAGCCACCGGCAAAACCTCGTACCACGGCGTCAACTGCGCCCGGGTGACTCCGGGCAAGCGTTTTGAAAGGACGTCACATGGCAAAGAAAATCACTGGCTACCTGAAGCTTCAGGTTGCGGCCGGTTCGGCGACCCCGTCGCCCCCGATCGGTCCGGCGCTCGGCCAGCGCGGTCTCAACATCATGGAATTCTGCAAGGCCTTCAACGCCGCCACGCAGGATATGGAAAAGGGTGCACCGACCCCGGTCGTGATCACCATTTTCGCCGACAAGAGCTTCACCTTCGAGACCAAGCTCCCGCCGGTCACCTACTTCCTCAAGAAGTCGATGAACCTCAAGTCCGGCTCCAAGCTCCCGGGCAAGGAATCGGCCGGCACGATCACGCAGAAGCAGATTCGCGAGATCGCCGAAAAGAAGATGAAGGACCTCAACGCCTATGACGTTGACCAGGCGATGTCGATGATCGCTGGTTCCGCCCGTTCAATGGGCATTCAGGTCGAGGGCTAAATCATGGCAAAAGTCGGAAAACGTACTGCTGCAATCACCCAGGGCATCGACCGCAAGAAGCTCTATGGCATTGAAGAAGCGATCAAACTCGTCAAGGAACGGGCCAAGGCCAAGTTCGAACGAAGACCGTTGAGATCGCTTTCAAACCTGGGCGTCGATCCCCGCCACGCCGACCAGA
>JACDQI010000256.1 GCA_015657675.1 Devosia sp.
AAGGGCAATGCCAGCCGCCCTGCCCCGCTCGAGGAAATGATCCTCGCAGGCGCATCGAGCCTCAAGCTGCACGAGGACTGGGGCACGACGCCCGCCGCCATCGACAACTGCCTCTCTGTGGCCGATGCCTTCGACGTGCAGGTGATGATCCATACCGACACGCTCAATGAGAGCGGCTTTGTCGAAGACACCATTGCCGCCATCGGCGGCCGCACCATCCATGCCTTCCATACCGAGGGCGCCGGGGGTGGTCATGCGCCGGACATCATCCGCATTGCCAGCCACCCCAACGTCATTCCGTCATCGACCAACCCGACCCGCCCCTACACCGTCAACACGCTGGCCGAGCATCTCGACATGCTCATGGTCTGCCACCACCTCTCGCCCTCGATCGCCGAGGACGTGGCCTTTGCCGAAAGCCGCATCCGCAACGGAGACCATCGCCGCCGAGGACATTCTCCACGATATCGGCGCCTTCTCGGTGATCTCTTCGGACAGCCAGGCCATGGGTCGCGTCGGCGAAGTGCTGATCCGCTGCTGGCAGACCGCCGACAAGATGAAGCGCCAGCGCGGCCGCCTGGCCCAGGAAACCGGCGAGAACGACAACTTCCGGGTCAAGCGCTACATCGCCAAGTACACCATCAACCCCGCCATCGCGCATGGCCTTTCCAAGCACATCGGCTCGATCGAAGTGGGCAAGCGCGCTGATCTCGTGCTCTGGAACCCCGCCTTTTTCGGCGTAAAGCCCGACATGGTGCTGCTCGGCGGCTCGATTGCAGCAGCGCCGATGGGCGACCCGAACGCGTCGATCCCGACGCCGCAGCCGATGCACTATCGGCCGATGTTCGGCGCTTTCGGCAAGCTGCGCACCACCTCGTCGGTGACCTTCGTGTCGCAGGCGGCCTATGAAGACGGATTGCAGAACAAGCTCGGCGTCGCCAAGGGCATGCTGCCGGTGGAAAACACCCGTAGCGGCATCGGCAAGGCCTCGATGATCCACAACAGCGCCACCCCGCATATCGAAGTGGACCCGGAGACCTACGAAGTCCGCGCCGACGGCGAACTGCTGACCTGTGAACCGGCCACGGTGCTGCCGATGGCGCAAAGGTATTTCTTGTTCTGACGAGGCGTTGACCACCGCTGGCAGCGATCAAAAAAGCTTCATCGCGTTGAAGCGCCGCTGACCGAAGCTGCATAGTCGCCTCGCTCTTGGAGGGACTATGCGGGACAAGTCGATCACGCGACACGCCAGCGTGCGAGAACTCGAAATCGACAACGCCATGCGCACGGCGGCGCGTTTTGCTGGGCTGGGCAAGATCGACAAGGCCGTGCCGATCTATCAGCGCATCCTCAGCGGCGATCCCAATCATGCCGGTGCGCAGGCAAAGCTCGCTGAACTGGCCTTTGCCACCAATGCCTTCGATATCGCGGTAGGCCTTGCCCAGCGCGCCATCGCCCGCGAGCCGAACGGTCCATATGCCTTGGGCGCGACGCTGATGCTGGGGCAGACCCTGTAGATCCTCAAGCGACCGGCCGATGCGGCCGGCGCCTATCGGCGCGCCATTGCGCTCGATCCGACCAACGCCGAGGCGCATGCGGGCCTGGGGACTGCCCTGCTCGATCTGGGCGAAAGCGACGCGGCGATAAAGAGCTTCCGCACCGCGCTGACCCACAACCCGAGCCACCCCCGCGCCGCCTTCATGGAGGGCGCCATCGGTCAGGCAAGGACCGACACCGGCTACGTCCGGGACCTCTTTGACAACTACGCCAGTTACTTTGACGCGCACCTCACTGGCAAACTGGGCTATCGCCTGCCCGAGGATATGCGTAAGGCCGTCGAGAAAGCCGCTCCCGGTCGTCGTTTTGCTGCCGCGCTCGACCTAGGCTGCGGCACCGGCCTCGTCGCCGAGCGCTTTGCCGGTCTCTACGGCGCCATCGACGGCATCGACCTCTCGCCCAAGATGATCGAGGCGGCACGGGCCAAGGGCCTCTACAGAACCCTCTCCACAGGCGACCTCGCCGAAATCCTCGCCACCACCCCCGGGCCCTATGACCTGGTGATTGCTGCGGACACGATGATTTATGTCGGCGACGTCGAGCCCTCGCTTGCGCGGCTTGGCACCATCATGCCGCCGGGCGGGCTATTCGCTCTGTCGATCGAACTGATGGAGGGCGACGGCTTCGCCATGCAAGCGAGCGCCCGCTACGCGCACAGCAAGGCCTATGTCGAGCGTCTGGTTGTGCGGCACGGCTTTGTCCTGCTCGGTTTCACCGATGTCCCGGTGCGGCTCGAGAACAACCTGCCCTTGCCCGGCAGCATCGCATTGTTGTCGCGGCCGGGCTGACCCGCCTCAGCGTGACACTTCCATGACTGATCCAGATCAAGGTGTGGCCGTCGGCCCGGGTGCACCGATAGCGCGTTTTCAGCAGGGAGATTTGAGATGCGCTTGAAGGACAAGGTTGCCGTCGTGACCGGGGCGGCGTCGGGCATGGGACTGGCGATTGCCAAGCTGTTCGTGGCCGAGGGGGCAAAGGTGGTGGCGGCCGACTGGCATGGTGATGCCATTGCCGCAGCCGTCGCCGAGATCGGTGGTTCTATCGTTGCGGTGACTGCCGACGTTTCGCAGCAGGAACAGGCCGAAGCCATGGTCGACAAGGCCGTTTCCGGGTTCGGCCGCATCGATATCCTCGTCAACAATGCCGGGGTCATGGACCTTTTCCAGTCCGTCGCTGACGTCAGCAATGACACCTGGCGGCGGGTGCTGTCGGTCAATCTCGACGGCCCGATGTTCGCCATGCGCCGCGCCGTGCCACTGATGCTGGCGCAGGGCGGTGGCTCGATCGTCAATGTCTCCTCGGTGGCAGGCGTCGGCGGCGGCTCGGCAGGGGCGGCCTATACCTCTTCCAAGCACGCGCTCAATGGCCTCACCAAGAGCACGGCTTTCCAGCATGCCAAGCAGGGGCTGCGCTGCAACGCCATCGCCTCGGGCGGGGTGACGACCAACATCATGCAGAGCGTCGATGCGACCAAGCTCGACCAGGCAGCGCTGGGGCGGATCGGCCCCTACCATGCCGCCAACCCGGGCATGCTCGAGCCGATCGACATCGCCAACCTGGTGCTGTTCCTCGCCTCCGACGAGTCCCGCTACATCAACGGCGCTATCATCCCGGCCGACATGGGCTGGCGCGCCGCCTGAGCCACGGCGGGTGGCGGCGGCCTTATCGAGCGGCTATCCTCCTGAGTCGAAAGCGTCGACCAGGGAGAAGTGACCGTGAGACTTGCCGCCACCTGCCTCGCTATTCTGACCTTGACGCTGCCTGCCCAGGCGCAGACCAGCTTCATGCTCGGCCTCTCGATTGCCGGCGACGCCGAGCGCAAGCTGGTGCGCTATGACTGCGAGGGCGCCGAGAGCTTTGATGTCGAGTACATCAACGCCGCGCCGAACTTCCTCGCTTTCGTGCCCGTCGACGGCCAGACCTATCTGATGAGCGCGGTGATCGCCGGCTCGGGCGCGCGCTACGCCGCCGCCACCTATGTGTGGTGGAGCAAGGGCACCGAGGCCGCGCTCTATGACGCCACTGCCGGCGAGGACGCCGCACCGATCCTCAGTTGCACCGAACACATCCAGACGCCGTAGGTCGACGTGGAGACGGGGGTCAGCGAGCTTTTCCCGCATGTGCGGATCGTCATGGGCATGGTGATCGGCCTCGGCATCACCCGGCTGCTCACCGGTTATGCCGGGCTGATCCAGCATCCTGGCCGCGCCAAGCTCTCGCCGCTGCACCTGCTCTGGGGCTTTTCGATCCTCGTCGAGCTGGTGCTGTTCTGGTGGTGGGAGTTCGAACTCTACGGTGTCAAGGACTGGTCGTTCGGGCTCTTCGCCTTCCTTATCGGCTACGCGGTGACGCTGTTCCTGCTCGCGGCGTTGATCTTTCCCGACAAGATCGACGAGTATGACGGCTACGAGGATTTCTTCCTCAAGCGCCGGCACTGGTTCTTCTCGATCCTCGGCGCCACCTTCCTGCTCGACATCGTCGACACGCTGCTCAAGGGCGAGCCGTATTTTGATACGCTCGGGGTCGGTTACCTGATGCAGGTGCCGATCGGGCTGGCGCTCTGCGGTATCGCCATCTGGACGCCGAACCGCCGCTTCCAGCTGGCGCTGGTGCTCATTCACCTTGCCTATCAGGTCTGGTGGATCGGGCTGCTCTTTCGCGCGCACGTTTGACCCGCTAAGGTGACCCCGAAGGTTGGGAAGCCTCGCAGAACATGGTTTTTCGCGTATGGGTGAAGTGTTTCGTGTCGTCGCTCATGTCCCGCGCGGCACGCCGAGACAAGTCTGGGATATTGCCGTGCTCTCCCACGACGAGCGCCGCGTCCGCCGTCGGGTGATCCCGCTGGTGCATGGCGACGAGGTCGCCATCGATTTTCCCAAAACCCTGACGCTTGAGCATGATGACATGCTGCGGCTTGAGGATGGACGGCTGGTCGGGATCGTTGCCGCGGAGGAATATCTCTACGAAGTACGCGGCCGCGACGCCAAGCACTTGATGCAACTCGCCTGGCACATCGGCAATCGCCACACCAAGGCGCAGATCGTCAACGAATGGGACGGCATCGGCGATCGCATCCTGATCCTGCGTGATCATGTGCTGCGTGACATGCTGATCGGCCTGGGGGCCACGGTGACGGAAATCTCAGAGCCGTTTTCGCCGATGGACGGCGCCTATGCGCATGACCACGGCCACGCGCTGCTCAACCGATGACCGATCCAGCTGCACTTCAAAAACTGCTGACCTGGCTGTCACCGGCCTTCCCGGTGGGCGCCTTCGCCTGGTCGGCCGGACTTGAATCGGCAATCGCGGAAAAGGCGGTAACCGACTCTGTCGCCTTGCAGAACTGGCTGAGCGGCAGCCTGGCGCATGGCGGCATCAAGACCGATGCGATCTTGTTGGCGCAGGCGTGGAGGATTGTGGATGGGGCCTCCCCCCTCCCAACCTCCCCCACAAGGGGGG
>JACDQI010000257.1 GCA_015657675.1 Devosia sp.
ACTTGCGATAGAGGCGCTGCGCAATGGCGTTGTGCACATGCACCTTGAGCACGATTTCGTCCGCACCGCGCCTGCGCAACGCCTCGATCGCCTGCGCCAGCAGCGCTGACGCCAGCCCGTGGCCACGGAACCGCGCATCCACGGCGATGTCCTTGACGAAGCTCGAGGTCCAGCAGAGGCAAAACCCAACGATCTCGCCGTCAAACTTCGCCGTCACGGCGAGGTTGCTGTCATATTCGCTGTCGAGCATCAGGTCCTTCCACCAGGTCAGCGCGCTCTCCGGCACGCTGCCGAAGCGGTCGTCATAGGCGGCCTTGAGCAGCGCATGGACTGCCGTCGCATCGTCGGCGGTGATCGGCGCGAACGTGATGCCCTCCGGCACCGGCGACGCCGGCACCGGGGTGTCCATCGGCCGCCGCAGCACCAGATATCGCTCACTGCGGCTGGTATCGTGTCCAACCGGCGCAGCAATTGCCAGCCCGACAGGCGGTGGTGGCGCCGGTCGGCGGCCGAAGAGGGCCTTTCTGGGGCGTCGAACCATCTTTGCTCCCGTGCGCCGGGAGAACCTACTCTGCGGCCTGGGCCGAAGCCAGTCCGCCCATCTTTTCGATGAAGGCGATGATCTGGTCGAGATGGTCGCGGCGCAGCAGGTCAATGAAGACGTATGGCCGACCCTCGCGCACGCGCTTGGTGTCAGACTCCATCACTTCGAGGCTGGCATGCACATAGGGCGCCAGGTCAGTGTGGGTGATCACCAGAAGGTCCGAGCGGGTGATCGCCGGACCGCCCTTGCGCGGGATCTTTTCGCCCTGCGCTACCGAGATCACATAGATCGAAATGTCCGCCAGATCAGGCGAGAAGGTTGCCGCCAGGTTGTCGCCGCCGGACTCGATCAGGATGATGTCGAGATCGGGGAACTTGCGGTTGAGATCGGCGATCGCCGCCAGGTTCAGCGAGGCGTCCTCGCGGATCGCGGTATGCGGGCAGCCGCCGGTCTCGACGCCGACGATGCGGTCCTCGGAAATCGCCTGCACCCGGTTGAGGATCAGCGCGTCTTCCTTGGTGTAGATGTCATTGGTGACCACCGCCATCGAGTAGCGGTCGCGCATCGCCTTGAGCAGCATTTCGCAGAGCGTCGTCTTGCCGACCCGACAGGCCGCCGATACCGACGCGCAGGGGACCGTTGAGAGACTTCATACCAACCTCGTGACCACCAGGATAGCAAAGCACGCCGCCACGACCAGGCAAAGCGGCGAGTAATAGCGCCGGTCAAGACCGGCAAAGGGTTCGAGCGGATGCGCCGCCCGCCAGGCCGGCAGGTAACCGGCGATGCCGCGGGCGGCAAAGACCAGCGCGAGTACAACACCCGCCAGCGTCAGCGGCAGACCGCCGGAGGCGGTGTCGCCCAGAGACGTCCCGAGGGTTGCGGCGATCATCACCAGAACCGCAACCGCGAGCGCGCCGAGACGCGGGATGCGGTCGACGCCGGGCTTGCCGATCACCGTGCGCGCCAGCAATTGCGGATCGCGGATCGGCCAGGGGCTGCCAATGGCCCAGAGCAGATGCGCGATCGCCACCGTCAGCAGCAGGAAAAAGACGATGGAAGCAGCGGCAGTGTTCATGAGCGAAAGATCCTCGGCTCGAGCGTTTCGTGCCGCATCTGGGCAATGTCGGTGGCGTAAGCGATGGCGCCCAGATCGGCAAGTCCAGCCGTTGCCGCAGCTTTCGCCCGTGCCGCAATGGCGGGCTCCAGCGCTGCCATGACCCTGAGGCCATCCGATTGCCCCAGCGGCACAAGCCGCACGGCGACCGAGATCTGTCCATGCACCGCAGCCGTGAGAAAGCCGAGCAGCGTTTCGCCCAGCCCAATCCCATGAGCAGCCGCAATCGCGCCGACGGCGATCGGGTAGGGGCAGGGCTGCGGCAGGCGCGCGTAGATGTCCGACGGCCAGGCCTTGGCGGCGAGCGCAAAGCTGTCGCCGGTAATGGTGGTCTCGGCGAAGCGCTCGCGGGCGGGGGTGAGGGCGATGGCGAGATCGGCGAGATCGGCG
>JACDQI010000258.1 GCA_015657675.1 Devosia sp.
GACGTTGCCGCCGGAGCCGCAGTCGGTATCGCGATGGGAGTCGAAGTCGCTGCGGCGGCAGGCGCGGGAGTCGCAGGTGGAGTCGTTGCGGCCACCGCTGGTCCAGCCGCGGCAGATTGAGTCTGCACCAGCGGCGCAATAGACGCCGTCGGCGGTGCGGCTGCCGGTATTGGTGCCGCGGGCGCCTGGGACGCAGGAGCGCTCGCGTTCAGCTGTGGGCTTGCGGCAACAACCGGCGCGGGCATCGTCGAGGGCAGTTGCGCGGTGACCGGGGTCGACGCCGGATTTGGTGCCGATGGCGACACGACCACGGACGTCTGCGGTGCAGGCGCGGCGGCCTGCGGACTGGCTGGTGGCGTCGCTGGCTGTTGCGCCGCCGCCTGCGGGGTCGGGGCCTGCGCCGTCGGCTGGGGCGACGGACTCACCGACGTCGTCGCAACCGTAGGCACCGGCTGCGGAGACGGCGACGCGGGGCGTGCCTCAGTGCGCGCCGGGCTGCTGGCTTGCGGCACCGGCTGGCTTGGCGGCGCCGGCGACACGGGTGCCGGGGTACTGGCCGGTGCGGGGGTACTCAATTGCGGTGGGGGTGACGCAGCTGCGGCCGGTGTCGCGGGCGCCGATGCTACCGGCGCGAAGGTCTGCACTGTGGGCGTCGCCATCTGCTGAACTGGCATCGGAGCACGGGCCGGGCTTTGCGCCGGTGCGGTGGATTGAACGGGAGGTTGCGGCTGCACGCTGACCGTCGGCGCGCCGCTTGCCGGCTGCTGCACATCTATGCGCACCGGCGTGCCCGCCGGCAAAGGCGAGGAGAGCTTGAGCGTGAAGATCTGGTCGGCAACGGCGATCTGGGTCAGCGCTGCAGGAAAGTTGGGTGGCGCCGCCAGTACCTTGCCGCCCAGCGATTGGCCGACCTGCTGGGCGAGCATTTCCATGCTGAGGCGCACAAGCCGGCTCGCCGCCGCCGCGACGGCCGCAGCGGGGTCCTGTCCAGCCTGGGGCTGGAGGGCGATCTGCACGTCAGCGGCCAAGCGCCTCTCCTCCGGCGGGAAGCCGGCGCGGCCATGATGCGCGGATTCGGGTTAACGAGTGTTAACTCTTAGGACGCGTCCTTGATGTTTTCGGGCGTCCCGGACGCACCTTCGGCCAGCCATCGGTCGTAATCGGCCTGCCGGCGATGTGCGTCCTCGGCCAGCGTCCAGTAGTAGTCGGCATTGCCGTCCGGACGTCCAGCCTGTTCCCAGAAGAAATAGGCCGAGCGGCGGATGGCCTCGGCCGCATCGATGTCGTGCTCGCCTGCCATGTTCAGTGCGCGGCCAGCCGCTGCGCGATGATCTGAGGCGCCGCACCCCGCCGCGCCGGACCCGCCTCATCGGCGATCTCGAGCGTCTTCTGAAAACTCTCCAGCAGGTCGCCGAACTCGCTGCTGGCGCGCATCACACTCGAGAGCCGGCTGTCGCCCGCCACGCAGGTCGCCATCAGCGAGTCGGCGCGGATCATCGCGTTGCGGACCTGCTCCACCAGCAGTTCGGCATCGTCGAACGCGCCGCGGTGGATAGCAGCGCCGGCCCGCAGATCGAGCGCCCGTTTGCGCAACCGGTCCGCTTCCGCATTCCAGTGCGGCAGCATGGCGCGCCACTCGGCAAAACTGCGCGCATATTCTCTGGGGCTATCGGCTTTCATCAGCATGGCAAGGCACTCCGGCGTCCAGTGGAGAGAACGCTGGACGCGTGCCCCGGTTGCAGTCGCCGCGCCGTCGACCTACCAAGGCTGCAAAGAGGGTGAACGATGCGTGTTCTGGTCACCGGCGCGGCCGGCTTCATCGGTTTCCATGTTGCCCAGCGCCTCTTGGCGCGCGGCGACAGCGTCGTCGGCTTCGACGTGGTCAACGACTACTACGACCCGGCGATCAAGGAAGCCCGGCTGGGCGTGCTTGAGGGCAGCAATGGCGATTTCGGCTTCATCCGTGCCAACCTCGCCGACCGGACGGCCATGGAACGCTGCTTTGCCGACCATGCCTTCGATCGGGTCATCCACCTCGCCGCCCAGGCCGGCGTGCGCTACAGCCTCGAGAACCCGCATGCCTATGTGGAGAGCAACCTCGTTGCCTTCACCAACATGCTTGAAGCGTGCCGGCGCGCGGCGGTGCCGCATCTCACCTACGCGTCGACCTCGAGCGTTTATGGCGCCAACACTACTATGCCGTTCTCCGAGCATGCCGGCGTCGACCATCCGCTGCAGTTCTACGCGGCGACCAAGCGCGCCAACGAACTGATGGCGCACAGCTACAGCCACCTCTTCCGTCTGCCGACGACGGGGCTGCGCTTCTTCACCGTCTACGGCCCGTGGGGCCGACCCGACATGGCGCTGTTCTCGTTCACCAAGGCCATCCTTGCCGGCGAGTCGATAAAACTCTTCAACCACGGCAAGCACATCCGCGACTTCACCTATGTCGACGACATCGCCGAAGGCGTGATCCGTGCGTCCGACCAGATCGCCCGGCCCAACCCGGACTGGGACAGTGCGAAGCCCGACCCGGCGACCAGCAACGCGCCGTTCCGGCTCTTCAACATCGGCAACAATGATCCGACCGAGCTGAGCGCCTATGTCGACGCCATAGAAGAGGCGCTGGGCATCAAGGCGACACGCGAGTTCCTGCCGCTGCAGCCCGGCGACGTGCCCAACACCTTTGCCGATGTGACCACCCTGCAGGCCGCCACGGGCTTTGTGCCCGGTACCTCGGTACGCGAAGGCGTGCGCCGCTTCGTCGAGTGGTATCGCGCCTTCTACCGCGTCTAGGGCGCCGCAAGCCCTCTCAGAGACTCGGCCGGCCTTATCATCGGGCTATGTCGCTGCTGCGACAGCGCTGTCATCAGACCATCATCGCAGCGTCACTCTCGGTTCACGCGACTGAGACCTGATCGTCAAACAACGGTTCTAGGAGTCCCCCCGGTTCGGCGAGGGCGCCGACTTCCGTTTCCAGGAGATTGACCCGATGACACGCAATTGGCTGCTCGGCGCAGCATTGGCTGCAACCACCACGGCCCTGATGGGCGCTCCCGTCCAGGCACAGCCGGTCAAGTTCGAATATTGGTACGGCCTGACTGGCGACCTCGGCGCCGTCGTGCTCGAAACCTGCAATCGGTTCAACAAGTCGCAGACCGACTACGAAGCTGTCTGCGTTGGCCAGGACGGCTACGAAAAGGCCGTTCAGAACACGATCGCCGCCTTCCGCGCCAAGCAGCACCCGACTCTGCTGCAGTCCTTCGACGCCGGCACGGCCGACCTGATGCTCTCGGGTGAATTCTATCCGGTCACCAAGCTGATGGCCGACACCGGCGTGACCGTCGATTGGTCCGACTATTTCCCGGGCATTGCCAACTACTACTCGTCCAAGGCTGGCGAGTTCTTCTCGATGCCGTGGAATTCCTCGACCCCGGTCTACTATTTCAACAAGGACCATTTCGCCAAGGCCGGCATTGCCGAAGCCCCGCTGACCTGGGAAGGCATGGAAGAGGCCTTCAAGAAGCTCAAGGCCTCCGGCCAGGCTTGCGCGATGGCCTATGCGCCCTCGAGCTGGATCGATCTCGAGCAGTTCTCGATGGCGCACAACGTGCCCGTCGCCTCCAACAACAACGGCTATGACGGTCTCGACACCGAGCTGCTGTTCAACACGACGCTTCACGTCAAGCACATGGAAAACATCCAGCGCTGATCAGTGAAGGCTACTCGCTGATCCGCACGGCCGCGTCGGGCAAATCGGCTCGCGACAGCTTCGTTGAAGGCGAATGCTCGATCTTTTTCTCCTCGATCGCCGACCACAACACCATCCACAAGCTCAAGCCCGCCCATGCCTGGGACGTGCAGATCATCCCGACCTACGAAGGCGTGACCCGCACCAACACCGTTGTCGGTGGTGCTTCGCTCTGGGTGCTCTCGGGCAAGACCGAGCAAGAGTACAAGGGCGCTGCCGCCTACCTCGCCTTCCTGGCGACCAAGGCTGAGCAGCAGTTCCTGCTTGAGAACTCGGGCTACATCCCGGTGACCAAGTCGACCTACGAAGCCCTTAAGGCCGAAGGCTTCTACGCCAAGGAGCCCTTCATCAATCGCGACATCGCCATGAAGTCGCTGACCTGGAGCGAGCCGACCGAACTGACCCGTGGCATCCGCCTCGGCAGCTTCATCCAGATCCGCGCCGAATGGACTGCCGAAGTTGAGGCTGCCCTCGCCGGCCAGAAGACCATGAAGGAAGCTCTCGATACCGCCGCCACCCGCGGCAACGACCTGCTGGCCCGCTTCGCCCGCACTTATCCGGGCAAGTCCTTCCCCTGAGCCCTTGACTGACCGGGACGCGGCCATCATGGCCGCGTCCTTTTATCTTCGTTCAGGAGAGACCCACGATGCGTCGCGCTTATTTCAAGTCCAGCTGGGTCGCCGCGGCGCTGCTTGCCCCCCAGCTCTTGATCATTTTCGTCTTCTTCTACTGGCCATCGATGCAAGCGCTGTACTGGGCGTTCACCCTCGAGCAGCCCTGGGGCGGCGGCAATACCTGGGTCGGTTTCGACAATTTCAGCAAGACGCTCTCGGATCCCTATTACTGGTCGTCCGTGCAGGTCTCGATCGTCTACGCACTGGCAACCACTGCGCTTGCCATGGTCATGGCCATGACGCTGGCCGTCTTCGTCGACCGGCAGCTCGCAGGCTACAAGGCCTACCGCGTTGCACTGATCTGGCCCTATGCCATCGCGGCGCCGGCAGTCGGGTTGGCCTTCCGGTTTGTATTCAATCCGAATGCCGGCATCCTCTCTTACCTCAACGTGGTGCTCCCCGGGCTCTGGGATCCCACGCAGATCGCCTGGCAGTCGGTGCTCACCATCGTGATAGCCGGTGCGTGGAAGCATGTTGCCTACAGCTTCATCTTCTTCCTCGCGGCGCTTCAATCCATCCCGCGCAGCCTGATCGAGGCCGCAGCGATGGACGGCGCGCGGCCGCTGCGTCGCATGGTCGACCTGCAGCTGCCGCTTCTGACGCCGACCATCTTCTTCCTGCTCGTGATCAACATCACCGACAGCTTCACCGACAGCTTCGGCATCGTCGACACGCTGACCGGCGGCGGTCCGTTCCGCGCCACCGATCTGATGGTCTACAAGATCTATTCCGACGGTTTCCGCAGCTTTGACTACTCGGGCGCTGCAGCCCAATCGATCGTGCTCATGCTGCTCGTGATGGCCCTGACCTTCGTGCAGTTCCGCTACGTCGAAAAGCGCGTGCACTACACCTGAGGACCATGGTCATGATCGAACGCACACCCATACTGAACATTTCGACCCATGTGATCCTCGCGGTCGGGCTGTTGCTCATCCTGTTTCCGATCTGGATCGCCTTCGTGGCCGCGACGCACGACCTCGCCGCAGTCAACTCGGCGCCGGTCGAGCTCTGGCCCGGTGACCAGCTCTGGATCAACCTCACCACGGCGTGGGAGTTGTCGGACTTCGGACCTAAATTCGTCAACACGCTGATCGTGGCGATCGGTGTCGTCATCGGCAAGGTGACGCTGGCCTGCATCACGGCCTTCAGCCTGGTGTTCTTCAACTACCGCGGCCGCATGCTGATCTTCTGGCTCATTTTCATCACGCTGATGCTGCCACTCGAAGTACGCATCGTGCCGACCTATGCGGTAGCCGCCAACGCGCTGTCGCCGTTCCAGACGATCCTCGACATTACAGGAATCTCCTGGCTGGTGGCGACGCTCTCGGGCATCCAGATATCGCTCGAATGGAACCTGCTCAACTCATACACCGGGCTGATCCTGCCGCTTGTCGCGACCGCCACCGGCACCTTTCTCTACCGCCAGTTCTTCCTCACCATTCCCGACGAACTCGTTGAGGCGGCGCAGATGGATGGCGCAGGTCCGCTGCGCTTCCTCTGGGACACGCTGATCCCGCTCTCCAAGACCAACATCGCGGCGCTGGCCACGATCATGTTCGTCTACGCCTGGAATCAGTATCTCTGGCCGCTGCTGGTGATCACCGACCGCGCCAACTACGGCATGGTGGCCGTGCAACTCTCGGACCTCGTGCCGGATGCACTGACCACCGGCGGCGGCACGCCGAACTGGCACTATGCGATGGCCGGTACGCTCACCGTCATGCTCCCCCCCCATCATCATCGTCATCTTCATGCAGCGCTGGTTTGTGCGCGGCCTGATCAACACCGACAAGTGAGGCGCACCATGGCCGAGATCGAAATCCGCAAGGTCAGCAAGACCTATGGCAAGACGCAGATCATGCAAGGGGTGGACCTCGCAATCGAGAAGGGTGAGTTCGTCGTCATCCTTGGTCCTTCCGGCTGCGGCAAGTCCACGCTGCTGCGGATGATCGCCGGGCTCGAAGCGATCACCTCGGGCGAGATCGCTATTGCCGGTACGGTCGTGAACCAACTCGAACCCCGTGAGCGTGGCTGCGCCATGGTGTTCCAGAACTACGCGCTCTATCCGCACATGACCGTGAGCGAGAACATCGGATACGCGCTCAAGGTTGCCGGCGTGTCGCGCAGCGAGCGGGCCGAACGGGTCGCCGTAACGGCCAAATCCGTGGGCCTGACCGATTTCCTTGACCGCAAGCCCGGCCAACTGTCTGGCGGTCAGCGCCAGCGTGTCGCCATGGCCCGCGCCATCATCCGCCAGCCGCGCGTGTTTCTGTTCGACGAGCCGCTGTCCAACCTCGACGCCAAGCTGCGCGTCGCCATGCGTTCCGAGATTCGCAAACTCCACCGGCAGTTTGGCGTGACCTCCATCTTTGTCACCCACGATCAGACCGAAGCGATGACACTGGCCGACAAGCTGATCATCATGAATGCCGGCGTCATCGAGCAGGTCGGCCGACCGACCGACGTCTACAATCACCCCGCCAGCCGCTTCGTTGCCGACTTCATCGGTTCGCCCGCCATGAACCTGATCGAGGGCGAATTCGACGCCGACGGGCATTTCGTCTTTGGCCGTGGCGGACGCATGCAGGTGGCTCAGCTCAACGGCGTGCGCAAACCCGGCCTCAAGGTGGTGGTCGGCGTCCGTCCCGAAAGCGTCCGCCGGACCCATTCCGAAACCGTCGGCGCCATTCCGGCAATCGTCGACTTTGTCGAAGAACTCGGAGCCAACCGTCTCATCCATGCGGAAATCCAGGGCAGCCGCATCGTGGCGCTCGATACCTCCACGGGTGACCTGCCGACCGGCACGCCTGTGCACCTGGCACTTGCCGACAACGCCCTGCACGTCTTTTCGGTCGAAGACGGCAAACGCATCCAGACCCACTGATCCCCCAACCCGGAGAGTCTTCCATGAGTATCATCACTGGGGTCGGCTTCAATGCCGGCTCGGACGACGGCGAATTCGCCACCCTCGAGTCCGATCTGCGGGCCCTGGCCGAGATCGGCTGTGACACCGTCGAACTGGCGGTCTCCTCGCTCGATCTGGTCGCCGGCGGCCGCATCATTCCCGAGCGCATCACCCGCCTCGTCGACCTGACGCAGCAGTTCGACTTCCGCTACACCGTGCACGGCCTCGTCTCGTCCAACTTCATGGATCAGGCGACTGTCCGCTACCAGATCGACGCCGCCAAGGCGCTGGTCGAGGTCTGTGACCGCATCGGCGCCGGCATCTTGGTGCAGCACGGCGGCGCCCTGCGTGCCGACGACATCCACCAGCGCGCCGACGCCATCCAGCGCGAACGTGATGCGCTGAGCGAACTCGCCGACTTTGCCGCGCCGCACGACGTGCGCATCGCGCTCGAAAACATCTTCACCACCGAGCCCGGCCAGTACCGGCAGACCCCGGCCGAAGTGGCCGAGACGGTCAAGGCGGTCAACCACGCCAACGTCGTGGCGCTGATCGATTTCAGCCACGCCTACATCGAAAGCACCTATCGCGGCCTCGACTTCCGCGCCCAGATCGCCGCCATGGCGCCGGTCGCCGGCCATCTGCATGTGCACGATTCCTTCGGTCGTCCGCAGGGCTTTTACAAGCCGTTCTTCCCGCAGGAGAACACCGCCATGGGCGTAGGCGACCTGCATATGCCGCTCGGCTGGGGCGATATCGCCTGGGAGGATATCTTTGCCGAACTGACCTTCCTGCCCGACACTGTGCTGATGATGGAAATCGGCCGCCGCTATCGTGCAGAGCAGCCGCAGAGCCTCGAGCGCGCCCGCGCCCTAGCGGAACTCAACACCCGTGCCGCCACCGCTGTCGCTGCGCAGTAAGCGATCCTCTCAAATGCGATGGCCTCAGGCTTGCCTCCGGCCATTGTTGTTTCAGGCAACCGGTGCGGCGACCGGCTCTGCCGCAGGTGCCACCGGCGGCGCCTTCACCCGATACCAGGCGACATAGAGCGCCGGCAGGAAGTAGAGCGTCAGCACCGTCGCGGCGACGATGCCGCCGATCATGGCGTAAGCCATCGGCCCCCAGAACACTTCGCTGGCGATCGGTATCATCCCCAGGCTCGCCGCCGCAGCGGTCAGCAGGATCGGCCGCATGCGGTGCTCGGTGGCGTGCACGACAGCCTCCCAGGGCGCGCGTCCCTCGGCAAGATTATCGTCGATCTGGCCGATCAGGATCACCGCGTTGCGGATGATGATGCCGGCCAGGGCGAGGACGCCGAGCAGCGCCACAAAGCCCAGCGGCGTGCCCGTCGGCAGCAGCGCCGCGACGACGCCGATAATCCCGAGCGGCGCCACGCTCACCACGAGGAAGAGCTTGGAGATGCTCTGCAGCTGCACCATCAGCACGAAGGCCATGGCGAGCAGCATGGCCGGCAGGGTGGCGACCAGCGCCGCCGTCGACTTGGCGCTCGATTCCGCCGCGCCGCCCGGCGCCACCGAGTAGCCGACCGGCAGCTCGGCGGCGAAGGCCTTGATCTCGTCGGCCAGCTCCTTGTCGACCGCCGCCGGCAGGATACCCGGGGTGACCGAGGCCCGCACGGTGATCGTCGGCAGCCTCTCGCGCTGCCAGATGATCGGCTGCGTCAGGCCATACTCGATGGTCGAGAACGACCCCAGAGGCACAGCGACGCCCGAAGTGGTCTGCACCTGCAGGTTCTGCAGCGTCTCGAGCGAATTGCGCTGGTCTGCCTCAGCCCGGGCCACGACGTCGATCAGGTAGATCGAGTCGCGCACCTGAGTGATGGTAGTGCCGTTGACCACCGTGTTGAGCACCTGCGCCACGTTCTCGGAAGTGACGCCCAGCCGCCGGGCCTTGTCCTGGTCGACATTGACGAGGAGCTGCTTGGCCGGCTCGTTCCAGTCAAAGCTGATGTCACGAAGATGCGGGTTCTGGCTGATCAGCGCCGCAAGGTCATGCGCAAGACCGCGCAGCGTCTGCACGTCCGCGCCGCTCACCCGATACTGGATCGGCCGGCCCACCGGCGGCCCCAGTTCGAGAAACTGCACGAAGGTGTTGAGGTCGGCAAAGTCCTTGGCCAGCAGCGCATCGATCTTGCACGCACCCGGCCGCGCGCCGCTAGGTCGTTGGTGACGATCACCACCTGGCCAAAGAACGGATTGGCCAGTTGGCTGTCCATCGGCAGATAGAAGCGCACAGCGCCCTGGCCGACATAGGAACTCCAGCGGGCGATATCCGGATCACCCTTGAGGCTCGCCTCGAACCGGTCCATTGCCGCCTCGGTGGCGCGGATGGTGGCGTTCTGCGGCAGCGTGAAGTCCACCATGATTTCGGGTCATCGGAGGCCGGGAAGAACTGCTGCTGTACGAACCCGAGCCCGACCACCGACAGCGCGAAAAGGCCGATCGTCGCCCCGATGGTCACCCAGCGGAACCGCATCGCGATTTCGAGCGTGCGCACGAAGACGCCGTCGAAGCGGCCCGGCTTTTTCTCGTGATGGCCCTTCATCGTCTTGGGCAGCAGCACCACGCCGACCAGAGGCGCAAACAGCACGGCCACCACCCACGAGATGATCAGCGCGGCCGCGATCACATAAAATAGCGAACTCACATATTCGCCCGCCGTCGAGGCGTTGAGGAGGATCGGCAGAAAACCAGCCACTGTCACCAGCGTGCCGGTGAGCATCGGGAAGGCCGTGGACGTGTAGGCAAAGGTCGCGGCCTTGCGCAGGCTGTCGCCGGCCTCGAGCCGCGACACCATCATTTCGACGGTGATCATGGCGTCGTCGACGAGCAGGCCCAATGCGATGATCAGCGCGCCGAGCGACACGCGCTGCAGCGAAATGCCCATGAACTCCATGAACACGAACACCAGTGCGAGCACTAACGGGATAGAGATGGCGACGACAAGGCCGGCCCGCAGCCCCAGGCTGATAAAGCTCACCACCAGCACGATGACGATGGCTTCAATCAGCGACTTGGTGAAGCCGCCAACCGCCTCTTCGACCACGTGTGGCTGGTCCGAAACCTTCTCCACACCGACCCCCACTGGCAGCTCGGCCTCGATCTCGTGCATCTTCTCGTCCAGCGCTTCGCCAAACTTGAGGATGTCCCCGCTCGCCGCCATCGAGATGCCCAGGCCCAGCGCTGGCTGGCCATTAAAGCGGAACAGCGGATCGGGCGGGTCCTGATAGCCGCGGCTGATGGTGGCGACATCGGCCAGCCGGAAAAACACGTCGCCCTGCTGCAGGCTGATGCGTTCCAGATCGGCCTCGGAGGTGAACTGACCACCGACGCGGACCAGCACGCGCTCGCCATTGGCCTGCAATGTGCCGGCCGGCGTGATGGCATTCTGTGCTTGCAGTTGCGCGATGACGCTCTCGGCGCTGATGCCGAGGGTCGCCAGTTCGGCAGTGGAGAAGTCGACGGAGATGACTTCGTCCTGCGTGCCGATCAGCTCGACCTGGCCGGTATCGGCGAGTGCCAGCACTTCACTGCGCACGGTCTCCACATAGTCGCGCAGCTGCCGATAGCTGAGGCCGTCCGCGGTGAAGGCATAGATGCTGCCGTAGACCGAACCGAACTCGTCGTTAAAGAACGGCCCGACCAGCCCGCTCGGGAACTCGCGGGCGATATCGTTGACCTTCTTGCGCACCTGGTACCAGGAGTCGGTCACCGCGGTGCCGCGTAGCGTCTCCTTGAGGTTGACGAAGATCGTCGACTGACCGGCAGTTGTGTAGGAGCGGGTGAAGTCCAGCGTATCGAGGCTGTCGAGCGCCCGCTCGATCCGTTCGGTGACCTGGCTGCGCGTATCGTCCACCGAGGCGCCGGGCCAGTAGGCCTGCACCACCATGGTCTTGATGGCAAAAGCCGGGTCTTCTTCGCGCCCGAGGTTCTGGTAGGACATGACGCCGGCGACGACAGCGATGGCCATCAGAAACCAGACGAAGCTGCGGTGCTCGAGGGCCCAGTCCGAGAGATTGAACTTCACTCTTCCGTCCCCTTGTTGACGAGCACCTTCTGCCCCTCGGTGAGGCTATTGGCCCCGGCGATGGCCACCACGTCACCGTTGGCGAGCCCGGCGCTGACCAGCGCAACATCGCCCTGCATCTCGGCCGTCACGGCGCGGTTCGCGACCGTGCCAGCAGTCGTATCTACAACCCAGACGCTTCGCGCCTCGCCGTCCTGCTTTATCGCGGTAGAGGGCAAGACGATGGTCGGCTTCGCCAGGGGCTGCGCGATCGACGCCGTTACCGTCGCGCCGATCCGGAAGGCATCACTCCCAACGCTATCGGGCAGCGTCAGCAGCACGCGCCGCAGCCGCGCCGTGCTCGAAGCGCTCGGCGCGATTTCGCGCACGGCCGCGTCCACCGACGATCCGCTGGCGCCATTCTCGCTCACCGAAATGACGTCGCCGACTTGCAGGCCAGTGGCCAGCTCCTGCGGCAGGTCGAGCACCAGGTCGCGCTCCTGCGGCTGCGCCACGCTGACAATGGTGGTGCCAGCACCGACCACCTGGCCAACATCGACGGGTGCGGCGGTGATGATGCCGTCGGCCGATGCGGTGAGGCGGGTGTAGCTGAGCTGATCCTCGGCCTGCGTCAGCTTGGCCTTGGCCTGGTCGCGCTGCGCTTCGGCGCTCTGCCGGGCGGCGGTCGCGGCATCGAGTTGCGCCTGCGATGCGGTATTGGCGGCAACGAGCCCACGGATGCGCTCTTCCGATGCTGCCAGATTGGTGAACTGCGCTTCGGTGCTCGCCGCATTCGCCTGGGCGCTGGCAAGGTCAAATTCCTGCACGCTGGCTTCCAGCGTCGCCAGCAGGTCGCCGGTCTTGACGCTGTCACCAACCCCGACCTCGCGGCTCAGCACCCGGCCGGCGATGAGGAACCCATAGGCCGTTTCGTGCCGCGGCTTGATCGTGCCGACGAAGGGGCCAACGGCCTGGCTTGTTGTCTCCGCAACCACCTGTGTCAGCACTGGACGGATCACTTCGGCTTCGGCCTTCGGGGCGCTGCCATTGCAGGCGCTCAGCGCCGTGCCCAGCGCCAGGATACCGATAAGCTGGAACGCGCGGCTCATGGCGCAACCTCCGTCGCAGCGACATGTTCGCCCGGATGGAGCAATTGCAGTCCGGAGGTCACGACTGCGTCGCCTTCGGCGAGCCCATCCGTGACCAGCACCGTGTCGGCGAGATAGCGCGCGACGGTCACCGGCTTGAGGGCGACCGTGCTGGTCGCCGCATCCACCACCCACACGGCGGGTCCGGCGCTGTCGCGGAAGAGAGCTGTCCACGGCAGCGACACGCCGCTCTCGGCCGGGAAGTCGACAAGCCCCACCACTGCCGCCCCGAGCGGCATCTCATTCTTCGGGTCTTCAAAGCTCACTTTGGCGCGCACCGTGCCGGTCGCCGTATCGATGGTGGGCGAAATCTCGCGCAGCGTGCCGGTAGCGGTGATCGCCGGGTTGGCAACCAGCTGCAACGTCACCGCCGCATCCTTGGGCACACCCGCAATGGCCGTCTCGAAGATATTGAACACCGCGTCGCGCGGGCCGTCCTGCGCCAGCGCGAAGACAGTCTGGCCCGCCGCCACCACCTGCGACGGCTCGATCGAGCGCGTCACCACGATCCCGTCTGACAGCGCCTTGAGCTCGGCATAGCTCACCAGTTCCGCTGCCGTATCGGCCTGCGACTGCGCCGCGTCGAGCGCACTCTTGGCCTGCGTCAGTGCCGTCTCTGCGCTCTCGAACTGGGCGCGTGTCGCGTTGCCGGCCTTGAACAGCGCATCGGCGCGCTCGAAGCTCGCTTGCGCCTGGTCGCGCTGCGCCTCGGCGGTGCGGACGGCTGCCTGCGCAACGTCGAGGCTGGCCTGCTGGTCGGCATCGTCGATCCGTGCCAGCACCTGCCCGGTCGTGACATGGTCGCCGGTATCGACGAGCACCTCTGCCACCCGCCCGCCGGTGCGGAACGACAGGTTCTGCTGCACCTGCGCCTTGACCTCGCCGCTCAGCGATCCGCGTCGCACGCTCTCGCCGATCGTCGCCTTGATCGTGCTGACCTGACGGACGGGCGTCGTTGCCTTTTCGGTGTCGGACGCTGCCGAGCAGGCCGCAAGGCCGGAAGCGAGGCTGGCAATCGCCAGACCTCGAAGCAGGATTGAGAGTGTCACGTCGACCCCATGATTAGCGATCACGCACGCGCTGCAACTCGCCCCAAGGCCAAATGCGCGCCTCAAGCAAAGCACGCCAAGTGCATTCGCTCAGCCCGGTCGATGACTGGACCCGCTTTGACGCTTCGTCAAGACGATGGGCGAATGTCAGCCCTGCGGATCGGGCACGTCTCGCTTGAGCCGCCGCAGCGCCAGAATGCGCTGGTCGCGCCAGGCCTGGCGGTCGGCGATGTCCGCGACCGGAATGCGCGCCGCAAGCCCGGCATGGGCCTCGGCGATCTGCTCGGCCGTCCAGTCATAGTCGGGACGCGACAGCGCGCCGAGCCGCTTCATCATCGGCCCGAGCCGATCGACAAACCCTTGCAGCCCATCGGGGGCATTGAGGTGCGCCACCTCGAACGGCCCGATCGAGGCCCAGCGCAGCGCCAGCCCATCGGTGAGCACGGCGTCGATATCTTCGGCAGTGCAATAGCCTTCACCCACCAGATGCAGCGCCTCGGCCACCAGAGTAAACTGCAGCCGGTTGAGGATGAACCCCTCGATCTCCTTGCGCAGCACGATGGGTCGCATGCCGGCGTCGAGCATCATCTGCCGTGCCGCCTCGATGGTCTCGCGCCGCGTCCAGCGCGTGCCGCAGAGCTCGACCAGCGGGATCAGGGAAGGTGGATTGACCGGATGCACCACGAGCGCCCGACCGGGGTCGAGCAACTCGCCCAGAAAGTCCGATCCCGGCAGCGCGGAGGTGGAGGAGGCGAGAATGGCGTCTGCCGGTGCCGCCGCGGCGATCTCGGCAAACACCTGACGCTTCACCGTAAGGTCCTCGCGAACGCTCTCCTGCACATAGGCCGCGCCATGCACCGCCTCTGCAATGCTGCCGGCCGGGCGGAGGCGGGCAAACACCGTCTCCACCGGCTCGTCGAGCATGCCCGATTGCGCCATCAGTTCGAGGGTCTGCCGGGCGAGCGGCAAGGCCCGCTCGGTGACTTCGCCCGGCAGGGCGTCATAGAGCATCACCTCGTGTCCGGCGCGGGCAAAGACCACACCCCAGGCGCGTCCCACAGTGCCGGCACCGACACAGGCGATCTTGCTCATTTGGCGCTGCGCTCGCCGTCGCGGGCCCAGCGGCGCTCGAACGCCCAGACCTCTTCGAAGCCGATCAGGCTGTTGAACTCGGCAAAGCTGAAGAGCTTGCTGTTGGGCGAGTTCGACGTGCCTTCTTCCTTGAGTACGCGCAGCGCCGTCTCGGCCGCTGCCGCTGCCGCAAGGCCGGTGGCCGACGGGAAGATGGCCATCTTGTAGCCGATGGCGATGAGTTCGGTCTTGCTGCGGATCGGCGTCTTGCCACCATCGGCCATGTTGGCCATCATCGGCTTGTTGATGCGCTTGCAGGCTTCGCGCATCTCCGCTTCGCTTTCCAGCGCTTCGAGGAACACCACATCCGCGCCGGCTTCCGCATAGGCGAGGCCGCGCTTGACCGCGCCCTCGAACCCATCGGTCTGCCGCGAGTCGGTACGCGCGATGATCAGCGTCTCGGCGCTCTTCCGGGCCTCGATCGCCACCTTGATCTTTTCCACCATGTCGATGGTCGGCACCACGCGCTTGAACGGCGTGTGGCCGCACTTTTTCGGGAATTCCTGATCCTCGATCTGAATGCCGACAACGCCGGCCTCTTCATAGCCGCGGACGGTGTGGTGTACGTTGAGCAGCCCGCCATAGCCCGTGTCCGCATCGGCGATCACCGACGCATTGGCTGTGCGGCAGAGCGTGGCGACCCGGTCGACCATCTGCGTGTAGCTGGCAATGCCGGCATCCGGCAGCCCGTAGGCCGACGCCGTCATCCAGAAGCCCGACGCATAGACGAAGTCGAAGCCGACCTTGTTGCTCACCACCGCGGTGATCATGTCGTGGATGCCGGGGGCGGCAACAAATTCACCGGCGGCCAGGGCGGCGCGGAGGCTGGGTTTGCTCATTGTTATTGTCCTAGTGAGTTCAGGTAGGCGAGGGTCTCGGCTTCGCTGACGACGTCGCCATACTTGGCGTCCATGTCGAAGAGGTTGGCCTCGTGCGGGGCAGGGTGGCGATCGCCCACCGCGTCGCGCACGATGATCGGGATAAAGCCGTACGAGCAGCAGTCGACGCAGGTGGCGCGCACGCAGCCGCTGGTCGAAACGCCGGTATGGATCAGCGTGTCGATGCCGATCGTGGTGAGCGTCGACGCCAGCGAGGTTCCGAAGAAGGCGCTGGGATACTGCTTGGAGATCACCAGTTCGTCGTCAGCCGGTACGAGGCCCTTCGGCCAGGCGCCCATCGGGTTGCCCTCGATGAAGTTATGGAGCGTCATCGACTTCTGGTAGAAGCGCCCGCCATTGAGCGCCGACTTGTTGTAGACGACGTTGGTATAGATCACCGGCACCTTGGCGGCCCGCGCCGCCGCCTGCAGCCGCAGCGCTGAGGCGAGGGCGTCCTCGACATCGGCAAACAGCGCGCAGCCCCGGTCGAAATAGGCTTCGACGAAATCGATCATCAGCAGCGCCGGGCGCTTGCCGAAACCGATCCGTTTGCCGAAGGCCCGCTGGTAGTTCTGCGAAAGATCGTCGTCGCTCATTTGGCATCCTTGTCTGCAAAGAGCCGGTCGAGCCGGCCGTCACCAAGGTCCAGCCAGGGCTGGGACTGCTTCTGCCGCGCTTCGAAAGCGGCAATTTCGGGCAGGTCATCGGCCAGGATACCACCGACTTCGTCGAGGCCCAGCATCAGCGCCCGCCGCCGATAGGGATCGATGTCGAAATGGATCAGCGGCCCGTTCGGCAGCCAGATGGTTTGGGCCTCGAGGTCGATCGTTACCGGTTCGCCGGTGCTGGCGCCCAGCATCACCTGCGCATGCACCGTCGCCGGCAGCGCGATCGGCAGCACGCCGTTCTTGAAGCAGTTGGCATAGAAGATCTCGCCAAAGCTCGACGCAATCACGCAGCGCACGCCATAGTCCGACAGCGCCCAAACCGCCTGCTCGCGGCTCGAGCCGGAACCAAAATTGGAGTCCGAGACGAGGATTTTCGCCCCATCGAAGGGCGGCCGGTTGAGCACGAAATCGGTCTTCGTGCCGTCCGGCCGATAGCGCCGCTCGTGGAACAGGTGCTTGCCCAGCCCGACCTTGTCGAGCAGAAGCAGGAAGCGCGCCGGAAAGATGATGTCTGTATCGACATCGGCTTCCGGCAGCGGCGCGGCGACACTGGTGAGAGTGGTGAACTTTTCCATCAGGGCGCCGGGTCCAGCGTACGAACATCGATCAGGTGGCCGGCAATTGCCGCCGCTGCGGCCATGGCCGGGCTCATCAAATGGGTACGCCCACCACGACCCTGCCGGCCTTCGAAATTGCGGTTCGAAGTCGAGGCGCAGCGTTCGCCCGGCTCCAGCCGGTCGTCGTTCATGGCGACGCACATCGAGCAACCGGAATCGCGCCACTCGAAACCCGCGTCGAGGAAGATGCGGTTGAGCCCTTCTGCCTCGGCCTGCAGCCGCACGGCCGCCGAGCCTGGCACCACGATGCCGGCGACAGTCGACGCCACCTTGCGCCCCGCCACCACCTTGGCGGCGAGCCGCAGGTCTTCGATGCGGCCATTGGTGCACGAGCCGATGAATACCCGGTCGATGGCGATCGAATTGAGCGGCGTGCCGGGTTTGAGATCCATGTAGCGGAGGCTGCGCTCCATCTTGTCGCGCCGCACCGGATCGGGCTCCGCGGCAGGATCGGGCACGGTTTCGGAAACCGGCGCGGTCTCGCCCGGATTGGTGCCCCACGAGACATGCGGCGTCAGCGCCGAGACATCGAGCCCGACTTCGCGATCGAACCGCGCGCCGGCATCGGTCGGCAGGCTGCGCCAATGCGCCACCGCCGCGTCCCAGTCGGCGCCGGTCGGCGCCAGCGGCCGGCCTTTGACATAGGCAATGGTGGTTTCGTCTGGCGCCACCATGCCGACGCGGCTGCCGCCTCGATCGACATGTTGCAGAGCGTCATCCGCGCTTCCATCGACAGCGTCGCGATCGCCGGACCAGCATATTCGATGGCGTAGCCGACCCCGCCATTGGTGCCGATCTTGGCGATCAGCGCCAGGATGATGTCTTTGACCGCCACGCCCGGCGCCAGCGCGCCATTGAGAATGACCCGCATGGTCTTCTGCTTGCGCTGCCGCAGCGCCTGGGTGGCAAACACCGACTCGCATTCGCTCGCCCCGATACCGAAAGCGATGGCGCCGAACGCGCCATGCGTCGAGGTATGGCTGTCGCCACAGACCAGCGTCGCGCCGGGCAGCGTGAAGCCGAGCTCAGGACCGATCACATGCACGATGCCGTGCCGGTCGTCCCGCATCGGGATGTAGTGGATACCGAAGCGCTTGCAGTTGTCTTCGAGTCGCGACACCTGGCGTGACGCCAGCCCATCGGGCAGCGGCAGATGCCGCATCCGCGTCGGCACCGCGTGGTCGGCTACGGCGATATGCGCCGACGGCCGGCGCAGCGTCCGCCCTTCGGTCACCAGACCGGCAAAAGCCTGCGGACTGGAGACCTCCTGCACGAGGTGGCGGTCGATATAGAGCAGGGCCGTGCCGTCGTCATATTGCTTGACGACGTGCTGGTCCCAAACCTTGTCATAGAGCGTCGAAGCGGTCATTGATCCAAGTCGGCTGGAAGCGTCTGACGGAAAGAAAGCCTATGCAAGCACGGTAATTCACTCGCGCCGACCTGGGCTCAGAAAAATCCGGAAACGCTTGCGATAATAGACCTTGCGGAATGCGATTTCGGCGTTTTATGCTGCTTTGAATGCGCATGCAAGATATGCGCTGATGCCGACCAGAATTTGGTCGAGAGAGAACGAGAAGGGGTTTAGCGATGAGGCTTGGCGTCGATGTGGGTGGCACGTTCACCGATCTTCTGCTGCATGACGAGAAAACGCAGAGGACATTCCAGGCCAAGACGCCGTCCACGCCCGAGGATCAGTCCATCGGCGTTGCTGCGGGTGTGAAGCTGATCTGCGAAAAGGCCGGCATCTCGCCTTCCGACATCGATCTGATCCTGCATGGCACCACCGTCGCCACCAATGCGGTGCTCGAAGGCAAGGGCGCTCGCGTCGGCCTCCTTGTCACCGAGGGTTTTGAATACACTCTTCATCTCGCCAAGGCCTGGACCCCCGGTCCGCTCTTTGGCTGGATCAACATGGACAAGCCCGATCCGCTGGCGTCCCTGGCTGATACCCGCGGCATTTCCGAGCGCATGAATGCGCGCGGCGAAGTGGTCAAGCCGCTCGATATCGCCGGCGCCACTAAGCTGATCGATGATCTCTGCGGCTCGGGCATTGAGGCGCTCACCATCTCGCTGATGCACTCCTACGCCAATGCCGAGCACGAACGTGCGCTGCGCGACATCGTCGCCGCCCGTCACCCCAACATCCCGGTGTCACTCTCCTCCGACATTCTGCCGGAATTCCGTGAGTACGACCGTGCCATTACCACGGTGATGAACGACTATGTCCGCCCGATCATGCGTCGGTATCTGAGCCGCATCGAGGATCGGCTGAAGGCCGAGGGCGTCCGCGCCCGCCTCCATATCGTGCGCTCCGACGGCGGCCTGATGAGCGCTGCCGCCGCCTCCGAACGCCCGGTCCACACCGTGCTCTCCGGCCCGGCCGGCGGCGTCACCAGTACCGTCATGCTGTCGCGTCGCTCGGGCTTTTCAAAACTCCTCGCCTTCGACATGGGCGGCACCTCCACCGACGTGTCGGTGATCATCGATGGCGAAGCGACCATCTCGCGCTCCACCGAAGTGGGCATGTTCCCCGCCAAGGTCCCGACGCTCGACGTGCGCTCGGTCGGCGCTGGCGGCGGTTCGATCGCCGACGTCTCCGAACTGACCGGCTCGCTCCGCGTCGGCCCGCGTTCCGCCGGTGCCCGTCCGGGTCCGGTCTCCTACGGTCGCGGTGGTACCGAACCGGCCGTGAGCGACGCCAACGTTGTGCTCGGCTATCTGCCGCCGGTGCTGCTCGGCGGTGACATGAAGCTCGACGTCGATGCGGCCCGCGTCGCCGTCTCCCGCGTCGGCGAGGCCATCGGCCTCTCCCCCGAAGATGCCGCCAAGGGCATCATCGATATCGCCAACGAAGTCATGCTCGGCGCCCTCCGCGTCATCACCGTGCAGCGTGGGCTCGACCCGCGCGAGTTCGGCATCGTCGCTTTTGGCGGCGCCGGTCCGCTGCATGCCAATGCGCTGGCAGAACTGCTCGGCTGCTACCCGGTTCTGGTGCCGCCAAATCCGGGCGTGCTCTGCGCGCTGGGCTTTCTCGAAGCCGACTTCCGCAACGAGTTCGTGCAGACCTATATCCGCTCGACCGTCGGCCTCGACCCCTCGACTGTCTGGTCGCGCTTTGCCGATCTCGAAGCCAAGGCCAAGGTCTGGCTCAAGGAGCAGGAAGTCGCCCCGGCCGACGCCTCCATCCACTACACCCTAGATCTGCGCTACGAACAGCAGGGCTTTGAGGTGTCGGTGGACGTCAGCCCCGAGACCGTGGCCGCCAAGGGCAGCCTCGACGCCATTCTCGCCGACTTCCACGCCATCCACGAACGCCTCTACGGCGTGCGCTTCCACGTGCCGGTCGAACTGGTTGCCCTGCGCGTTGTCGCCCGTGGCGCACCCCGCCGGTGGACGAGCAGGCGCCGACCGGCAGCGGCGATGCGGCCAGCCGCGTCATCGAAACGCGTCCGGCCTATTTCGACGGCAAGTGGGTCGATACCCCGCATATCGATCGCGCCCGCCTCTTCGTCGGCGATCGCGTCGATGGTCCGGCGATCATTCGTCAGTACGACACCACCACCGTCCTGCTCCCCGGTCATTATGCCGAGGTCGACAAGCACGGTAACATTCTGATCTGGCCGGTTTCGAAGGGGCACTGAACATGGCAACCAAAGTCGATCCCATTACCCTCGACATCATCGAGAACGCGCTCAAGAACGCCCGCTTCGAGATGGACGGCGTCGTCGTCCGCATCTCGCTCTCGCCGGTGATCCGCGAGCAGCACGACGAATTCCCGATGATCTGCAATGAACGCGGCCAGATGATCGTCGGCCAGTTCGGCTCCTACATCCCGTCAGTCGTCGAAAAGTTCGGCGGCGACCTCAACGAAGGCGACATCTTCGTCTGGAACGACCCCTACGCCTCCAAGGGCTCGATCTCGCACAACAACGACTGGTGCGTGATGCTGCCCATCTTCCACGAGAAGATACTGGTCGGCTTCTCCTCGATCTTCGGCCACATGGTCGATGTCGGCGGCTCGGTGCCGGGCTCCATGCCCGCCAACGCCCGCACCATCTGGGAAGAAGGCCTGCGCGTGCCGCCGGTCAAGATCTACGACAAGGGCGTGCTCAACCAGGGCGTGCTCGAGATCATGCTCAACAACTCGCGCACCCCGGACATGAACCGGGCCGACTTGATGGCCCTCATCGCCGGCTGCCGCACTGCCTCGACCCGCGTGCGTGAACTCTGCGACCGCTTCGGCCGCGAGACCTACATGACTGCCTGCGACATGCTGCTCGAGCGCACCCGCGAAGCCATGCGCGTCGTCATCCAGAAGTATATCCCGGAAGAGCCGGTGACCTTCTCGGACTATGTCGACGACGACGGCCTGGGCAATGGTCCGTTCAAGATGACGCTGACCATCAAGCGGCGCGGCGACATCGCCGTGTTCGACTGGACCGGCACCGACCCGCAGGCCGAAGGCCCGATCAACTTCCACATTCATGAAGGGCTCTGTAAGCTCTTTTTCGGCGTGTACATGATCATGTCGTTCGATCCGTCGGTGCTGTTCAACGAAGGGTTCTATGACCTCTTCGAGATCGTGCTGCCCGAGGGCTCGCTGCTCAACCCGCGCTTCCCGGCGGCGCTCTCGAACCGCCTGAATACCCACACCCGGTTCTTCGACTGCCAGGCCGGTGCACTCGGCAAGTTCGTGCCGCAGCTCTCCATGGCTGCCGGTTACGGCACCAGCCCGCATTTCATCTTCTCGGGCACCGACAAGAACAACAAGTACTTCCAGCTCATGGAACTGCTGTTCGGCGGCGTGCCCGGTCGTCCCAAGGGCGATGGCTTTGACGGCCACGCCTGGTGGCCACTCTTTTCGGCGACCCCGATCGAATACATCGAGAACTACTATCCGGTGCTGGTCGAGCGCTATCAGCCGATCCAGGACTCCGGTGGCCCGGGCTCCATCGCGGCGGCGCTGGCATCGAGAAGGTCTATCAGCTGCTCGAAAAGGGTCAGGTTTCCATCCATGACGACCGCGAAGTGGTGCCCCCTTGGGGCATCAATGGCGGCCTGCATGGCGGCACCTCGAGCAAGTGGATCCACCGCGTCGGCGCTGCCGAGCCGGAGCGCATTCCGTCCAAGATCGACAATCTCAAGGTCAATCCGGGCGACCGCATCATCTTCAAGACCGCCGGTTCCGGCGGCTGGGGTGACCCGCTGGAGCGCGATGCCGCCATCGTCGCCCGCGACGTGCGCTATGGCCTCGTCTCCCGCCAGCAGGCCGAAACGTCCTATGGCGTGGTACTGACCGAAGACAACCAGGCCGACGCCGCCGGTACCGAAAAGCGCCGCGCCGCCGCCAAGGAAGAGCGTGGTCCAGCGCCCGCCTTCGACTTCGGCTACACCCCGCCGGTCCGCGAGGCCGCCGAGTAGAATGCAGAACGGGGACCTCGCGGTCCCCGTTTTCTTCTCCAGGTCTTGGTCAGAACACTCAGTCGGCGTCGGCTTCAGTTTCCGTGCTTGGCGCAAAGCGGTAGCCGGCGGCACAGGGATCGTATTGCGCCAGATCAGGTTGCCGGTGATCGGGCGATCGATGCCGCGCTCGATCGCACGTGTCGGGTCGTCGAGGTGGAGGATCGCGAGTGTCTCCTCCACCATCTGGTCGATCGGCTGGCGCACCGTCGTCAGCTGGTAGGGCACGCGACGGGCTTCCGGAATATCGTCGAACCCACCCACCATGATGTCTTCGGGCACGCGCAGGTTGAGCCGGTAACGCAGCGTGTCCATGGCCCCCATCGCCATGATGTCGTTGATGCCGAAGATGGCGTCCGGTCGCGCGC
>JACDQI010000259.1 GCA_015657675.1 Devosia sp.
AAGAAGATCGGTCATGAACTCGGGCTATCCGCGACCCGTTCACAACGCCAAGGTCGGTGGCACCGACGACTCCTATCACATGAAGTGCATGGCCGCGGATTTCTACATACCCGGCGTCGACAAGCGTAAACTCATTGCCTTCGCCATGCGGCAGAACCTGGTGGGCGGCCTCGGCTGCTACCCTGGCCGCAACTTCATCCACATCGACGTCCGCGACCGTCCGCGCGGTTATAACAGGCCTGTCACTTTCTCTGGTTGCTGACGGAAAACCCACTTGCATCAACCGCCAAGCCCCCCTATACGGACCACGCGCTTAGCGCCCTTCGTCTATCGGTTAGGACGGCACCCTTTCACGGTGCAGAGAGGGGTTCGACTCCCCTAGGGCGCGCCACCTTCCCTTGCTCATCAAGAGCAGTTAGGTTGCGCAACAAGAGCTTGATCCGCGCCCATCGTCTAGCGGTCAGGACACCGCCCTCTCACGGCGGGAACAGGGGTTCGATTCCCCTTGGGCGCGCCAAACCTAGTCTTTGGACATTTTTGATACCGACGACGTCGACAGGCGCGGCGTGATCTGCATGGCAAAGCGGGCCGACGCGCGCGGCGACAGGGTGATGGCGCCATTGCGGGTGTCGAGCGCATCGCCGGTGTCGTTGAACGGCGCCGTGCCCTGCCAGGGCTCGATGCAGAGGTAGGGGGCGCCGGGCTTTTGCCAGATGCCGAGCTGCGGCAGGTTCTGCGCCAGGATGTCGATGCTGGAGCCGCCGCCCTCAAAGCGCATGCGATTCCCAACGCCATCGAGAAAGATCATCGCGTCGGCGTCGAACATCTCGCGGGCCGGACTCATCTTGCCGGCAACGAACGGCGTCGGCTCGGTGGTGCGCATCAGCAGCTTGTCGGCATCGAGCCGATAGCATGCCGAGGGGTTGCCGTCTTCGAGCACAACGGCATGCGTCGCACTGCCCGCGCCCGGCAGCGGCCAGTTGAAGGCCGGGTGAAAGCCGAACTGCGCCGGCATTGGCCGCGTGTCGCGGTTATAGAGCATTGCGCCGATCCAGAGCGAGGCGCCGTCGAGCTTGTAGCTCATCACCAGTTCGAACTCGAACGGGTAGCTGGCACGCGTCGTATCGTCGGCCTTGAGCACCAGATCGACCTGCGTCTGGCTCTTGCCGGCAACGGTGAAATCGAGCGTCCGGGCAAAGCCATGCGGCTTCATCGGGTACGCTTTGCCCTCGATGCTCACTTGATCGGCCGGGCTCTTGCCGACCACCGGGAACAACAGCGGCGAGCGCCCCGTCCACCACGCCGGATCGCCCTGCCAAAGCCACTCGGCCCCATCCTGAGTCTGCAGCGACCGCAGTTCCGCGCCGCGCTCGGCGACCTCGATCTTGAGGGAATCGTTCTGAAGACTCGGCATGGGCCCTGCGGGGTTTACGTTGCGCTGGACTTCAGCTTTTCGTGTTGGGGCAGAAGAGGCAAGGTCAAACTCCAGATCGGCCACAGACGGTGGCGTTGCCCGAGATGGATAAAATACTAGCGACTTAAGTCTGACTCCTTTCCATACGTTGGTCCATAGGCTAGACCTTCGGTCACTTCAGTAGGTTTAGGATCCTGGCCGTTCGGCCCCGATCGCAAAGCTTTTTCAGTTTCCATATTCCGCAAACTCAATGCTCCGTTGCCACCCACACTGCCGGTGTGCGCAACGGAGCATTGTTCGTTTTGTGGAGCGCTACAGACCGAATGTTGGCTGAGGGATGCTCTGCGTCGGCTCGGGCACGGCCACGCCATCGACGGAAAGACCATCAATCCAGTCCAACGCGATAACCCGGCCGTCGGGATGCGACAGGGTCAGCCGATCCCCCTCGAGCACAAGCGGCATAGCGGCGACCTCTGCGGCGAACGCCTCGGCATCACCGGCACCATCATCGACCAGTACGGCAAAACCCTGGTGGCGACCGTGGAGCCGATACTCCACCCCTGCTCCCGGTCCCGACGTGACCGGCACCAATGTGCCTGTGGCCTTGTAGGCGACCCGACCCTGCCCGCATTCGACCACGAGCACGTTGTCTCGGAGCAGATGCCGCGTGCCGGATCGCGTGGCGCAGACATGGGTGAAATCGATACGCGTTTCAGCGAGCCGATAGATCTGCAGGGCGACACCGCCGACCTGCCCCACCTTGGGCAGAACGCCATTGCCAGCCCAGTAGCCCGGCCGCCCTGCACCCCAGGGGTCGTCTTCGCCCGGGTGATTGATCCAGCTCCGCGCCATCGGATGACCGGCAAAGCGTACATCGAGCAGATGCTGCTGATGCCCGGGCTGCCCTGCCGCGCTCCGGCTATTGCTGGAGAGTTGCAGGTGCGGGGTCTTGTAGACCGTGAGCGCCGCCGCCGGCCCAAAACCCTGCAGGTAGCTGGCCGAGAGACTGGTTCCCAGCAGAGGCGAAAGCCAACCGGAAAGATGCGCGGGCGGGGCATAGCGCCCGGCGGCAAACAGCGGCAGCGAGGTGACGCCGCGATTGAGCCAGCCGGTACCGAAGGCCACGGCGGCGAACGGCGCCAGTTCACTCAGCGGCCCGGTCCAGAGCTCGCCATTATAGGCGCGCCCCATCGACCCGCCGGGCACCGAGCCCAGCGTGTGCAGCGCGAGCATCGCAAAGATCCGGTCGCAGAGTTTTCGCGCCCGCTGGGCGATGGGTTCTGGTGCGAGCTCGGCCAGCGCCAGAAGCCCGATAAAGTCCACCGGGTAGTAGGCCGACGAGTTCCATTCGGCGAGCCCTTCATGCTCCACCGAGTCGAACCACCGCCCGAGGCGCGCCGAGGCGATCTCGGCCTGCGCCGCGCCGGTCCGTCCCGATGCGACAAGCGTGGCGTCCGGAAAGGCCAGACCCGCCAAAAGCTGCGCCGTGTGGAAGCAGAGCGCGTGGTTCTCGCTCCAGAACCACATCACGTCATTGCCCGGCTCATCCACCCAGTAGCGGAAGCCGATCAGCGCAGCCCGAATCCGCTCGCGCATCTGCGAGGGGAGCGCGGCCTCGTGCCGGTGCCACAACCAAAGCAGCGGTACCGCGACGAAATCTGCGCAATCATGCCGCTGTTCGATGGCCGAGAGAGTCTCGTCGATGACCTCGGCAATGCGCGGATCATCGACGCGACCCAGTTCGAACAGCGCCACCACCGTGCCGATGCGGGTCTCGCCATGCCTTGCCGCATGTTCAAGCGCCCGGCGCTTGCGGATGTCTAGAGTCTCGCCGAGCGACACAGGCGCCGTCTGGTGCAGTACCGCTGCTGCAATCGAGCGATCGAGCCGCAGGCCGTTCTGCACGAAGGTCAGGCCGATATGGTGGTACCCCTCCGGCAGGTCGGAGGCCGGACATATCTTCACCGTCATCGTCCCCGACGCGAGGATGACCGTTCGGTCAAGCAGCGACCGCGAGGCATGCGACATCGAGCGGATTTTGATCTCGATGGCAACATCCACGGCTGGTGCCGTGTCGACCTGCAGGACCAGAGGGTCCGATCCGCTGTTGACGGCATCGCGCATCCGCACTTCGGCGGAGAGCTGTTCGAGCAGCGTCGTATCGCCGCCCACCACCGCTCCGGGAAGGTCGACCGACAGGCGCACATCGTCGATCAGCCGGAGTTCGAAACTCCAGGTCGTGTCGCGCTCGGCCATCTCCTCAGTGCGGACGATCACCTCGCTGCCGCCCGCCCGGATCGGCAGATGGACGACGGTCCGCTGCATCCGGTTGCGGGTGAAGGGCTCGAACCGGGCCGTCAGCACACCATCGACCCAGATGTGCACGCCGCCGCAGGTTTCGAGTTCGAACGAGCAATAGCGATCTGTTGGTGCCGAAAGTCGGGCGCTGCACCAGCGCGCCAGCCGCGTTGGCGTATAGCGGAACTGGTCGAACGCCACGCGTCGGCTGGCACCGGGAAGGTAGACACCCTCGACCAGCCAATCCCTCTCCAGCGCCACCTGCCGGTCGGCCACCTCGCGCCAGGTCGCAACGCGGCATGGCAGGTCGCCGACATCGACGAAGCCGTTGATATACTTGTAGTCCTGCGGATCCCGCGCGATGGCCGGTTCGCCCGGAAAGGCCCAGGCGCGCACCGGCGAAAGCTCCCACGTGGTGAGGCTCTCGCCACGGGTGATCGAGGCGTTACGCATGACTTGCCCGATCAGTTCGCCGTTGGACCGCTGGTCAGCAGCAGCGTCTTGATCTCGAAGGGCCGGAAGTCCAGCGACAGTTCGGTGAGGCTCGGTCCAAAGGCGGAAATCGCCTGCTCGTGCAGATCGGTTTCGGTCACGCGATAGGACCCGCCAAACTTGAGCGCGGCCCGACCGGCTGATCCCTGCGTCTCCCAGAGTCGCAGGACGATAGCTGTGCCGTCCTCGCTCGGCTTGACCGTCTCGATGCAGATTTGCGGCGTGTCAATCTCGACCAGTGGCGCAGGTTCGGAGGCGGCAGCCGCCTTGCCTTCAAACAGCCGCAGCGGTTGGTTGAACCGCACCGCCGCGTCGTGCACGGCCTGCAGGTCGCCGTCGTGCACCAGCAGCGCGTAGCTGAACCGATGCGCCCCCTGGTCGGCCTCGGGCCAGGGAAAGACCGGCGACTTGAGCAGCGTCAGCCGCAGCACGCTGCCTTTGGCGTCATAGCCATATTTGCTGTCGTTGAGCGCCGCGACCCCGAACCCTGACTCACTCAGACTCCCACCCAGCGATGCATCGAGGTTTCGAAGCGCGCCTTGTCCCAGCTGGTATTGCCGTGGGTCGGGCGGCCGAGATGGCCGAACTGCGTTTCGGCGCGGCTATGGTCGGTGCGGATAGCGAGCGGAAACGCCACCTTGAGCAGCGTCTGGTGCTCGTGCCAGTCGACAAAACTGTCGAACTCCAGCTGCCGCGCACCGGCAGCCAGCGACACCACCTGCACGATGCGCGAAGACTCGTAGCGCCATTCGAACCGGATCGCTGCGCGCCACGGCCCGGTCTCGACCACTTCGGCGCTGACCAGCTCGGTGATCGGCCAGCTCTTGTCTTCGAAGAAGTCGTCAATGTCCCAGGCGTCGAAGTCGATCGGCACATCCTGATAGGCGGTAAAGGCATTGCCTAGCCCGCCCTGAGTTATGGCCTCGCGCCCGGTGTCGAGCCGGCGCAGCGACGTCAGCCGACCCTTGTCGTCGAACTCAGCGCGAAGGACGCCATTGTCGAGATGCCGCGGCGAGACGGCGAGCGCCGATGCCGGCGCCTGCGGCGGGGTGGTCAGCAGCTCGATGGTCGTGCCACCGAGCCCCGGCACCTCGTGAACCGGCACCACACCGGAGCGGCTGCCATCGGCGCGGACGATGGCTTGCACGGCCCTGCCATCGTCATTCTGCAGAATTCCGACGACGCCCTCCGCCACGACGAGCAGGTCATCACGGCTTCGGCTCGTTGAATTGAGCACCAGGTGCTGTCCCACCGGTGCCAGCGCTGCGGCGAGCTGCGCGCGAAGGTCATTGGCGGTGGCAAAGAACGCAGCATAGTCGCGGTCGCTGTCCTCATAGACCGGACCGATCGAGGTCCCGGGCAAAATGTCGTGGAACTGGTTGAGCAGCACGCTTTCCCACAGCGTCGCGACGGTTTCGGCCGGATAGGCCACGCCTGACTGGCTTGCCAAGACGCCCAGCAGTTCGATCTCGTGCAGCGCGATTTCCGCCAGCCGGTTGTTGCGCTTGTTCTTGGCCACCGAGGTCAGCGTGCCGCGATGATATTCGAGATAGAGCTCGCCGACCCAGGTCGGGAAGCTTTCCGGCTCCGCCGTCATCCGATCGACCAGCCGCTCGAAATAGGGCCCCATCGGCTCGTGCTTCAAACGCGGGCAACCGGGAATGCCGCGCTCCATGCGGCGCACGTTTTCCAGCATGCCGCGGGTCGGTCCGCCGCCGCCATCGCCATGGCCATAGACGAGGAACAGCTCGTCATGCAGGCCCTTCTGGCTGAAACGCTTCCACGCGCCCATCACGTGGCTGGGCGTCAGGTCCGGGCAATAGGTGGTGTTGATGCCACTATATTCGTACTTCTGCGTGGTGAGGAAATAGGCCGGCACCCTGGTGCCATCGAGCCCCTGCCAGAAGAAGATCTCATTGGGCATCCGGTTGGTGTCGTTCCAGCTCATCTTGTGGGTGATGAACACCTCGAGCCCGGATTGCGCCATCAGCTGCGGCAGGGCCGCAGAGTAGCCGAACGTGTCGGGCAGCCAGCAGATCTTCGGCGTCACGCCAAACGTCTCCTGGTGGTAGCGCACGCCCTTGATGATGTGCCGCACCAACGCCTCGCCCGAAGCGATCACCACGTCGGGTTCGAGCCAGAGCGCACCCTCGATCTCGAACTGCCCGCCCGTGACCTTGCCCTTCAGCCGCTCGAACAGTTCCCGATAGTCCTGGTCGAGATAGTCGAGCAGCACGCCCTGATTGTACATGAACCGGTAGTCCGGATACTGCTCCATCAGGCTGAGCGCCGTGGCGATCGAGCGCGCCATCTTCTGGCGCGTCTCGCGCACCCGCCACAGCCAGGCGACATCGATATGGGTATGTCCCGTGGCAACGATTTCAGGCATCGCTTCAGCATCGGCTTCGGCATAGAGCGCATTGATCCGCTCGCGCGCTGCCCGCAGGCTCGCAGCGAAGCGCTCGGGATTGCCCGGCCGGAAGTCGATGCAGTCGAGCGCCGCATCGATATGCCCGAGCAGCCGCGCCCGTCGCGCGTCGTCGTCCTTGAGCAGACGCGCCACATCGAGCGGCACCTTGAGATCGTAGTAGGTCTCTTCGGCCAGTCGGTCGTGGACGGAAAGTTCAACGGCAAACCCGAGCTGCCGGCGGTCCTCGATCGTGCCGGCTTCGATCAGCACATCAAAATGCGTGCCAGCCGCGGCGCCGGAGGTCAGCGGAAACTCGCGATGGTTGCCGTCGCCGCCCTGCGCGATGTGGCCATTGACGCGCACCAGCAGTTGCGGATCGGAACGCCCCATCACCGAGCCGAAGGCGGCCAGCACTCGGCCAAAGACCGGCTTGCCCGCCAGCGACGATGGGATCTCGACGGTGCCGCCGAACCAGTAGTAGCCGTCCGATTCGCCCCAGACGAGATCGCGGTCGACCGCCACCCAATCGCGGCGGTCGGAGCATACTGCGTCGCCGCGCTCGCTATCCTCGAACTGCCGAAAGCGCAGGGGCACAAAAGTCCCGGTCGGCACGAAGATGGCCGCCTGCAGACGGGTCAGCAGGCGGTCGAGCTTGGCAATGCGGATCATTCGTCGGCCTTATTCCTTGGCCGCGCCGGCCATCAGTCCATTCATCAGGGTCTTCTGCAGGGCGATGAAGATCACCAGCATCGGGATCACCGACATCACCGAGATCGACAACAGCCGCGGCCAGTCGATACCGAACCGCCCGACGCTATTGGCAAGCGCCAGCTGCACTGTCCAGTTCTGCTGCTCGGTGATGATGAGGAACGGCCAGAGATAGTCGTTCCAGCGCCACACGAGGTTGAAGGCGAGGAGCGTGCCGATCGCCGGCAGCGCCAGCGGCACCACGATGCGGAGGAGAATCCGCCACTCCGGCGTCCGGTCGATGCGCGCGGCTTCGAGCAGGCTGTCGGGTATGGAAACGATGTACTGCCGCATCAGGAACACACCACTCGGCGTCGCCGCCGGCGCGATGATCACACCGGCCAGCGTGTTGAGGAGGCCAAGATCGCGCAGCACCAGGAACACCGGGATCAAGACGATCTGCAGCGGCACCATGAGCGCCGACATGATCAAGAGAAAAAAGAAGGTGTCGCCCTTGAAGCGGAATTTCGCCAGCGCGTAGCCCGCCATCACGCTGATAGTGACCGACAGCAGCGCCGAGAGCACCGACACCACGGCCGAGTTCTGGAAATACTGCAGGAAGTTGGCACGGCTGAACGTGTCAATATAGCTCTGCAGCGTCGGCTGCTGCGGCCAGAGCGAGGGCGGCCACTGGAAGATTTCCGCCTGCGACTTGAGCGAGGACAGCAGCAGCCAGATCGGCGGCAGCGCGAACAGCAGCAGCACGGCGCCGACGGCAATCGAACGGCCAATTGTGTTGGTCTTGGTCATGGCCGCTTCCTCGCAAAGCGCAACTGCAGGATGGTCAGCACCATCAGGATGACGAACAACACCGCCGACTGCGCCGCAGCCATGCCCGCCTGGTTCACGGTGCGGAAGGCGGTCTCGTAGATGTTCTGGATCAGGTAGACAGTCGCTCGGCCCGGTCCGCCCGTGGTCAGGGACACCACAAGTTCGTAGACCTTGAAGGCCTCGATGATGCCGAGCACCACCACCACCATGATCGAGGGCTGCAGCAGCGGCAGCGTGATGTGGGTGAACTGGCGCCACTTGGACGTATTGTCGATGGCCGCCGCCTCGTAGAGATCCTTGGGGATCGAGGTGAGGCCGGCCACCAGGATCATCATGTTGAACCCGGCGCCGCCCCAGACCCAGACGATCACCACGGCGATCTGCGCCAGCACCTCGTTTTCGAGCCACGGCACGCCCTCGATGCCGAAAAGGCTGAGCACGTAGTTGATGAGGCCGCTATTGCGGCCGAACAGCCACGCCCAGATGACGCCGATGATCAGCATCGAGATCATCGAGGGGAAAAATACGATGGTGCGGACGAAAGCGTAGAACCGCGTCTGCGGCGCCAGCAGCACGGCGAGCCCGAGCGACACCGCGAGCTGCAGCGGCACCGCCACCACCACGAAACCGATGGTCTTGAACAGCGACGTCGTGAAATTCTTGTCGTCGAGCAGATGCAGGAAATTGTCGAACCCGACAAACACCGGGTGCGTGCTCTCCACCTGCGGCACCACCACGATGCCGCGAGTGAACAGACTCATCCACAGACCCTGGATCAGCGGATAGAGCGTGAAGACAAAGAGAAGGGCGACCGTCGGCAGCAGCAACAGGTAGGGCCAGGCCACCCGGCCCAGTCGACCTGGTGTCCACCCCGCTACCGGGGCTGGCTCCCTGTTGGATATAGCCATACGATCGCCCTCACTCATTTAGCGGCCCGCCGCGATAGCAGCTTCAGCGGCGGCACGGATACCGGCAACGGCGTCCTTGGTGCTGATCTGACCGGCATAAGCCTGGGTGATACCAGCCTTGATCGAGTCCCAGGTCGCCTGCATTTCCGGCCAGGCCTGGTCGGTGGCAGCATAGCGCGGGCTGAGATCGAGTTCCTTCTGGAAGCCGACGACGGCCTTCTGTGCGTCCTCGGTGGCGTATTCAACCGCCGGGGCGTTCTTGTTGGCCGGCAGCAGACCGAAGGTCTTGGCGTATTCGGCCTGGATTTCCGGCGAGGTCATCCAGTTCACGAAGGCGATCGACTCTTGCAGGTTCGGGCTGGTGTTGAACGCCAGCAGGTAGTTGCCGCCCACGTTGGACGAGGCAACCGTGCCCTTCGGCGTCGGGCCGGCGACCCACTTGAACTTGGCGTTGTCGTTGAAGTTACCGATCTGCCAGCTGCCCGACATATAGGCGACGGCCTGCTGGTTGATGAACATGTCGACCGGGCTGTCCGAGCTGGCGCCCGACCACAGGCCCGGCGGCATGTACTCGTTGGCCATGGCGATGAACTGATCCATGGTCTTTTCCCAGGCGGCGTCATCCATGGCGACGGTCAGCGGCTCGTCTTCCGAGAACACGTGGTTGCCGTACTGGAACTCATAGGTCAGGAAGCGATGGGCCGAAACGTCCCACACCAGCGGGAAACGGATGCCGGCCTTGTCGGCGACTTCCTTGAACTTGGGCAGAGCTTCGTCCCAGGTCCAACCGTCGGCCGGGATTTCCACGCCGGCCTTCGCGAAGGCGTCGGCATTGTAATAGATGCCCACGGCCGTCACATCGAGCGGCGCTGCGATGACCTTGTCATCGAGCTTGGCGCCATCGGCCCAGCCAGCGACGAACTGGTCGATCCATTCCGGACCATTGACCTCAGCCCAGTCGACCAGGAAAGGCCGGATGATCGGCGGCATTGACGAGCTCAGCGTCACGTCCGGGAAGAGACCCGAAGCGGCGAACTGCTGGAACTTCGTGCCGGTCGACTCGTAGGGCACGATCTGCAGGTCGAACGTGGTCGCCGGATTGGCCGCGGTGTACTGGTCGAGAATGGCGCGCAGCTTGGCTTCCTGCTCGTCGCCGTCGACGTACCACATCAGTTTCAGTTCAGCGGCGAACACCGGCGACAGCATCGCCGTGCTCAGCGCCAGGGCAATGGCCCCAACCTTCATCAACTTCATTGTAGTTCCTCCTTCAATGTCCGCGAGCGGACGGTTCATTTCACCCCTGCTCCGCCAGCAACGACGCGCGGTAACTCACCGCAACGCCGGCCGGCAGGCCGCTCCAGCCCTGGAGCAGCGATCCTCGCCCATAGGGCGGCGAATAGTATTCAACGGCTCCGGCCCAGCCGCTCTGCAGGCATGCCTGCCACCAGCGCGTCAGCGCATAGCGCGCACCACCGAGACCGCGGCGAAGCCGCTCCTGCGCATAGACGCCGTCCCAGTAGGGCCAGTCCGAACCGTTGTGATAGCGATAGGCAAAAGCCGACTTAGAGCGCGTGTCCGCGGCCCGCTTGTAGGGCGGGAAGGCACAGAGCGTGCCCCAGTCGCCATAGGGCTGATCGGGATTGCCGCGGCTCTCGAGCATGCGCTCGGCGGTGCGCAATGTGCGCTCGGCCCGCTCGGGCGACGTCGCGTCGTAGCGCAGCAAGGTCAGGCTATCGATGGCGAAGTGATCCTCGACGAACCCGTCGGTATTGCGGAACTCGGCATGATGCCCGGCCTCTTCGAGCCACAGCGACGTGTCGAGCGCCGTGCGGCCGGCCTTGGCCAGCGCCGCTGCCTCGGCCGCGAGCTTGGGGTCGTGCTTGGCGCCGAGCTTGGCCACCACATCCATGGCCCCGAGCCAGAGGCCGAGGTCATAGGCGACATGGCCTTCGCGATAGACATTGTCCGCCCAGTCGCGATCATGGTTGGGTTTGAGCGGGAGCCCGTCCGGCCCGGCGGCGCGCTGATAGCGCGTTACGATGGCCGCAACCTTGGACCAGTGACGCTCGGCCTCGGCCGTGTCTCCACTCGCCGCAACATAATCGCCGAGCGCCACGATGAAGAACAGCGGGCTGTCAAAATGGTCGCTCCACCATTCGCCCGAGCGCGCATGCTCGGTGGCATAGGGTTCGGTGCCCCGGCGGAAAATGTCCCAGGCGGCCGACTGCGCCGGGCCCGAGAGGATCACCGCACTCGGCGCCTCGCCGTCGTCGCGAACGCCCCCAGCCAGCAACCGCACCTGGTCGCGCACCGCCTCAGGGGCAAGCTCGAGCAGCGGCTGCAGCGTCCAGTAGCCGTCGCGATAATAGGTCCGTGCCGGCGAACTATAGCCCTGCCCGGCCGCCAGCCCGCCGAACGCTCCGTCGCGATCCTGCCGGATGGCAGAGAGCGCTGCGTGCGTGCCCTGCTGCACCATCGAGCGGAGCAGCGGATCGGCCTCCGGCAGCCGATCGCAGCGCGCGATGTAAGTCGCCGCCTCGGCCTCGATCTGCTCGACCGACAACTCGAAAGCCTCGTAGACCTCATCGACATCAGCGCCGGCCGCGATCACCAGATCAGAACCGCGCTGCTCGACGCCAATGGCGCCCAACTCAGCTGCAACAACCGCAGTGCCCCGCGCCGGGTCGACTTCACCGCCATCTCGGCTTCGTTCGGCTTGTGCCACCAGCTGGCGCGCCGCGCCGCGGCAAACCGCGCCAGTTGCGTACCGCGTATGACCATGGCCGGCGCCGATTGCGCCACGAACACGCCGCCGTCGGCGGCCTGAATGCAATTCGGGCTGTAGACGAAAGGGCCCTTGAGGGCGGTGAACTTCACCGTCGCCAGCGTCCCCACGCCCCAGACCGAGACGATGATCCGCCCGTCCGGTTCGCAATCCGCCTGCAGCCGCGGCGCCATGATCGGCAGCAAGACGGGCTCGGTCGTATCGATACGCCCGTCGGCCCGCGCCACCATCACCGGCGCACCCGCATTGTAGACGGTGGACTGGCTCATGCCGCGGCACCTCGCAGCAGTTCCACCTCGCGTCGCACCACACCGGCTATGGCGAGTTTCCGCGCTTTGGCCAGCGCGCCGAACAGCCCGGCACGAGCCCCATTCTGGCTCGGCAGCACCCGGCATTGCGTCGGCACCAGCCGCCCCAGCCAGGACTCAACCTTTGCCGCGACGCCGGGACGGGCACCGATGCCGCCGCCCAGCACAATCAATCCTGGATCGATCAGCGCGACGACGGTCGCCAGTCCGATCGCCAGATCACGCAGCGACTGATCGACAACATCCGCCGCGACCCGGTCGCCGGCTTCGGCCGCGTCGAAAATGGCGCGCACCGACTCGGCCTTTCCACCAGCCGCCCGATAGCGGGCAAGGATGCCGCGCGTCGACACTGTCGCTTCAAATGCACCGCCGGGATTGGCCGCATACGCCGCCGCCGGATCGGCCCCAAACGGGATGACTCCAAGCTCACCAGCCGCCCCGTGCACGCCGCGCAGCACCTGGCCATCAACGACGAGGCCCATGCCGATCCCGGTGCCCAGCGCCGCAAAGGCCAGCGTGTGCAGACCGTCGGCCCGGCGCGATGCATACTCGCCGAACGCCGCAACATTGACGTCATTGTCGACCGCCACTGGCACGCCCAGCGCGTCCTCGAGCGTTGCGCTGAACGACTGCCCGGCGGGAAAGTCGACATGCGGCGAAAGGCTGACGCTGCCATCGCGCGCCACCACCCCGGGAACGCCGATGACGATCTGCGCCACCTGGTCGAGCGTCACACCGCCCTTTGCCAGCAGTTTGGCGACCATGTCATCCACCTGCCCGAGCGGACCATTTGGATAGTCCTTTGTCGCCGCTTCCCACTCGGCGACGATGGAGCCATCCGGCGTCGCGAGCGCCGCGAGCAGCTTGGTGCCGCCCAGATCCATGCCGACCAGATAGCCGCGGCGCGCGTGTCCCTCTTCCAGCCACCCGGCACACCGCAACACGGTCTGCGCCCGCCGACCCATTTCGCCGTCGGCGCGTGCTGAGTCCGCCAGTGTCGCTTCGATCGCGCTCAGGAAGTCAGTCTCGGACACAGCAAGCCTATTTGTTCGTAACCATGACGAATGAACTGTGATGTTCATGCGATTGTCAAGATGGTTGTCTGGGGAGCGTTCGAACCGACCGTGGCGACGCGCCTTGACACACCACGCCAAGCCGGTGAGTTAGTCGCGGTGCAGAACAATAAGTGATGGCGAAACGTGACCGCGCGACCGATTCCGTCCCCCGTCCTGCGACAGATTTCTGTCCGCGCCGTCATGGAGCGACTGCTGCGCGATGGCGCAACCTCGCGCGCCAGCCTCTCGCGCGTCACCGGCCTTTCCAAGCAGACCATCTCGGAAGTCATGTTGGTGCTGGCCGAACGCGGCTGGGTGCGTGAAAGCGGCAAGATCTCCGGCGGCGTCGGTCGCACTGCCGTCCGTTACGAGATCGACGCCCGCGCCGGCTTTGCCCTTGGGCTCGATCTGGGCGCCAGCACCCTGCGCGGCGTGCTGACCGATATCTCCGGGACAGTGGTGGCCGAGCACGAGATGACGGCGGACAAAAATCCTTCCGCCCTGCCCGGCCAGACCCTGGCGCTCAAGACCGCGCTGCTGGCAGCTGCGGATGCGCCCGCCGACCGCCTGCAGATCGCTACCGTTGCCACGCCCGGGGTCATGACCCCGCAGGGTCGCCTGGAACTGGCCCCTAATCTCCCTGGCGTCGCAAGTCTCGACCTCGCCGAACAGCTGCGCAAAGCGCTGAACTGTCAGGTGATTTTCGAGAACGACGTCAACGCTGCAGCCCTGGGCGAATACTGGGAAGCCGGCGAGAATGCCGACGACCACTTCGCCTTCGTCTCGCTCGGCACCGGTGTCGGCCTCGGCATTCTGGTGGAAGGCCGCCTGCTCCGTGGCGCTAGCAGTGCGGCCGGCGAAATTGGCTACCTGCCGCTCGGTGGCGATCCGTTCGCAGCCGCCAGCCTCGATCAGGGCGCACTCGAAACCTCGCTCGGCGCCGCCGGCATCCTGGCGCGCTACCAGGAATATGGCGGCAGTCGCGCCACCTCGGTGCGCGACGTCTTCGATCGGCTCGGCTCGGGCGACGCTGCTGCACAGCACGCCATCGACGAAACCGCCCGCCTTGCCGCCCTCGTCGTCGTCACCATCGGCGCCGTCATCGACCCCGATCGCATCGTCTTTGGCGGCAATATCGGCGGCCGCCCAGAACTCGTGCACCGCATCAAGGCCATCCTGCCCAGCGTGCAGCGGCGACCCATCCGCGTCGAGGTCAGCCGCCTGGGCGCCGGGCCACTGTGCTCGGCGCCGCCGCGATGTCCTTGGGCGAGATGCACAATTCACTGTTCTCGACACTGGAATTGCCCGGTCGCATCGGTCTTCCCACGTTGCGACAGTAGGTGTCATTCGTTCGTCATCTTGACGAATGAAAATCACTCGTGCACGTTTCGCGTCACTTTGGCGGAGGACTCCGCCTGAACCGGGAGCGCACATTCATGGTCTCGCTGCAACTCGAACGCGTCGTCAAGGCGTTTGGCGAAACGGCCGTGATTAAGGGCGTCGACCTCGAGGTCAAGGACGGCGAGTTCGTCGTTTTCGTGGGTCCGTCCGGTTGCGGCAAGTCCACCCTGCTCCGGCTCATCGCTGGCCTCGACACGGTCAACTCGGGCCATATCCGCATCGGCGATACGCCGGTGGAAGGACTGACGCCAGGCGAGCGCGGCATTGCCATGGTGTTCCAGTCCTATGCGCTCTACCCCCACATGACGGTGCGCGAGAACCTTTCGTTCGGCTTGCAGAACTTCAAGCTGCCCAAGGCCGAGATCGCCGCCAAGGTAGCGGAAGCCGCGCGCATGCTGGCCATGGAGCCCTATCTCGATCGCTATCCCCGCGAGCTCTCCGGTGGGCAGCGCCAGCGCGTCGCCATTGGTCGGGCCATTGTGCGCGACCCGTCGGTTTTCCTCTTTGACGAACCGCTCTCCAACCTCGATGCGGCGCTGCGCGTGCAGACGCGCGCCGAAATCAGCCGGCTGCATCAGCGCCTCAAGGCGACGATGATCTATGTCACCCACGACCAGGTCGAAGCCATGACCATGGCCGACCGCATTGCTGTACTCAATGCCGGCAATATCGAGCAGTACGGCACACCCGAAGAGCTCTTCATGCACCCCGCCAACAAGTTCGTGGCCCGCTTCATCGGCTCGCCGAGCATGAATATCTTCCCCGGCACGCTGACGCCGGGCGGGATCGACGTGGCTGGCTTTGGTACGCTCAACCTTCCGGTCGATACGGCCGGGCTAGCGGCCGGCGCCGCCGTCGAGATCGGCGTTCGCCCCCAGCACCTCAAGCCCACCGAGGGCGCGGGCGCGACCTTCACCGTCACCTATGCCGAGAGCATCGGCACCGAGACCTATGTCTACGGCACCATGGCCGGCACACCCGATGAAGTGATCCTCCACATCCCCGACCACCGCAAGTTCGAGCCGGGCGAGGCCATCACTGTCGGCATGGATCCGGCGCTGGTGCACGTCTTCCTCGGTGATACCGGCGCCACATTGCCGGTTCGCGCATGACCCTCGCGACGACCGATCTCCAGCAGCGGATCGATGCTGCATCGGCCGCTGGCGGCGGCCGCGTCACGGTGCCTGCCGGCGAGCATCTGATTGGCGGTCTGCTGCTGCGCAACCATGTCGAATTGCATCTCGAACAAGGCGCCGTGCTGCGGGCGATTGCCGACTACGACGCCTATCTGGGCAACCAGGTCACCGTAATCGCGGAGAACTCCGATCGCGCCATTATTCGCGCCTCGGGGAGCCGTAACATCGCCATTACTGGTCCGGGCCGCATCATTGGCCCAGGCAACGACTACATCATCGGCGAGGACAAGAGCGTCGGCACCTTTACCCCGGCTGCCCTGCGACCACGCACGCTGGTCTTCGAAAACTGCCAGGGCGTCCGTCTCGATGGCTTCTCGGTCGAAGACTCCCCGATGTGGACCCTGCATCTGGTAGCCTGCAGCGGCGTTGCCGTCACTGGCGTCCAGATCATCAACAACGAACGCCTGCCCAATACCGATGGCATCGTCATCGACAGCTGCAGCGATGTGGTCGTCGAGAACGTCCTGATTGCCACCGCCGACGATGGCGTGTGCCTCAAGACCTCGCGGCAGGGCGAGACCATCGGCCGCTGCCGCAATGTCCGGGTGCGCAACTGTCGCGTGGCGAGCCAGAGCTGCGCCCTCAAGCTCGGCACCGAGAGCTTTGGCGACTTCGAGGACATCGTCTTCGAAGATTGCATCATCGAGCGTTCGAACCGCGGCCTCGGCATCTTCTCACGCGATGGCGGTGAGGTGCGGAACGTCCGCTTCTCGCGCATCGCCCTCGAGTGCCACGAAACGGCCGACGGATTCTGGGGCTCGGGCGAACCGATCACCATCACCCTCGCCGATCGCCGCGCCAACCGCCCGGCCGGCACGGTGAACGGCGTGGTCTTCGAGGACATCTCGGGATCGGCCGAGGGCGCCATCAACATTGTGTCGGTCGGCGCGGCGCCGATCAGCAATGTCACGCTGGCGCGCATTCACATCGAGCAGCGGGCCGGCAGCTTCGGCAATGGCCGCTGCTACGACATGCGGCCAACCTCCGCCGATCTCGCTCCGCCAACCGGCATGGCCGGCCGCGCCAACGCCTGGGTGCGCGACGCGGACGGGTCCATTGTCGGTCTCGTCCCCTATCCCGGCGGCCTACCGGGCCTGTTCGCGCCGGGGGTCAATGGCCTCGCCGTCACCGACGTGACGTTCAGTCGTCCTTCGCCTCTGCCGGAGGGCTGGAACCCTGTCGGCATCGTCACCAAAGCCTAGAGCGCATCGAGCGTCGTCATCACGACGCTCAGCCCCATCGCCTCGAGCTGCGGCAGCACCACGTCCGGATCGCCGACGATCGCGATGACCGCGCGATCGGTCGATGCCAACTGCTCTGCCATCGGCCGCACGAGCTCTTCAGTCAGCGCCGCAATCTCCAGTCGGCGGAGGTGAACATCCTCGAGTGTCGAGCCGATACCGACCTGCTGCACGACTGTGTCAAAGAGCCCACCGGCCGTTTCCGCCGTGCCGGCGATCCGCGTCAGCATGGTGGTGGCGGTGCGCTGCACCTCGTCGGCCCGCACTGGCGCGGTCTTGAGCGACGCATAACCGGCGAGAATGTCAGCAAGGGCATCGGCAGTGTGATCCGCCTCGACCGGCGCCTCGATCGCCATCGCCGCCCCGATACGGATGGTGTCATAGACCGATCCATCCGTGCCGTAGGAATAGCCCTTGGCCTCTCGGATCACTGCGTTGATCCGACTGATGAAGTCCTCGCCGAGCAGCCGCGACACCGTCAACGCGGCACCAGCGCCGGGTTCTTCGACGCCCGCGCCGGCGTCGCCACAAATATCGCCGACTGGCTGGCGCCCGGCTTGGCGAGGAACACCACGCGCTGCTGATCGGGAAACACTGCCGATGGCCGCAACCGGGGCGCCAGCGGCTCGTCTGCGGTGGACCACTGCCCAAAACTCGGCTCCAAAGCGGCGGCAACATCTGCCACCGGCATCGGTCCAACGCTATAGATGGTCAACCCCTTGGGAGCGAACAGCCGGGCGAAGAAGTCCTTGGCTTCAGCCAGCTGCAATCCCTTGACCGAGGCGATGCTGCGATCATTCGCCGGCTCGCCTGGCCGGGTCGGAAAGATCTGCGACTCGGCCACGCGCCGCGCCAGATCCTGCAGCTCCTCGTCACGCTGTTCGAGGCTGTAGAGCGTCTCCTCCATCAGCGCGTCCCACTCCTCCGCATCAAAGCGCGGCCGTTGCACTGCATCGGCCAATAGCGCGGTGCCGGCCACCAGGTTCTCGGCCGGCACCGAGAGCGTCACGAACGCCCCGCGAAGTCCCCAGGTGGAATTGACGTCCGCATCGAGATCCTTGGCTGCCCGCGCAAAACTGGCGAAATCCCGCTCGCCGGCGCCCCGCGGCGCCATGGAGGCGGCCATTTCGACAATGCCCTCCTTGCCCGGCGGCACGCTGGTGGTCCCCGTCGGCGCGCCCACGGCAATGTAGGTCAGCGGCGCGCCTGGCACCTGGTAGTGCACGACGCTGATGCCATTGCCGAGCACCGCCTCCTGCCGCAACGGCAGGGTCCCGGGCACCGGTTCTTCCGCCGCAAGCGCCGGAATCGCAATCGAGGGCTGCTCCGTCACCGCGAACGGTTCCGACGTCCCAGAACTCTCAGTGAGCACAGCCGGATAACTGCCCCGCGCACCGGGCGTGAGAATCATGGTGGAAGCATCCACCAGTGCCAGATGCGACCGGACCGCCGCCAGCACGCCGTCCGGCGTCGCCGATACCAGCCGCGGATCGGGCAACACCGCTGCCTGCGGCTGCCCCTGCGAGGTCGCAGCCAGAATCAATTCCTCGGCGCGCGTCTTGAACGGCTCGACCGACAGCTTGTCGTCCTGCAGCAGCTTGCGTCGCGCCCGCTCGAAATCGGCGCTATCGATCGGGCCCTTGGCAAACGCCTCGAGCGCCGAACGCGCCGCCGCCTCGACATCCGCCGGCTCAACACCATCGGACACTGTGATCTCGACGAAGAACCGGCTCGCCAGCACCCCGTCCTCGATCCAGATCGAAAAATCCGTGGCCAACCCCGCGTCCACGAGGGGCGACTTCAGCACCCCATATTCCCAGTTGCCGAGAAGTTCTCCGGCCAGCCGCAGCGCCCCGCTATCGGCCGAAGCCTCCGGCGGCGTCACCCACCCCAGATTGACCGTCGGGGCCGCCACGACATCCTCGAGCGCCAGCCGCGCTCGCGTCGGCTCAACCGGCGCCGCGGCGGGGCGCGTCACCTCGGCGCCGCGCGGCACGAGGCCAAAGGTCTGCGCGATCAGCGACTTGGCAGTCTCGACCTCAAAGTCGCCCACCAGCGACAGCACCGCATTGTTCGGCACATAGTAGGTGGCAAAGAACCCGTGCACATCCTCGATCCCAGCTGCCTTGATATCGGCAATCGAGCCGAGCACCGGCCGGTGATAGGGATGACCGGGCGGGAATAGCGCCGAGCGGAACCCCTCCCAGCCGGCGCCCGACGGCGTATCGAGCACATTTTCCCGCATCTCGTTGAGCACGACCGCCCGCTGGATATCGAGATCCTCCTGCGTGATCGCCTGGCCCTGGTTCGCCATCCGGTCGGCTTCGAGCGCCAGGATATAGGGCAAGCTCGAGCTCAGACCTTCCTCGTAGTAGACGGTCTCGTCCTCATAGGTCCACGCATTCAGCGACACGCCGAGCGCCCCATAGGCCGCATCAATGTTCGGATAGGCAGGCGTGCCCGAAAACATCAGGTGTTCGAAGAGGTGCGCAAAGCCCGAGCGGCCTGGCGGCTCGTTCATCGAGCCGACCTTGAACGCCACATTGAGCACCACCTTGGGCGCCCGCGCATCCGGCGCCAGGATCACCTCAAGCCCATTGTCGAGCTGGTAGTGGACGATGCCGGGATCGGCGTCTTGCGCCAGCGGCGCACTTGCAAGGGAGAACATGACCAACACCGATACCAGCAGCGACCGCAACTTTCCCTCCGAAAACGCCGGCCGCCCAAACCGGCCGAAGCGCGACTGTGGCGACTGTCGGTGTGTGTCGCAAGTCAAACCGCCTGGTCCCTGCCGATCACAAAGCTTTGGCGATCAAGATGTTTCGCTTTTCAATAGCGTGTGATCTGTCGCAATCTCGTCACAACTGGCGCCTTCCTGCCAGTCAATGCGTGTCGACCCGGTGGTGCAATGGGCGCTTACGTTCTGAGACGCCTGCTGCTGATGATCCCGACGCTGTTCGGGATCATGGCAGTCTCGTTCGTCATCATCCAGTTCGCGCCGGGCGGACCGGTCGAGCAGTTCATTTCCGAGCTCAACGGCAAGACCCCGCTCAACGCCGCCGTCACCGGCAGCCAGTCCGGCGATTTCGCCGGTCCGCAGGAGGGTGCGAACAACCAGGAAGGCAACAATTCCGGTTATCGCGGCTCGCGCGGCCTGCCGCCAGAATTCATCGCCCAGATCGAAAAGCAGTTCGGCTTCGACAAGCCGCCGCTCGAGCGCTTCGCCACCATGATCTGGAACTACATGCGCTTCGATTTCGGCACGAGCTACTTCCGCTCGATCTCCGTGATCGACCTGGTGCTGGAAAAGATGCCGGTGTCGATCACGCTCGGCCTCTGGATGACCCTCCTCTCCTACGGGATCTCGGTGCCGCTCGGCATCGCCAAGGCGGTGCGCGATGGCTCCCGCTTCGACGTCTGGACCTCGTCGGTCATAATCGTCGGCTACGCCCTGCCCGGCTTTCTCTTTGCCATCCTGCTGATCGTGCTGTTCGCTGGCGGCAGCTTCTGGAACATCTTCCCGCTACGCGGGCTGACGTCCGAGAACTTTGCCAGCCTGCCCTGGTACGGGCAGATCTTCGACTATCTCTGGCACATCACTCTGCCGATCACCGCCATGGCGGTGGGCGCCTTTGCCACCACGACGCTCCTCACCAAGAATTCGTTCCTCGAAGAGGTGCGCAAGCAATATGTGGTGACGGCGCGGGCCAAGGGTCTCTCGGAGCGGCAGGTGCTCTATCGCCACGTCTTCCGCAACGCCATGCTGCTGCTGATTGCCAGCTTCCCGGCCGCCTTTATCGGCGCCTTCTTCGGCGGCTCGCTGCTGATCGAGACCATCTTCAATCTGGATGGCCTGGGCCTGCTCGGCTTTGAATCCGTTCTGCGCCGCGACTATCCGGTGGTCTTTGCGACGCTCTACATCTTCTCGCTGCTCGGCCTTATCATCGGGCTGCTCTCGGACCTGATGTACATGTGGATCGATCCGCGTATCGATTTCGAGAGCCGGGACACCTGATGAGCCTAGACTTGGCCTCGTCCCAGCCTCCACGGCAGTCCTGGTTGTCTCCGATCAACCAGCGACGCCTTGGCGCCTTCCGCGCCAACCGCCGCGCCGTCTGGTCGTTCTGGATTTTCGTCGTCCTGTTCTTTCTGACGCTGTTCTGCGAAATGCTCGCCAACGACCGGCCGATCGTCGCCTCCTACAAGGGCGAACTGCTGTTTCCGGTCGTGGTCAACTACCCCGAGAGCAAGTTCGGCGGCTTCCTCGCCGAAACCGTCTATCGCGACCCCTTCATCGCCAACGAGATCAACGCCAATGGCTGGATGCTCTGGCCGCCGCTGCGCTACGACTACCGCACCGTCGATGATGCTCTGCCGACGGCAGCGCCCTCGAAACCCTCGTGGATGTTCAATCTGGAGACGCGCTGCCAGGCCTACCCACAGGGCATAGACGATCCCGGCTGCAACCTCGGTAACTTCCACTGGCTGGGCACGGACGATCAGGGCCGCGACGTGCTGGCACGCGTCCTCTACGGCTTTCGCATCTCAGTTCTGTTTGGGCTCATCCTCACCATCCTCTCCTCGGCGGTAGGCATCCTCGCCGGCGCCGTGCAGGGATTTTTCGGTGGCTGGATTGACCTCATCGGCCAGCGCCTGATCGAGATCTGGTCATCGGTGCCATCGCTCTACCTTCTGCTCATCGTCTCGAGCGTCATCGTCCCAAGCTTCTGGTCGCTGCTCATCATCCTGCTGCTCTTCTCCTGGGTGACTCTGGTGGGCGTCGTCCGCGCC
>JACDQI010000260.1 GCA_015657675.1 Devosia sp.
CCTAACACGCACCAAAAAAGGAACTCTCCGTTCCTTGCAATCCGCCAACGTCTCAATATCCCACTCCCGACAGTGCCCGAAGCTTAGGCGAACGTCAGTGTGAACCGCAAGCTTACCCCGGCTCCCAGCCTCGAGAGCAGATCACCCACTACTATCGCATGCCGCCCGCGCCCTCACGGCCCATACGGATCCCATCCGTTCGCCTGGAACAGCGCGATGATGTAGCCGAAGCAGAACGAAAACGCGGTTTCCATCGGGGCGCCGCCGTCGATATGGGGCACGTGGTCGGGCATGATCATGCCGTCATAGCCGACCTCGTGATAGATCTTGAAGGCTTCCGCCATGTTCATGTCGCCCTCGTCCGGGAACACCTCGGTGAAGGAGAACTTCTTGCCCTTGATGTTGCGGAAGTGGACGTTGAAAATCTTCTTGCGCGTCCCGAACCAGCGGATCACCTCGGCGATTTCCTCGCGCGGGTTCTCCATGCTCTCGGCAATCGTGCCCTGGCAGAAGTTGAGCCCGTGATAGGGGCTCTCGGCAATCGAGACGAATTTCTTCAGGCCCTCGACTGTGCCCAGCACGCGATCGACGCCGCGATAGCCGGGGCGGGTGATCGGGTCATGCGGGTGGCAGGCGAGGCGCACCTTGTTGGCCTCGGCCACCGGCACGACGTGCTCGAGGAAATAGGTGATGCGCTCCCAGAACGTGTCGGCGTCGACGCGACCCGCCATGGTCAGCACGTCGTCATCGGTGGTCTGGTCGTGCCGGAAGGTCGAGAGCTCGGCACCGCCGCGCCCGAGTTCGGACTTGGTGCGCGGAATGCCCACGATGTTGAAGTTGTATTTCACCGCATGCACGCCCAGCGACGCCAGCATTTCGATGAGCTTGCAGATGCCGTCGAGTTCGCGGTCGCGCTGGCCCGGAATGCCCAGCACGATGCCCTTGGAGCGGTTGGTTTCGATGCCGGAAGATTCGAGCGGCAGCTGGATCATGTCGAGCACGAGCCCGGCCTTTTCGATCCGCTCGATATGGCGGGCAAAGCTGTCGCGCGTCCAGTCATAGGCGCTGCCTTCGGGGTCGATGCAGACATGCTTGACGCCCAGCTGCGCCAGCTGCCTCAGATAGCGGTCTCCCGCTTCGGCGAGCTGACTGCCACCCATCTGCGTTCCGACATACATGGCGTCCCCTCCATCAGGTTCTATGACTTCTTCAAAGCAGTATGATAGATTTTGCCAACGGGCAAGCCAAAGCCCTGATTTGCCGCTGCGGAGACAAAGCGATGACCGCCACTGAAGCGTTTGGACTGGCCGATCGGGTAAAAGGTGACCTCATTCGCCTGATCGAGGGCGAAAAGCTGGCGCCCGGCGCCAAGCTGCCGACGGCCGACCAGCTGTGTGCCCGCTTTGCGGTGAGCCGCACCGTGGTGCGCGAGGCCATTGCCAGCCTGAAGGCCGAGGGCCGGCTGCGCTCGCTGCGCGGTAGCGGCGTCTATGTCAGTGCGCCCCCGGCGCCGGGCGGCGCCACCTTCTCGCTGTTCATGGCGGCGCCCGAGGAAATCGGCGACGTGCTCGACCTGCTCGAGTTCCGCATCAGTGTCGAGACCGAAGCCACCGCCCTCGCCGCCGAGCGACGGACCGAGACCAACCTGTTGCGCATGGAACAGGCCATGACCCAGTTCGGCCGCCACCTCGACGACAATAGCCTCGCCGCCGATGCCGACCGCGCCTTTCACCGCGCCATTGCCGACGCCACCAATAACCGCCGTTTCCGGATGTTCGTCGACGAAATGGGCGAGCGGCTGATCCCGCGCCGCGCGCTCGGCGCCAGCTTTGCCGATGAGGCCAGCAAGCAGGATTTCCTCGACGTCATCATGGCCGAACACCAGCTGATCTTTGCCGCCATTTCCGACCGCCAGCCTGAAGCAGCACGGACTGCCATGCGAAAACATCTCGAAGGCGGCCGCCGCCGTTATCGCGAGTGGAGCATTGCCCACGACCTGCCATCTGGACGAGGACTGCAGCCATGACCGACTTCCAGGTGATCTCCGAAGCACGCTGCGAGATCGGCGAGAGCCCGGTCTGGGACGACCGCACCGGCTGCCTGCTCTGGACCGACATTCCGCGCGGCCTCATCTTCGAGTGGCACGCCACCACTGGCGCTCGCCGCCAGTGGAGTTTTGGCGAAGCCGTCGGCTCGTTCGGCCTCTGTGCCAGTGACCGGCTGGTGGTTGCGCTGGTCAATGACGTCGTGCTGTTCGACCGCGACAGTGGCACCCGCACCACCATCGCCACCGTGACGCACGGCAGGGCCGGCATGCGGCTCAACGACAGCAAGGTCGGGCCGGATGGCGCCTTCTGGGTCGGCTCGATGGATGCCAGCGGCGCGCCCGACCCGCAGGGCACGCTCTATCGGGTCGCTCCGGATGGCGACGTGCGGGCAATAACGACCGGCTTCAAGACCTCCAACGGCCTTGCCTTCGGGCCGGGCGGCACGCTGATGTATCACTCGGATTCGCGCGGGCCCTGGGTCGATGTCTACGATCTCGATCCGGCCACTGGGGAGGCCCGCAACCGCCGCCGCTTCCGCGACCTCGACGAAGCCACCGGCCGCCCCGATGGCGGCGCCTGCGATGTCGATGGCCGCTACTGGTCCGCCGGCATCTCCGCCGGCCGCCTCAACCGCTTCGCCCCCAACGGGACGCTGCTCGACTGGATCGACCTCCCCGTCAGCCGCCCCACCATGCCCTGCTTCGGCGGCCCCGACGGCATGACGCTCTACGTCACCAGCCTCAGCTCCGGCTTCACCCCCGAAGACTTCGAGCGCTCCCCGCTGAGCGGCCAGGTGCTCGCGCTACAGGCGCCGGTACGCGGGGTGACGGTGGAACGGTTTCGCGACGCCTAAGCCGGCCGCGTTGGCCACTGACCAAGCCCCACCCTCGGTGTCATCCCCTGCGAAAGCAGGGTCCACCCATCCGCCCGCGCCGGCCGCGAGATGGACC
>JACDQI010000261.1 GCA_015657675.1 Devosia sp.
ATGATCAAGATCACCAACATCGTGGCCCTGCTGCTGCTCGCAGTGCTGGCCCACATGACCGGCGCGGCATAAACCGCACCGCTGGTGAAAAGCTCGGGCCCGGGAGGAAACTCCCGGGCCTTTTTCTTGGGGGACGGTCATTTGTGGCATAAGGGCCCGGTCGTTGGAGCCAAGGACTTGCCAACAGGTCGCCGCCACGGCTTGCTCCCCGGCCCGTCGCCGTGCCTAACTCGGCCGGCGTCGGCAGACCCGACGCTGGATTTCAGGAGAACCCCGATGCGCCGTCTTGTTCTGACCGTCCTTGTCAGCCTCGCCTTCACCGGCAGCGCCATGGCCGTCTCGGTGTTTGAGCTCTCGAGCAAATGCGGCGACGACGGCAAGGCCTACTGCGAAGGCGTCAGCTATGGCGACGCCATGCAGGACTGCCTCAACGCCAACTACAAAAAGCTCAGCGCCCCCTGCAAACTGGTCATGGACAGGGTGAACGGCGGCGAGAAGGTCTCGATCTTCTAGGGATGAGCCAGACCATCGGCCGCCTCATCGGCAGCGGCAATGTCGCTGATGTGCACGAATTCGGCACCGCGCGATCAAGCTCTATCGGCCGGGGATCGGCTCCGAGCCAGCCTTTCGCGAGGCTGCGACGCTGGCAGCACTGGCCGACAAGGGCTTGCCGGTACCGAGAGTCTACGCCGCAGCCGAATTCGAGGGCCGCTGGGGTCTGGTGATGGACCGCGCCCCGGGCCTGCCGCTGGGGCGGCTGGTTGCGGAACAGCCGCAGCATGCGACGCAGGCGCTTGTCGAGATGGTGACGCTGCAGCTCCGCTTTCATGCCTCACCGGCCGCTGGCCTGCCCAGCCTGAAGTGGCGGCTGGCCGAGCGCATCGGGCAGGCACCCGGCCTCCCTGCCCCGCGCCGGGACGGCCTTCTGGCACGATTGGACCAGATGCAAGATGCCGATCGGCTCTGCCACGGCGACTTCCACCCGTTCAACATCATCGGCACACTCGGCGACAGCATGGTCATCGATTGGCTCGATGCCACGGCAGGTCAGCCGTCAGCCGACGCCTGCCGCAGCTACCTGCTGCTGCGGATGGCCGCACCCGAGTTTGCCGAGCCTTACCTGACGCTCTATGCCGCCGCGCGGCCTCAGCCGCGATGGGATCCTCGGCTGGGTGCCGATCCTCGCCGCAGCCCGCCTCACCGAAGGCATCGGAATGGCGGAGCAGGCAGAGCTGCTGCGCCTGGCTATGGCCGACTAGCTGCTCCGATCGGCGCACACATCGATCACAACCCTCTATTTCTGCGCGCTTTCTGGTCCGATTCTTCGCGCCAGCAAGGCATCCTTAACCTAACTGCTGGATTCTGGACCCAACACAGACTAGTCAATCTACGGGGTTTTTGCCAATGGCGCTGTTTTCTCGGATGTCGATTGCGACACGTCTCTATCTCGCCTTTGGCGCGCTGATGGCTCTGCTGATCGGCGTCGGTGCTGTTGGCTATATCGGCGCCAACGTTGCCAAGGACATCTTCACTGAGTATCGCGGCGCTGCCCGCGAGACCATGGAGATCAACGACTACAAGGCCGACGTGGCCTCGCTGCGGCTCTCGCTCGAGCGCTATATTGCCTACAAGACGCCGGAAGCAGCCGAAGAGGTTCGCGTCTGGATCGATGACGTCGCCACCACCGACGCCGACGGGTACGCCGTGTTCGTCGACAATCCGGAAGCCGTCGCCGCCATCGAGGAAGTCACCGCGCTGGCCGGCGTCTACAAGACCGAGTTCGAAAAGCTCGTGACGATGGTTTCGGGTGACCCCGGGGCTTTCATCGCCCAGGGCGAGGCGCCGAGGAGTCCAGCCTCAAGATGGCGGACCTCTACAATGCCATGGCCGACAAGGCCAAAGAGAAGCAGAACACCATCGGCCCGAAGGCCTTCGAAACCATCGAGTTTGAACAGACGCTGGTTCTCGTCACCTCCGCGCTTGGCATCATCATCGGCGCGCTGATCGCCTTCTTCGTCGCCCGTTGGTTCTCCGGCGCCATCTCCGGCATGACCCGCGTCATGCGCTCCATGTCCGAAGGCGACCTGGAGCAGAAGATCGGCGGCACGGACTCCGGTCATGAACTCGGCCAGATGGCCCGTGCTCTTGAGGTCTTCCAGTCCGACGGGCGTGCAGCCCGCCAGGCCGAGGCCGAAAAGAGCACCGCGGCTGCGGCTGCGGCTGCCCGCGCCGAAACGATGCAGCGCTTCCAGGCCACCTTCGACTCGGTCATCGGCGCAGCCGTGGACGGCGACTTCACCCGCCGGGTGGATTCGACCTTCAACGACCCCGATCTCGATCGCGTCGCCAGCAACTTCGACAGCATGCTGAACACTCTCAACACGGCCCTTTCCGACGCCGGCAGCGTCCTCGGCGCCCTGGCGGAGCAGGATCTCACCCATCGCATGGAAGGCTCCTACAAGGGCGCCTTCAAGAACCTGCAGGACAGCACCAACTCGGTGGCCGAAAAGCTCACCGATATCCTCGGCCAGCTGCGCGACACCTCGAGCTCGCTCAAGCTCGCCACCGGCGAAATCCTCGCCGGCGCCAACGACCTCTCCGAACGGACCACCAAGCAGGCGGCCACCATCGAAGAGACTTCGGCCGCCATGGAGCAGCTGGCCAATACGGTCATGCAGAACGCCAAGAGTGCCAAGGACGCCAGTGCCACGGCCCGCAGCGTCTTCTCCATCGCCGAGCAGAGCGGCACGGTGATGCAGCAGGCGACCGGCGCCATGGACCGCATCACGCAGTCCTCGTCCAAGATCTCCAACATCATCGGCATGATCGACGACATCGCCTTCCAGACCAACCTGCTGGCGCTGAACGCCTCGGTGGAAGCGGCGCGTGCGGGTGAAGCCGGCAAGGGCTTTGCCGTGGTCGCCGTGGAAGTCCGCCGTCTCGCCCAGTCGGCCGCTGAAGCCTCGTCCGACGTCAAGGCGCTGATCGAACAGTCCGGCACCGAAGTCGCCGGCGGCACCAAGCTGGTGGCAGAGGCCGCCTCGAGCCTGCAGGAAATGCTCGAAGGCGTCCGCTCCACCTCCGAGCTGATGGACGGCATCGCCAACGACAGCCAGTCGCAGGCCCAGGGCATCGGCGAAGTGTCGAGCGCCGTGCGCCAGATGGATGAAATGACCCAGCACAACGCTGCGCTGGTGGAAGAGATGAACGCCGCCATCGAGCAGACCGAAAGCCAGGCCGCTCAGCTCGATGGCATCGTCGACACCTTCACCGTCAGCGACGGCCGCCGTCCGGCAGCCGCGACCGCAATGACTGTCCGTCGCGCCCCGCCGCCGGTCGCCCAGTCGGGCAGCAAGCCGGGGACGATCAAGTCCCTGCAGGCCAAGGTCAAGGCCGCGGCATCCGCCTATCTCAGCAAGGGCAACGCCGCCGTCGCCAAGGATGACTGGTCGGAATTCTGATCCGGCCTGCCCCTCTCAAGTTCAAACTCCCGCTGCGGTGACCGCAGCGGGAGTTTTCGTTTCAGGACCGCTTCAGCTCCGGCCGCGGCTGACCTGTCTCGCTATGGGTCTGCTCCATTGTCGGGCGCACCTCGATGCTCCCATACTTCACGATGGCACCTTTCGAGAGTTCGATCGCCTCGTCCATGTCCTTGGCGTCGACGATGAAAAAGCCGCCCAGGTGCTCCTTGGCCTCGGAAAATGGGCCATCGGTGACCGACCCGTCATGTCGCAGCGTGCGGGCGCGAAACGGTTCATCGAGCGGTTGCGACAGGATCAGTTTGCCAGACCGGTGCATCTGCCAGTCCTCCTCGATGGTATCATCGGTGAGCTGGCGCAGCTCTTCGGGCGTGGCGGCCGCGGTTTTGGCGGGATCGATATAGACGAGGCATACGAACTTCATGCTGTCCTCCTGGGGTGCTCTGCCCCTGGTCGATACGAGAGCACCCGGTTCGACAATTTGCTTTTATCCCCATTGGGGCCTGGATGGTCAAAGCGCTCGGCAAGACTCAGCGCCGCTGCTGACAGGTTCTGACAAAACTGCATGTCAGCCTGCACAAATGGACGGGGTGCCAGCATGGCGCCGAGTCCATAATGTTCGTCGAGCCGTGACGCAGCTGCCGCGCATCGCCTCAAATACTAAAGTTTTGACTTAACCGTTCTTGCAGTCCGCTCCGTGCTGGAGTAAGACCGCACCCCTTCTTGCCGGCGTCAAATTGCGCCATCCCGCCCTCGGAGTGACCCCATGACCACACAAACCCTGGCCCCCGAGGCCGCTTCTGCGCCGTCCGATCTGTCCAACGCGTCCCGCAACCGGCTGGTGATCGGTCTGCTGCTGACCTCCACCTTCGTGGTGTTTCTCAACGAAACCATCATGAGCGTCGCCATTCCGCATCTGATGACGGATCTGGGCGTCACAGCCAGCGCCGCGCAATGGCTGACGACGGCATTCCTCTTGACCATGGCGGTGGTGATTCCGATCACGGGCTTCCTGCTGCAGCGGCTCAACACCCGGCCGATCTTCACCCTCGCCATGTCGATCTTTTCGGCCGGCACACTGATCTGCGCCGTCTCTCCGGGGCTCGAACTGCTGGTCACCGGCCGGGTCATTCAGGCCATCGGCACCGCCATCATGATGCCGCTGCTGATGACCACGGTGATGACTCTGGTGCCGCCCGCCGAGCGCGGCAAGACCATGGGCAACATCTCCATCGTCATCTCGGTGGCGCCGGCGCTGGGCCCCACCATCGGCGGCTTCATCCTCAACAATCTCGACTGGCGCTGGATGTTCATCCTGGTGCTGCCGATCGCGCTGGGCGCCCTGGCACTGGGCCGCGCCAAGATGGTGAACGTCACCACGCCGCGTTACGCGCCGCTTGACATACTTTCGGTGATCATCTCGGCCCTCGCCTTCGGCGGACTGGTCTACGGGCTGTCGAGTCTGGGCGAAGGCGCCGCCCATCCGGAAAGCCAGCTGGTGCCGGCCTGGGTACCGGTGGCGATCGGCCTCGTCGCCATGGTGGTATTCGTTCTTCGTCAGCTGCAGCTGCAAAAGAGCGATCGCGCCCTGCTCGACCTGCGCACCTTCGCCTCGTCCAACTATGCCGTCGCCGTGCTCACCATGGCGGTGGCCATGATGGCGCTTTTTGGCACGGTGATTCTCCTCCCCATCTACACCGTCAACGTGCTCGGCCTCGATACCCTGCAGACCGGCCTCCTGCTGCTGCCCGGTGGCCTGATCATGGGCCTGCTCGCCCCGACGGTCGGGCGGCTCTACGACAAGTTCGGCACGCGTCCGCTGCTGGTGCCCGGCACCATCATCGTCTCGGCTGTGCTCTGGATGCTGACGCTGGTCGACCAGTACACCTCGGTCTGGGCGGTTCTGGCCGGCCACATCATCATCAGCTTCGGCCTGGCGCTGGTGTTCACCCCGCTCTTTACCGCCTCACTGAGCTCGGTACCCCCCAAGCTCTATTCGCATGGCAGCGCAATCCTGGGCTCCGTCCAGCAGATCGCCGGCGCCGCCGGTGTGGCGCTGTTTGTGGCGGTGATGACCATCCAGACCGCCGGGCTCGCTGCTGCGGGTGCCACGCCGGTCGATGCCCTTGCTGCCGGTGTCCGCGGCGGCTTTCTCTGCGGCGCGGTAATCTCGCTCTTCGCCGTGGTCGCCAGCTTCTTCGTCAAGAAGCCGCCGGCCGACCCCAGCATGCCGGCGATGGGGCACTAACCCCACCAAAAAGAAAGGCGCTCAACCCTTGCGGGGAGCGCCTTTCGAGTGGTCGGGCCGAGGCTCGCAGGGAGGGGCAGCGGCGCCTCGACCAACCATTGCAGCCTATATGCGATCGAGTTGGTCGGGTTTCAAGACCCGACCGTTCAGCCTACTTCGCAGCCTGGGCGCGCTCGATCGACTCGAGGATCACCTTGCGGGCGTCCGCAACGTGACCAACGCGTTCGATCTTGGCCCACTTGCCGGGCTCGAGATCCTTGTAGTGAGTGAAGAAGTGCTTCACCCGCTCGATCTGGATCGGCTGCATGTCGTCCACATCGGTGATGCCGTCATACATCTTGGTGAGCTTGCTCACCGGCACGGCGAGGATCTTTTCGTCCATGCCGCCATCGTCTTCCATGAACAGCACGCCGAACGGCCGGCAGCGCACCACGGCGCCGGGCACCAGCGGGCGCGAGTTCATCACGATGACGTCGAGCGGGTCGCCATCGCCGCAAAGCGTGTGCGGCACAAAGCCATAATTGCCCGGATAGCGCATCGGCGTGTAGAGGAAGCGGTCAACGAACAGGGCGCCCGAGGCCTTGTCGATCTCGTACTTGATCGGCTCGCCACCCATGGGCACTTCGATAATGACGTTAAGGTCATCGGGCGGGTTCTTGCCGATGGGGATTGCGTCGATGTTCATTATGGGCCTGCACTAAGCTTGGAGGAGAGCCGGGTTCTCGCCCATCTCACGCCATCAAGGCAAGGCATAGAATGTGGATATGGGGCATGCGCCCCCGAGGAGAGTTAAGCCTTATGCGGAAATTCACAGGGGCAATTGCAGCAATTTTGCTGCTGTCGATGGGTGGAACCGGTGCTCAGGCCCAGTTCAACCAGTCCGAGTATACCGACGTCGATCTCGACGCCTGCACGGTGATCCAGTCCGACGATTTCGGCTCGACCTGGGCCTGCAACGGCTACAAGGGCATTCCGGTCATGATCGCCGAGGGCGATCTGCGCTTTTTCGTCTCCTATGGCCTCACCTCGACCGAGGAAAAGGCCGCGACCCAGACCCTGCCGCCCTTCAATCACCTCGGGCCCAAGATCGAGTGGCGACTTTCCAATGTCGGAGGCGGCTACAAGCCTTTCGCCACCGTCCTGCGCTACTTCGTGCAGCGCACCGACGACAGCGGCGCCGAGATCGCCGAGGGCCAGGTGCTGGTGGTGACCCGGATTGAACCCGGCGCCACCTGCCAGACCGCCTGGATCGACGCACTGGCCAATCCCAATGCCAACGAACTGGCGCGCGAGGCCGCCGACAAGGCCGCCGACTTCAACTGCGAGAACGACCCGGAGATCGTCGGCGACTTCGAGGCCTGGGCGCTCTGAGCGCTTGCGCACGGCCGCGGTATACTGGCCCCAATAAGACCTCATGGTGAGCTTGTCGAACCACGAGGTCGTCCTCGTTTTCCCAACCACCACCGCTGTCACCCCAGCGAAAGCTGGGGTCCACGTGTCAGCTGGCGCTGGCGGAGGGGTGGATTCCTGCTTTCGCAGGAATGACATCGGGAATGGGGCGGGATCTATTAATTGCAACGAACGGGCTGGCGCTTATGCGCGCCGGTTCTTCAGCCCCCACGGGCCATCTGCGCCCGTAGCGTCGTGCGGTCGCGGGCGGAGACGCCGATCAGTTCGGCGATGCGCCAGACCATGTTGTCTTCAAGCTCGTGGTTCTTGCCGTCGGCGAACACCACCTGCCACATCATGCGGATGATCTCGATGCGCTCGCCGCTTTCGAGCGAGGAAAGCGCCGAGGTGAAACGGTAGAAATCCACCGATTCGGCGTCGCGACGCGTCGCTTCGGCCATGACGTCCTCGACCTCGTTCTCGTCGAGGTCATAGAAATCCATCAGCGCACCTTTGACGGCGTCGCGCTCTTCCGGCTTGGCAGTGCCATCCACCGCCGCCAGATGCACCAGCAGCGCCGCCACGGCGAGCTTGGGATCCGTGCTGAGCAGGGTGGCATCGGGCTTTCCGAAGATGGAGCGGAGCGCTTCGAACATGGGGCGTCGTTCCTGACTGGTTTGAACCTAGATGGTGCGGCGGGCGGCCTTGGCAAAGTCCCCGACAGGTGCGTCACGGACAGTTGAGCCGAGCCCGCGGGAGAAACACGCTAGCAGCATCCCGGTTCAATGGAAATTGCGTCCCACCGGCAGGGCCGCCCGTGCCGCCCGCTGCGCCTGGTCCTTCCGGCGCAGCGCCGCCTCGTCCCGGCCGACCGGCTCGCTGCGCCCTTCATCGCCGCGCGCCAGCACCCGGTCGCCGAAGTCGTGGCCATTGGCGATCTCGATCAGCGCCGGAGTCATGTCGGTGAAGGACTGGGCGATGACATGGATTACCAGCCCCTCGCGCTGCAGCTTGCCGCGCACCGCCAGCATGCGTGAGCCCAGCACCGCCTTGCGGTTGGCTTCGAACACCTTGCTCCAGATCACCACATTGGCGACGCCGGTCTCATCCTCCAGCGTGGCAAAGATCACCCCGCTCGCCGTGCCCGGCCGCTGCCGCACCAGTACGAGCCCGGCCACCTCGACGCTGGCGCCATCGCGCATCTGCGCCAGTCGGTCCGAGGTCGTTGTGCCGCGCCGCGCCAGGATCGGACGCAGGAAACTCACCGGATGCGCCTTCAGCGACAGCGACAGCGCCTTGTAGTCCTGCACCACCGATTCGCCCGGCGGCATCGGCGGCAGATCGGCATCGGACTCGCGACCCGGTGCCGGCCGTCCTGCGACTGAGAACAAAGGCAACGTCTCGGCCCCATCCGTCCCCATCAAGCCGCGAATGGCCCAGGAGGCATCGCGCCGGCTGAGCCCGAGCGAGCCGAACGCATCGGCATCGGCCAGTTTCTGCAGCACGGCGGGCGAAAGCCCGGTGCGCAGCCAGAGGTCGCGCACCGAGTCATAGCCCCTGCCCCGCCGCGCCACGATCAGGTTGATATGGTCGGCCTTGAGCCCGCTCACCTGCATCAGACCCATGCGGATCGCATGGTCAGAGCGGATCTCGTCGGTCATTTCGGCGTGCCGCGCCCATACCCGGTCGCGCGCCGGCGTGCCCTTTTCGAGAATATGCAGCGCATCGGAATGGTTGATGTCGACCGGCAGCACCTCGACCCCATGCTCGATGGCGTCGCGCACGATCTGCGCCGGCGCATAAAACCCCATCGGCTGGCTGTTGAGCAGCGCGCAGGCGAATACATCAGGGTAGTGGCACTTGAGCCAGCACGAGGCATAGACGAGGAGGGCGAAGGACGCCGCGTGGCTTTCCGGAAAGCCACTATTCGCCCAAAACCCCCTGGATCTGGGAAAAGCAGCGCTTGGCAAAATCCAGCGGATAGCCGCGCGATACCATGCCCTCAATGAATTCCTCGCCGAACTGCGCCATCCGCCCGGTGCGCCGCCAGGCCGCCATGGCGCGGCGCAGCTGGTCGGCCTTGCCGGGTGAAA
>JACDQI010000262.1 GCA_015657675.1 Devosia sp.
AGCGGTCTGGGAGAACGGTCGGGTCAAGGTGATGAGCGCCGCTGACATGGCGCATGCCTATGTCGAGGTCATCGAAGGCTCATCCAGCGGCGCGGTCATCGACACCCGCCCCTACGCAAAGCGCTAGTAGAGGACAAAACAAAAGGCGCCCTTTGGGGCGCCTTGGGTCTTCGCTCTAAAGCTGTTGAAGCTTAGCGGGCAGTACGCGCGACGTTCTTGATGTCTTCGCGGGTGATGCCGAGGTCGTTGAGCTGACGGCCGGTGAGGGCATTGAGCTCGCGGACGGTACGCTGGTAGGCGGCAAACTGAGCGATTTTCTGGCTGATGGTCATTTTGTATTCCCCTTCGTTTTGATGACCTGAATGTAATCTCGACTCGCTGAGTGGAGTAGTCCGTCATTTCTCGCAGCAAGCATGCGCTGGACGCATGCCGCGTTAACTGAAGGTTAGTTACGATGGTTAGCGAAGCGTAAAAGGGTTCACCTGCCATTCAGATGCAGGCCTATAAGCGCCCACCGCCCCGATGTTTTCAGGACCAAACATGCTCCGTAGCCTTCTCGCCACCGGCCTTGCTCTGTTGATCGCCTCACCCGCCCTGGCCGATGCCGTGACCTACAAGGGCACCCTCGGCAAGAGCGAGATTGTCGTCGAGCTCTCCTCGCCGATCGAGGCACCCGACGCCGCGCTGGTCGGCCGCTATGCCTATACGCGCAAGGGCATCGACATCCCGCTCGACCTGGTCTCTGCCGCCCCCGGCGAACTGACCCTCACCGAGCAGCGGCCCTGCACCGAGGACATCTGCGGGCCAGCCTTCGAAGCAGGCACCTTTCCGGAAGAACTGCGCGGCGCCGTCTGGGCCCTTGCTTCGTCCGATGACGGCGCCACCATCACCGGCACCTGGCAGGACGGCGATGAAGCGCCCATTGCCCTCACACTCGAACGCGTCGGCAGCCGCCCGGTCGACCTCTACGAACCCGTCACCGTCGACCAGTTGCTGATGCTGCCCTCCGGGCTTCATGACGGCACCGAGGACCTTTCGGTCGACAACGCCCCCTACGATTTCCTCAAGACCCAGACCAGGCTGACCGAAGGCGAAGAAACCCGCTGGGGCGACGTTGCCTTCCGCTACGTCACCGACCCGCGCACCAAGTTCCCCTTCCCGCGGGTCACCGACCTGGGCGGTGCCGACCTTTCAGCCGTCAACACCCACCTCGCCAGCCGCCATGCGCTGATCAGCACCAGCGCCCTTGAATGCGCCTCGCATGTCTACTTTGGCATGGGCTGGATCTCGGGCATGGACGCCTCCGCGCCAAGCCTTGGCGATTACGACCAGGAGAACATCGAAGTCACCTATCTCAGCCCCACGCTGATGACCTGGGTCGAATCCGGCAGCACCTGGTGCGGCGGCGCCTACCCCAACAACCACATCGACTACACCACCATCGACACCAAAACTGGCCGCAACCTAGACTTCAGCCGCATCTTCAAGGGCTCCAAGGCGGGCGAATATGCCTGGGAGCCGGGCCAGACGCTGCTCGATTTCGTGCAGGCGGCCTATGCCGCCAATACCCAGGCTGACCATTCGATGGATGCCGATTGCGGCATGACCGATCTCATCAATTCCAATCTTGGCATCTATTTCGCCAAGGATGACACCGTCGTCTTCACGTTGCAGGGCCTGCCCCACGCCATCATGGCCTGCGGCACCGACCTCCATTCCGCGCCGATCACCGAGCTGCGCGACCTGCTGACGCCAGAAGCCGCCGAGTACTTCCTGGTTCTGGCCAACTGACAGCATCGGCGGGGGGACCTGCACGAGACCCCGTGACAAGTCCTCCCGTCTCCGCTACAACCCCGCCCATGAACCTTCGCGCCGCCTATTCCTATTGGTACTTTAGCACCGGAAGCCGCTGGCAGCCGAAGGGAGCCGTTTGATCTAAGTACCGGACAAACAAATCACCCCAAGCCGCCAGCTCAGCTAGGCGGCTTTTTTGTCGCCTCGCCGCCAAGTTCCCGAGGAGACGACAATGCTCAAGACCACCGACGACCTGCGCATCAAGGAAATCCGCGAACTCCGATCTCCCCAGGAGGTCATCCGCGAGTTCCCCCGCACCGACGCCGCCACCAAGACGGTGATCGGCACCCGCCACGCCCTGCACAATATCCTGCACGGCACCGATGACCGGCTGGTCGTCGTGGTCGGTCCCTGCTCGATCCACGATCCCGTCGCCGCCCTCGACTATGCCAAGCGCCTCGCCCCGCTGCGCGCCACCCTCGGCGACCGGCTCGAGATCGTCATGCGCGTCTATTTCGAAAAGCCCCGCACCACTGTGGGTTGGAAGGGTCTGATCAACGACCCCAACCTCGATGGCAGCTTCGACATTGACAATGGCCTGCGACTGGCGCGCAGCGTGCTGCTCGAGATCAACAATCTCGGCCTGCCGGCGGGCAGCGAGTTCCTCGACATGACCACGCCGCAATACTTCGCCGATCTCGTCTCCTGGGGCGCCATCGGCGCACGCACCACGGAAAGCCAGGTGCACCGTGAGCTAGCGTCGGGGCTCTCCTGCCCGGTCGGCTTCAAGAACGGCACCGACGGCAATGTCCGTATCGCACTGGACGCGGTCAAATCCGCCAGCCAGCCGCACCATTTCCTGGCCGTGACCAAGGAAGGGCACTCTGCCATCGCCAGCACTACCGGCAATGACGACTGCCACATCATCCTGCGCGGCGGCAAACAGCCCAACTACGACGCGGCCAGTGTGGATGCCGCCTGCGCTGAAGCCAAGAAATCCGGTCAGCCGGGCATCGTTATGATCGACGCCAGCCACGCCAACAGCTCCAAGAAGCCTGAGAACCAGCCCTTGGTCTGCGACGATATCGCTGCCCAGGTCGCGGCCGGCGACAGCCGCATCATCGGCGTCATGCTGGAAAGCAATCTCGTGGCCGGCAGGCAGGACATCGTTCCGGGCAAGCCGCTTGTCTACGGCCAGTCGGTCACCGATGGCTGCATCGGCTGGGATGAGACCGTTGCCGTGCTCGAAACCCTTGCCGCCGCGGTCAGTGCCCGCCGCGCCAAGGCCGATATGGTCGCCTAGTCGAAGCGACTGGCGGCCGCCGCAGAGTTGCATGAGCCCTCATGGTGAGCGTGTCGAACCATGGGGGCGGCGTGCACGGACCTCGTCCTTCGACAAGCGCAGGATGAGGTCCTCAGGGCAGGAAGTGCTGTGCCTGACAGTCCACCGGTCTCAGCCCAATTCTCGTTCTACCTTGACCCGGGCCCCCGCTTCCGATTGCATCGGCTCATGAACATTCCCCCGACTCTGACCACCCTGCCCAATCTGCTGACCCTGGGACGCATCGCGGCCATCCCGCTGATCTGTCTGCTGCTGGTGTCCGGCTGGGAGCCCCTGCTCTGGCTGGCGCTGCTCCTCTACATCGCCGCCGCGGTCAGCGACTGGCTCGACGGCTTCTTGGCACGCCGCATGAACCTCAACTCGGCGCTGGGCAAGATGCTCGACCCCATCGCCGACAAGCTGCTGGTCGGCGCCCTGCTGATCACCCTCGCCTGGACGCGCCAACTGACCGGCTGGGACCTCATCCCTGCCATCGCCATCATGATGCGCGAAATCTTCATCTCCGGCCTGCGCGAATATCTGGGCAAGATCGATGTCGACGTCCCAGTCACCTGGCTGGCCAAGTGGAAGACCACCATTCAGCTGGTAGCCCTTGGCCTCTTGATCGCTGCCCCTATGCTGCTGGGCCTCGTCTTCATCGGCCACTTCCTGCTCTGGGTCGCCGCCATTCTCACCGTCTGGACCGGCTGGGAATATCTGCGCTCGGCCTGGCCGCATCTGGCGGGCCAAGTCTGAGGATATCAAAATGAAGATCCTCTACTTCGCCATGTTCCGTGAGCGCCTCAACCGCTCTGAGGAAGAGGTGAGCCCGCCTGCCGAGGTCAAGACCGTCGCCGACCTCATCGCCTGGCTGCGGAGCCGCGACGAGGCCGCCGATCTCGCCTTCGAAAAGCCCAGCCTCGTGCGCGCCGCCATCGACACCAAGATCGTCAAGTCCGACGCGCTGATCGCCAATGCGCAGACCGTGGCCCTTTTCCCGCCCATGACCGGCGGCTGACGTGGCCGTCCGTATCCAGACCGCGGCTTTCGACCCCGGCGCCGAAACCAACGCCTTCCTCAAAGCCACCGATGGCGCCGGCGCCGCCGTAACCTTCACCGGCCTCGTCCGCTCGGCACCCGACGAACCCGTCGCTGCCCTGACCCTTGAATGCTACGAGGACCTCGCGGTCCGACAGCTCGAAGACCTGATCGCCGCTGCCACCGCCCGCTTCGGCCTTCTCGCCGCCACTGTCATCCACCGCCACGGGACGTTGCTGCCGGGTGAACCCATCGTGCAGGTGATGACGCTCGCGCCGCATCGCCACGCCGCCTTCGAGGGTGCCGAGTTCCTGATGGATTTTTTGAAGACCGACGCCCCCTTCTGGAAAAAGGAAGCGACCGGCGACGGCACGCGCTGGGTCGAGGCCAGGACCGACGACGACGACGCCCGCGAACGCTGGAATCGCACATGACCGAACCAAGCAAGCCACCCTTTTCCATGGTCGGCATCGACCACGTCGTCTTCCTCGTCGACGACCTGAAAAAGGCTGTGCGCTGGTATGCCGACGTGCTCGGCTGCGCCCCCGGCTACTCCTACCCCACACTCGGCATGGAACAGGTCTGGTGCGGCGCGGCGCTGATCGTCCTCTGGGACATCACCCATCCGGGTGCTACGAGCGCCGTTCCGCCGGTAAAGGGTGGCCGCAATGTCGACCACGTCTGCATCGCCCTCTCGCCCTTCGACGATAACGCCATGCGCAGTCACCTCGCTGCCCACAACGTCGCCATCGAACGCGAGGCTCTGCATGGCGGCGCCCGCGGCATGGGCAACTCGTTCTACGTCCGCGACCCCTGGGGCAACAAACTCGAACTCAAGGGCCCCGCAGTCTACCCCGACGGCCGCGACTGGAAATAGGAGACGACGATGGACGATACTGACCGCCGCTACCTCGCGCGCTGCGTTGACCTCGCTGAGGCAGCGCTGAATTCCAACAACGACCCCTTCGGCTCCGTCCTCGTGACCGCCGATGGCCGCGTGCTGTGGGAAGGTCACAACGAGACCGCCGACGGCGATCACACGAGACACCCCGAATTCGACATCGCGCGCTGGGCCGCCAACAACATGACCCCGGCGGAACGGGCGTCGCGACCGTCTACACCTCCGGTGAACATTGCCCGATGTGCTCGGCCGCCCACGCCTGGGTCGGGCTCGGCCGCATCGTCTACGCCATGTCTGGCAAGCAATACGCCACCTATACCGCCAGCCTCGGCGCCGGCCCGGGACCGGTCAACGCCCTCTCTATCCAGGAAATCGCGCCCGCTATTCCCGTCGACGGCCCCGAGCCCTCGCTTGAGGCACGGCTCAAGGACTTGCACCGCAAGCGATATGCGGCGGTGACGGGGCGCGGATAAAAAAGGGGCCCGCCACCGGCGAGCCCCAGAAACGTCAATTCTTCTTCGCCTTACTCGGCCGCGACCTTCTTGGGCTGCACCGCTGCCGAATACGCATTGATCAGCGTCGTGCAGGCCTTGCCCGGCTTGAACTTGTACTGGCCGACCTCGGACACCGGCGTCACTTCCGCGGCAGTGCCGGTGAGGAAGCATTCGTCGTAGTTGCTCAGTTCCTCGGGCATGATGTGCCGCTCGATGACCTTGAAGCCGTTCTGCTTGGCGAGGTCGATCAGCGTCTGACGGGTGATGCCATTGAGGAAGCAATCCGGATCCGGCGTGTGGATCTCGTCGCCCTTGATAAAGAAGACGTTCGCGCCGGTCGCCTCGGCGACATAGCCGCGATAGTCGAGCATCAGCGCGTCGGCATAGCCATTGGCCATCGCCGCGTCCTTTGAGAGCGTGCAGATCATGTAGAGGCCGGCGGCCTTGGCCGAGCAGGGAATGGTTTCCGGGCTCGGACGCTTCCACTTGCTCCACTCGAGCCGGATGCCCTTGAGCTTTTCCTCGACTGAGAAATAGCTCGGCCAGACCCAAGAGGCGATGGCGAGGTGCACCTTGTTGTTGCGGCCGGGAACCGAGAGTTCCTCTGAGCCGCGCCAGGCGACCGGGCGCACATAGGCGTCGACCAGACCGTTCTTTTCCAGCACCAGGCGCTTGGCCGCTTCGATCTCGTCGACCGAATAGGGAATAGTAAAGTCCAGCGTCTTGCCCGAGCGGATCAGCCGTTCGGTGTGTTCGCGCGACTTGAAGATTTCGCCGCCATAGGCCCGCTCGCCCTCGAACACGCAGCTGGCATAATGCAGCCCGTGCGTGAGCACGTGGATCTTGGCATCCTTCCAGGGTTTGAGCTCCCCATCAAACCAGATCCAGCCTTCACGCTGGTCCATCGGCACGGCCATAAGTCTCTCCCACTCTAGTGACGTGACGGCTCTCGCGGGGCCGTTCTGCCTTTTGCATCGATCTTGCCTCACCCACTTGCCCTTGGCAAACCGGAATGGCTTTGGGATAAGTCGAAAGAGGCGTTCTGATGGGAGAGAGAATGGCACCGGCCAAAATAAATGTCAACAAGGCTGACATAATTTCCGGTGCTCCGGCCGATGGCGGCATGCCGCTCGACGTCATGGGCCTGTTCTTCTTTGCCTATAGGGACTTCGTGGGTGACGCTGACGCCATGCTTGAGCGACAGGGCTTTGGCCGCGCGCATCACCGGGTGCTGTATTTTGTCAATCTCAAGCCCGGCATGCCGGTCGCCGACCTGCTCGACATCCTCAAGATCACCAAGCAGTCGCTCGCCCGCGTGCTGCGCCAGTTGATCGACAATGGCTATGTCGAGCAAAAGACCGGCGACGCCGATCGGCGCCAGCGCCTGCTCTACGCAACCGCCAAGGGCCGCGACCTGTTCGAGACCCTCTCGGCGACTCAAACCAGCCGCATCGCTGCGGCCATCGCGGCGCTGCCGCCCGAAGGTAAGCGCACTATCCTCAAATTCTTCGTCGGTATGGTCGAACCCGGCGATCGCGACCTGCTCGACCGGCTCAAGCTTACGGGAGAACTGGAATGAGACTGCTGCCTGCACTCGCCCTGGCATTCGCCACGCTGGCTTCGCCGGTTTTCGCCGCAGACGTCACCGTGGATGCCATCACCGCCGCACCGGCCGACTTCGACAGCCAGGAAGTCACCGTCAAGGGCTGCCTGCTCACCGGCTACTCGGACTTCATGGGCGGCCAGTGTTCGACCACGCCGATGGACGCCAACAAGCTGGTCTACGTGGATGGTGACACCATGTCGGCCGACGACAAGGCGACGCTTGCCGGATGCGATCTGATCGATATCGGCAATCTGTGCCTCATCGACATTGTCGGGACGGCCAGCGTCGATGGTCGTGGCCATCCGCTGATCAAGAATGCCAAGGTCACCGTGACCGGCAAGGCGTCTGCGATGTAAGCTGCGGGCGGCTAAGTCCGCCCCAGCTCTTCGCTGCGTTCCCTGGCTGCCGTCACGGCCCGGTCCATCAGGTCCTCAAGACCCTGCGGTCCCATCAGCACCTGTAGCGCCGCATAGGTGGTGCCCTTGGGCGAGGTGACATTCTCGCGCAGCACGGACGCCGACTGCGAGTCCGCTTCCATCAGGCCAGCCGCGCCGATCACCGTCTGCCGCGCCAGCCGCATCGCTTGCCCCGTATCGAGGCCCTGCCGCATCGCGGCCATCGCCAGCGCTTCGACCAGATAGAACACATAAGCGGGACCGGACCCCGAGACGGCCGTGACCGCGTCGAGCTTGTCCTCGGTCTCGAACCAGATGACGTCGCCAGCGGCGCGCAACAGCGCATCGGCCACCTTGCTGTCGGTCTCGGTGATCCGGAAGCCGACAGCGCCGGAAATCCCCTTGCCGATTTGCGCCGGCGTATTGGGCATGGCGCGCACCACGCGCTCCGTCTGCAAACTCTCGGCAATCGTCTTGATCGAAATGCCCGCCGCAATCGACAGCACCAGCGTCTGCGCGCCGACTGCCGGCTGCACTTCGGCCATCACCTCTTTGATGATCTGCGGCTTGACCGCCAGCACCAGCACATGGGTCAGAATGCCGATCGGCTTTCGAGCAGCCGCAGATTGTGCGCGGCGGCAAAAGCCGTCGTCGCCTCAAGCGGCTTGGGGTCAATGAGCACCAGTTGGTCGGGCGGCAACCCGCCAGCGATCCAACCGCGGGCCATCGCCAGCCCCATCTTGCCCGCGCCCACCAGGACGACCGGGCCGATCTCTGAAAGTGTCAAGCTTCGCCTACCGTTTCGAACATCACCTGGCTGAGCGCATCGGCGGCATTCTTGCCAGCCCAGACGACGAACTGGAAGGCCTGATAATAGAGATCGCAGCTATCGGTAGCCGAACGCAGCAGCGCCTCGCATTGCTGCGGCGACACTTCTGCCCCGCCCGAGAGCAGGTGCGAATTGCGGAACAGCACCACCCCTTCGTGGTTCCAGATATCGAAATGCCCGATCCAGAGCTGCTCGTTGACCAGCGAAATCAGGTGCTTGATCTCGTTGCGACGACCTTCCGGGACCTTCAGGTCGAACGCACAGGCAATGTGCAGCGACTCGAGGTCCTCCATCCAGTTGAACGACACGTGATAGTCGCTCCACCCGCCGCGCACGGAAATGGAAATCTCGTCGGCGTCCTGACGCTCAAAGTTCCAGTCATTGATCGAAGCAATATGCTCAATGATATCCACCGGGTGGACTGTGCGGTCCTGCTCGATCTCAAGATTAAGGGCCATTTGGCAATATTCCCGCTTTGGCGACGCGTTGGAGGGCTGGCGGAATCGGATTCCGCCCAGATACGCACAACTTCCGATGAACTGCCGAACGCAGAGAGCCCACGAGTCGTCCAGTGAGGTGACCGTACACTGCGTGTTTGATTCCGGGGACCGCAGCACCGGGCGCTTCCAAGGCTTTCTTCTGTGGATGATCGGACTTCTAAGGTTAACAAGTACTTAACCTGATGAGTCTGTTGCCCTGCTTTTGCACGGTTTTGGCACAGGTTTCGGGGCCCGACTCAGCGTATCATCCGCGCCGGCAGGTGAATGCGGCGTGACAGGCCGCTGTACTGCCGGTGCGTCGCCAGTTTGTCGCGACTATTGAGTCGTGAAGTGCGGCCTTGGCCGCCTCGCTCAACCGAACAGGCCTTCCGGCCCTGCCCAACCTGTCATCAGCGCGTCGGTCCATTGCGCAAAACCGTTGGCCTGCGCCTGCTGCGCCGCGGCGGCAAAGTCATAGGGAACGCTGTGGAGGGCCGCCTGCCAGCGGCCATTGCGTCGCTCGATGATGGCGTAGCGCGCATCCGGCAGGCCACGTACGATCTGCAGCCCGACAGCGCCCGGATTGACGATCATCCGGCCGTCCCGCAGCCGCACGATGCGCGGAATATGAGTGTGCCCGCAGAGCAGCATCGGAAAATCGAGGCCATCCGCCTTGGACGTCACTGAGGCTTCGTCCGGCAGCGTCGTGTCGCGACCATTCCACCAGTTATCGAGCCAGGGCGCCGTATCGCTGGTGGGTGTGCCGTGGCACATGAATATCTCATCCACCACACGGGTCGCTGGCAGCCCGGCAAGCCACTCGCGCTGGGTCGACGTCAGCCGCTCGCGCGCAAACCGGTCCACCTTGTCTTTGGTCTTTTCATCCACCGCAGCGCGATCATGGTTGCCGCGCACTGTGGGAAAGTTCGCCGGAATGAGGAGATCGAGTGTCTCAACCGGCGCCAGCGGCCCGCTGACCACGTCGCCCAGGTTCAGCGTCCCATCGACCGACTGCCGGCCGATATCTTCGAGCACGGCCTCCAGGGCGAGGCGGTTGCCATGCACGTCCGAGATGACGGCAAGCCTCACGAGGACTTCGTGGCCTTGAGCGCCTCGAGTTCAGCTTTCAGCGCCTTGATCTCACCGTCCTGCAACTGCACCAGCTCGCGCAGCGCGTCGAAATCCTCGCGCTTGACCAGGTCCATCTCGCCCACGAAACGCTCCGCCTGCGAGCGCACCATGGTCTCGACTTCCCGACGAATCCCGTCGGCAGCGCCGGCCGCACCGTTCATCATCCGCCCGATCTCGTCGAAGAACTTGCTGTTTTGGGTCATGGCCGTCTCCAGGCTGGGGCGTTTGGTGCCCCTATTTAGGATTTCGTCATCGGCTTGACCAGAGCCCGCTCCTGCTTACAAGGTCGCAGCCCCTGCTTCGGAGCCGTGGCGTGCCCTTTCCAAACATCGATCCCGTCGCCTTTGCCGTTGGCCCCTTTGCGGTGCACTGGTATGGCATTGCCTATCTCCTGGGGGTGGCGCTCGGCGCCGCTTACGGCCAGACACTGCTGGCCCGCAAGGACCTCTGGAAGGACGACCGCCCGCCCTTCGACGCGCCGGCGATCTGGGATTTCGCCTTCTGGGCCGTCATCGGCATCGTGCTCGGCGGTCGTATCGGCTACGTGCTCTTCTATAACTTGCCGGTCTATCTGGCTGATCCGTTTCAAATCTTTGCCATCTCGGATGGCGGCATGAGCTTTCACGGCGGCATGCTCGGCCTCATGGTCGCTGTCGCCCTCTTCACCCGCGCCAAGGGCGGCCGCATCCTGTCCTCCCTCGATCTCCTCGGCGCGATCGCAACGATCGGTTTGTTCCTCGGGCGCGTCGCCAACTTCATCAATGCCGAGCTATACGGTGCGCCGACCGATCTGCCATGGGGCGTCGTCTTCCCCACCGATCCAGAAGGTCTGCCGCGCCACCCCAGCCAACTCTATGAGGCGGTCCTTGAAGGCGTGCTGCTTTTCATCATCATCCGCATCGCCACCAACCGCTTCAACGCCCTCCGCAAGCCAGGTCTCGTCGCCGGCATTTTCGGCATCGGCTATGGCCTCTCCCGCACTGCCGTCGAATTCGTCCGCCTGCCCGACAGCCATATCGGCTACCTGTTCGGCGGCTGGCTCACGATGGGCATGCTCCTGAGCCTGCCACTGGTCCTCGCCGGCATCGCGCTGGTTCTTTATGCAAGGCGCGCCAATGTCTGACCGGCCCTCCCTGTCCGAAGCCATCGACCTGCAGATCCGGGCCAACGGACCGATGTCGCTTGCCTCTTACATGGGGCTCTGCCTGACCCATCCGCGCGAGGGCTATTACCGCACCGCCGACCCGCTGGGCGCCAAGGGCGACTTCATCACCGCCCCCGAGATCAGCCAGATGTTCGGCGAACTGATCGGCTTCTTCTTCGTCAATCTCTGGCAGCAAATGAACGAGCCGCGTAGCTTCACGCTGCTCGAACTCGGGCCCGGACGCGGCACACTGATGCAGGATGCACTGCGCGTCGCCAGCCGTGCCGACGGCTTTGCCAATGCCCTGCACCTGCAACTGTTCGAGACCAATGCCGAGCTCAAGGCACAACAACTGGCGCGGCTCGGCGACTACACGCCCTATTGGGCCAGCGAGATCGATGCCGTCAGCGAGGACCCGCTTTTCGTCATCGCCAACGAGTTCTTCGACGCCCTGCCGATCCGCCAGTTCGTCAAGGGCGAGTCCGGCTGGCACGAGCGGCTGGTCGGACTCAAGGAGGAGAACCGCGTTTTCGGCCTCTCGCCCACTCCCATCCCCTCGAGCGCCATGCCCGAGGCAGTGCGCAACGCCGAACTGGGTGAAGTCTACGAGGCCAATCTGGCCGCCGCTGATGTCATGCAGAAGCTGAGCAGGATAGTCGCCCGCCAGGGCGGCGCCATCCTTGCCATCGACTACGGCTATGCCAAGACGCGCACCGGCGAGACCCTGCAGGCCATTCGCAAGCACACCTTTGTCGATCCCCTGGAGGCTCCGGGATCCGCCGACCTCTCCGCCCATGTCGATTTCGGCGCCTTGTCTGAGGCGGCCGCCGCCGTGGGGCTCGTTGCGCACCGCGTCACCGGCCAAGGCGACTTCCTTAAGCGCTTGGGCATCGTCGAGCGCGCTGACATGCTGAGCAAGGCCAATCCCGGCCAGGCGCCGGCTATCGCAGCCGCCTTGCACCGGCTCACCGACTCTGCCGAAATGGGTGACCTCTTCAAAGCCTTCGTTGCCGCAAGCCCCGGGCTTGAGCCGCCGGGCGTTCTCCCGACCGCGTGACATGACCGCACCATTCGACCAGAGCCGCCCCCTCGCTAACCTGCCTGGTATCCGCCACGGCTTTTTCGGTCGTCGCGGTGGCGTTTCTACGGGCCTCTTCGCCTCGCTCAACATGTCTGAGACCGCCGGCGACAAGCCCGCGCATGTGCAACAGAACCGTGAACTGGCCGCTGCGGAGCTCGGCTTCCCGCTCGGCAACCTCGCCACGCTGCGCCAGACCCATTCCATCGACATCGTCACCATCACCGACATTTTCGACCCGGCTGAGCGCGTCGAGGCCGATGCCCTGGTCTCCAACCTGCCCGGCATCCTCCTCGGCATCCTTACCGCCGATTGTACCCCGGTACTCCTCGCCGACCCGCAGGCCCGCGTCATCGGCGCATTCCACGCCGGCTGGAAAGGCGCCATCGGCGGCATTGCCGCCAATACCGTCAACGCCATGGTCGCCCTCGGCGCCGAGCCCGAGCGCATTGTCGCCGCCATCGGCCCGACCATTTCGCTGGAAAGCTACGAAGTCGGTCCGCAGTTTGCCGCCGACCTGCTGCGCCAGCACCGCGACGCCGCCAACCGCATCAGCACGCCCCCCGCTGGCCGCGAGCACTTCGACCTCCCCGGTTTTGTCTTTGACCAGTTGCATGCTGTCGGCGTCGGATTGGTCGACGACCTCAAGCTCTGCACCTATGCCGAACCCAAGCGCTTCTTCTCCCACCGCTACGCCACCCACCGCGACACCACCACCGGCCGACAGATCGCTCTCATCGGTCTGGCGTAAAAGCCTTCACCTTTTTGTCTATTGGCGCATTGCGTGCCGGGCACCGTCGCTATAAACAGCGGCCACACCCAAAGTCGGCTGCTCATTTCGGGCGGCCCCCGGCATAGGATGTCGATATGAAGCTGGTCACCGGTAACTCCAACCGAGCCCTGGCCGAAGCCGTGTCGAGCTATCTCGAGTTGCCGCTCACCGACTGCACGGTCAAGCGCTTCGCCGACAAAGAAATCTTCGTCGAAATCCACGAGAACGTCCGTGGCGAGG
>JACDQI010000263.1 GCA_015657675.1 Devosia sp.
CACTTGTCGGGAGTTGGGATATTGGAGGACGTTGGCGGATTTGCAAGGAACGGTAGGAGTTCCTTTTTGGTGCGGTGTTAGGCTACCTCTTCTAGCGCCTTCCCTGCCGCGGAGGCCTACTTGCTTGTCCAGAATTTTGCCCTCCCAGATCCACTTCCGGCAGGGATGCTGAACAACGGGTCTTTGGGAGCCCTGCTCATGGTGCTGACCGTCGGCTCTGTCCTTATCATTCCTGCCGGGCTTGCCGCTGGCGTGGTGCCCGGCACAATCTGCTATTTTACGATTGCAGCGGCGAGCAGGAGGCAGCGGGGGATGACCGTCTTCGAACCGATCCTTGTCGGCATTGTGGTGCCTACGCTGCTTGGGCTAGCACTAAGGCCGCTAATGCCTATCGAGACCCGGCTCTTTCCTGCCCAGTCGTGGTCATTACCCGCAGCTTTCTTCGCCGGGGGAGTCGCCGCCGTTCTTGTTATGCTAATCGTCGCCGGCGTCCGCAGCGACTTCATCGCCATAGCGACGTGAGCTTAGCTCCGCAAGAAGCCTTGGCGTGGATGGCCGAGGTCAACCATCGTCCTCAGCTGTTCGCCTCGATCAGCCCCTGCAGCGTTTCGCGCTCGGCGGCATCCAGTTCGGTGAGTGGCGTGCGCACCGGGCCGGCGGAGTGGCCGACGAGGGTGGCGCCGGCCTTGATCATCGAGACGGCGTAGCCCTTTTTGCGGTCGCGCAGGTCGATCAGCGGCAGGTAGAAGCTCTTCATCAGACGGTCGATCACTGCCGCGTCGCGAGCCCGCACGGCGGCGTAGAACTTCAGCGCCAGCTCGGGGACGAAGTTGAAGACGGCGGACGAATAGGTGGTGACGCCCATTTCGAGATAGGGCTGCGCAAACACCTCGGCGGTCGGCAGGCCGCCGATGTGGACGACGCGATCGCCCAGGCGATAGTGGATGCGCTGCATCAGTTGCAGATCGCCCAGGCCGTCCTTGTAGCCGATGAAGTTCGGGCAGGTGGCGGCCAGCTTTTCGAGCCCGGCCGGCGAGAGCTTGGTGTTGTCGCGGGCGTAATAGATGACGCCGATGCCGACGGCGTTGCAGATGGCCGTCATGTGGGCGATGACGCCGGCTTCCTCGGCGAACATCAGATAATGCGGCAGCACCAGGATGCCGGCGGCGCCGGCCTTTTCGGCGCGCCGCGCCAGGTCGACTGCCATGCGGGTGCCGTAACCGACACCGGCGAGCACCGGCACATCGGCAGACGAATTCTCGACGGCGGTGCGGATCACCGCGTCGTATTCGTCATAGCCGATGGAAAAGAACTCGCCGGTGCCGCCTGCTGCAAACAGGCCCGCCGCGGGGTAGGAAGAAAGCCACTGCAACCGCTTGGCATAGCCGGCAGCGTCGAACTCGCCGGCGGCCGTGAAGTCGGTAATCGGGAAGGAGAGCAGACCCGAGCCGATCTTGCGCTTGATCTCGTCAAAGGTCATCGGTCGCCCTCCAGAATTAGTATGACTACTTCTGGCTAACACCCACTTGGGTGACTGTCAACGACGCCTCCGGGCTTGGGCTCCGACGGAGAAGTATGATAGCCCTCAGGGCATCGTTACGCCTCCGGACGCATCCCATGCCCAAACTCCTCCTCACTGGCGCCGCAGGGCGGCTTGGCCGGCATCTGCGGCAACGTTTTGCGGAGGATGGCCGCGAGGTGCTCGCCACCGACATCGTGCAGCCGGAGGGCGCCGCGCCGGTCGAGATTGCCGATCTGGCTGATCGCGCGGCGCTCGAGCGGTTGATGGGGCAAGGGGTCGACGCCGTGGTGCATATGGGCGGGATCGCCACTGAGGCACCGTGGGCCGACATTCTCTCGGCCAATATCGAAGGGACCTACAACCTCTTCGAGGCGGCGCGACGCACGGGCGTCCGGCGGATCATCTACGCCTCATCCTATCATGTGGTCGGCATGTATCCGGTGGCCGAAGTGCCGCTGGGCATCGATGCGCCGGTGCGGCCCGATACGCTCTATGCGGTTGGGAAACTGTTCGGCGAGAACCTGGCGCGGCTCTACCATGACAAGTTCGGCATCGAGTGCCTGGTGATGCGGATCTGCGCGGCAAGCCAGCCCGGTTCAGCGCGTGAGCTGCATCTCTGGTGCCACCTCGATGATCTCACCGGGCTCGTCCGCGCCGGGCTCGATGCGCCAACCGTCGGCTATCGGCGAGTCTACGCGCTCTCGCGCTGTCCCGAACCCTGGTATGTCAACGATCCGGCCGAGGCGCTGGGCTGGGTGCCGACGCATGATGTGAGCGAGCTGACGCCACCCGATGGGGTCAGCTGGCCACCGGCCGATCCGATCAACACGCTGCAAGGCGCCGCCTTTACCCGCTGGCCGCATTTCGACGACTGACGCGGCGGCCGATCACAAAAGCTGCCGCGTCGGAACCATCGCACCGTCTTCACGTTCGCCCCGGACTTGCGGGGTCGTGCATGAAAACGTGCTGGTTTATCGTCATAAGAACGCCATCGGCCTGGTGGGTCGATTGCGAAGGCAAGGCCTACGGGCCATTCGGGACGCGCGAGGACGCGGCGTTCAACGCCATCCGGCTGGCCCAGACCTTCGGCGATGCGCATCGCCGCTCGGACGTCTACGTCCCCGACGCCGATGAGAAGCTGACGCTCGTCTGGTCGGGGGCGGCGCCCCGGCGGAGCGGCAGCGGCAGTTAACCGGTGTTAGTGCGGCCGGGGCAGTGAGTGGGCGAAGGTAAGCGCCAATCATATTGGCGGACCTTTTCATGGATGACCTTACTCGCCGGCGCGCCAAGCGCGCCGATATTGCCCAGAAGCAGCAAGCCATGGCGGCTCTGGTGCCGATCAACGCCCAGATCGGACCGTGGCAGATGCGGACGGCGCGGTTGATGGCCTATGCCCAGCGGCTGCGTGCCGCCGGCGGCTATGAACCCAATCTGGCGGCCGAAGCCGAAGCGCTTCGCAACGCCGTTGCACAGCAGCAGAGCCGGCTGGTGGAAACCACGCGCAGCCTGCCGCCTGACGTTGCCGGCAATACGCGCGTACTCGACACGGCCCGCGCCCTCAAGTCGGTGGCGAGGGGGCTCGAGGAGGTGCTGAACCTCCTCAAGCGCCCCGTCGCCTGACCTCTGCTTACGGCATCAGCTGGCCGCCGTTGACTTCGAGCGTCTGCCCGATGACGTAGCCCGAGAGCGACGCGGAGGCGAGGAAGAGGAAGGCGCCGACGCAATCTTCCGAGACGCCGAGGCGGCCCTGCGGCACGGTGGCGAGCATGGCCTTGAGCTGGGCTTCGGTGGAGTAGCGCTCGTGGAAGGGCGTATCGATGACGCCGGGAGCCACGGCGTTGACGCGGATGCCGAAGGGGATCAGCTCCTTGGCCATGCCGCGCGTCACATTGCCGACAAAGGCCTTGGATGAGCCATAGAGTCCGGCGCCGCCGCCAGCGCCGTTGCGCGCCGCGATCGAGGTGGTGTTGATGATAAAGCCACGCCGGCGGTCTTGAGATGCGGGATCGCCGCATGCGAGGCCGCGAGCACCGAGCGGGCGTTCAGATCCATCACCTGGTCGTAGAGCTCTTCGGTGTATTCCTGGTAGGGCTGGCGGGCGACCATGCCGCCGGCATTGTTGATCAGCCCATCGAGCCGGCCGAAGGCCTTAACCGTCGCGTCGACGGCGGCCCGCATTTCGGCTGACTTGGTGGCGTCGGCCTTGATCAGCACCGCGGTGCCACCGGCCGCCTTGATCTCGGCGGCGAGCTTTTCGGCAGCGTCCTTGCTGGAGTTGTAGTGCAGGCCGACCTTGGCGCCCTGGGCGGCAAAGGCGCGGGCGAGCGCGGCGCCGATGCCGGTGGAGGCGCCGGTGATCAGCACCGCCTTGTCCTTGAGATCGGGAATGACGAGTTGGGCCATGATGGGTTCCTCCGGTTTCTTGTTGCGCGCACTCTAACCCGCTGGGCGCAGATGAAAACCCGGTCGCGACCAAAGACTCATGCGGTGAAAACGAAAAGGGCGACCCGCGGGGCCGCCCTTTGCAAACTTATCGGCAATGGGCGTCAGTTGACGCGCTTGCCCTCTTTGTTGAACAGGTGAATGACCGACAGGTCCGGCGTCACCTTCAGCGTCTCGCCCGGCTTGGCGGCGACGCGTTCGCGGAAGATGCCGACGACGGTCTGCTTGCCGATGCGCATCACCACCTGGGTTTCCGAACCGGTCGGCTCGACCACCACGACCTCAGCCGGGATACCGGCCGGGTCGAGCTTGAGGTGTTCCGGACGCACGCCGTAGGTGGTGGCGTCGACCTGGTTCTTCTGCAGCGGCAGGATGATGCCGTCCGAAGTCTTGAAGCCATCGGGCGTGACGTTGCCTTCGATGAAGTTCATCGAGGGCGAGCCGATGAAGCCGGCGACGAAGGTGTTGACCGGACGATCATAGAGATCGAGCGGCGAGCCCATCTGCTCGATCACGCCATCGCGCATCACGACGATCTTGTCGGCCATGGTCATGGCTTCGATCTGATCGTGCGTCACGTAGATGGTGGTGGTCTTCAGGCGCTGATGCAGTTCCTTGATTTCGGAGCGCATCTGCACGCGCAGCTTGGCGTCGAGGTTCGACAGCGGTTCGTCGAAGAGGAAGACCTGCGG
>JACDQI010000264.1 GCA_015657675.1 Devosia sp.
GGTGGCGCGGCGCGCCAGCTCGATACCGTCCATCTCGGGCATCACGATGTCGCTCAGCAGCAGCGAGAACGGTTCTTCGCGCAGCCGTTCATAGGCCGACTTGCCGTTATCGAACGATACCACCTCGTAGCCGGCAGTCTTGAGCGCCCGGGTCAGGAACTGGCGCATGTCGTTGTCGTCTTCTGCGAGCAGTATCCGCTTCATGGATCCCTCATCGGCATGGGTACAATGCCGCAAATCACGAGCGGCACAACGCATCGATGTTTAATCCAAGTTTGGCGCTGCGCAACTCACGTTCGGCGCCAAGTGCCCAATAATCGTCAACTTATGGACATTCCGCCGGGGCGCAGGCACAGTGAACGCAACAATTTCCGAGTGCTTCGCCCGCAGGGATATCCGGTGCAGTCCGACTATTGGGACAAACCCGCCTTCGAGACCATCCGCCCGCGGCGGCTGACCGCACCGCTTTTGTTCAACTCCGCCCATTCAGGCCGCGACTATCCCGAGCGCTTCCTGGCCATGACGCGGCTCGACCACCTGTCGATCCGCCAGTCCGAAGACGCCTATGTCGACGAACTCTTCGCCCGCGCCCCGCATCTGGGGGCGCCGCTCCTGCGAGCGCATTTCCCGCGCGCCTATCTCGACGTCAATCGCGAGCCGTGGGAACTCGACCCCACCATGTTCGTCGAGCCGCTATCGGACCGCTTCAACACCACCAGTCCGCGCGTCGCGGCGGGCCTGGGCACCCTTGCCAAGGTGGTGGCCGAGAATAAGCCGATCTACCGCGAGCGGCTGAAGCTGGACGACGCGCGCATGCGCATCGAGGGCATCTATCAGCCCTATCATTCGACCATGCAGAAGCTCCTGAGTGAGGCTTATGGCGCCTACGGCGTCGCGGTGCTGATCGACTGCCATTCCATGCCGCGTCTCGCCCGCTCCGGCGACCGGCTGGCGCCCGACATCGTGCTGGGCGACCGCTACGGCACCACCTGCGCCGGCGGCCTCGCCGACCTCGCCGAAATGGTCTTTACCGGCTGCGGCCTGCGCGTGGCGCGCAACCGCCCCTATGCCGGCGGCTTCTGCACCCGCACCTACGGCCGCCCGCAGCACGGCATCCACGCCCTGCAGATTGAAGTCAGCCGGCATCTCTACATGAACGAGGTGACGTTGCAGCCGTCCGCCAACTTCGGCGCGGTCCGGCAGATCATCGAGCAGTTGATCCAGGCGCTGATCGGCATGGATCTTTCCATGCTCCAGGCCATTCCCACCGTCGACGCCAAGTTCGCGGCCGAATAGCCGCAAAAAACGGGCCGCCGAAGCGGCCCCAGTCAAGGGAGGAAACGACGGGCAGCGGGAGCTTTCGGCAAGTCTTGTCGTAATGAGAAGTCTTGCCGTCAGTGAGAAGCCGCCCATCCATCATGCAACTTCCGGGTTGAACTGATTTGCCGCCTGAGGCAAGCGAAGCCCCAGTCTTCAACAGTTGAACGTCTGTCGATGTTGCAAAAATGAATCAGTAATTCCTGTCACTATTGCGCTTGCATGACAGGCACGATTTCCTCTTTCTGCAAAAACAACAGCCAGAACAAAGATTTGAGTTTGCCATGACCGAGACTTCCCTGGGCGGCCTGGATGCCGGCCTTGTTCGCCAGACCCTGCTGGACGCTGCCGACATGGCGGCGGCCATGACCTTGCCGCGTTTTCGCAGCGCCCTGGCGGTCGACAACAAGGAAGCCGTCGGGTTCGATCCCGTCACCGAGGCAGACCGGCAGGCGGAACTGGCCATCCGCGAGCTCATCGGCAAGCGCTTTCCCGACCATTCCATTGTCGGCGAGGAGTGGGAGGACAAGGATGGGACGACGCCTTTTGCCTGGATCATCGACCCGATCGATGGCACCCGCGCCTTCATCACCGGCGTCCCCGTCTGGGGCACGCTGATCGGCCTCACCGTCGGCGGCAAGGCAGTGGCCGGCCTGATGGCGCAGCCCTTTACCGGCGAGGTCTATCTGAGCCTTCCGGGTGACGCCGGCTACTATCGCGACGGCCAGCATCTGCCGCTCAAGACCAGCGGCGTCACGGCACTCAACAAGGCCAAGATGACTGCCACCTCGCCCGATATCTTCGAGCTCAGCGGCACCACCGGCGTCTGGAACGCGCTGCGCAAGTCCGTGCTCACCACCCGCTACGGTCTGGACTGCTACGGCTATGCGCTCCTCGCCGCCGGCCACATTGACCTGGTCGCCGAGGCAGCGCTCAAAAATGTCGATATCTGCCCGCTGATCCCGCTGATCCAGAACGCCGGTGGTGTCATCACCACCTGGGACGGCGGCCCCGCCGAGCAAGGCGGCAACTGCGTCGCCGCTGCGACGCCGGAGCTGCACGCCGCAGCGCTGGCAATACTGGGAGGTCGTTTGGTATGACCCGAACCTTCAAGATAGAGCGTGACAAGCTCCCAAATCTTCCGGCCATGATGCTGGTGGTGATACAGGCCCTTAAGGAGATTGGGGGCTCTGCCACGATCTCAGAACTTGACGAGAAAGTCGCTGAGCTAGAACAGGTCACAGAGGGCGAGCAAGAGCTGCCCATGGCAAACAGTGATCCGCGACCAAGGTTCAATTATTATCTAGCTTGGGCACGAACTTATCTAAAGCGCGGGGGAGCCCTCGCTAATTCTGCCAGAGCTGTCTGGTCTCTCACTGACCTAGGAGACGGCGTCACCGAGCTAAGCGAGACTAGGGCAATCTACGACTCCGTGAATGCGGAAGAGCGCGAACGCTCCCGCAGACGTAGACAAGATGAACAACAGAGACGGCCCCCACCGGCACAACCAGAGAATATGGCCGCTGAGCAGCCTGAGAGCGAGGAATCGTGGCTCTCATCATTGCTAGAGGTACTAGTTCAAATGTCTCCCGCGGGCTTTGAACGTCTCGCGCAGCGACTTCTTCGTGAAGCCGGTTTCACCAAAGTTGAAGTTCGGGGTCGATCCGGCGATGGCGGAGTTGACGGCGTTGGTCTGCTACGAATGAACCTGGTTACGTTCCAAGTCTACTTTCAGTGCAAGCGTTGGAAGGGCGGCGTTGGTCCCAAGGAGATACGGGACTTTCGGGGAGCAATGGAGGGACGGGCAGACAAGGGGCTGTTTATCACCACCGGCCATTTCACTTCAGGGGCATCGGACGAAGCTACGAGAGACGGGGCGACGGCAATCGACTTGATCGATGGCGAGCGTCTCTGCGAGTTGCTTAAGGAAAATCGCCTCGGTGTGACAACCGAGATGGTCGAGAGAGTATCGATCGATCCCAGCTTCTTTGCTTCAATCTAACCACTCTGATTGGTGATAAACGCGTCGAACGCCGCAAACACCTGGGCGCGGATGTCGTTGGTTTCCATGAAGAGCTCATGGTTGGCCGCCGCGATAATGGCGTGCCGGCCGGTGCGCATGCGCAGGCCCAGTGTCTCGATGGCGCTGGTCGAGACGATCCGGTCCCGCGCCGCGGCGAGCATCAGCACGGGGATCTTGATGGCCCCGGGAAAACTGTCCTCGGCTGCGCCAGCCATGGCGGCAAACGCCGCGGCGGCCCATCGATAGGTAGGGTTCCCAACCTCGAGGTCCGGCCGAGCTTTCAGCACATCGACCGAGCGCATGTAGCGCGTCACATCCGAGGTAACCGGGTTCCCAGCAAACGGCATCTCCGCCGCCGATCGGTCCGATTTGCGGCCAACCGCCAACCGCCCCAGACCGATTGCCGAAATGGCACCTGCGACCCGCGCCATGCCGGCCATCGAGAACGGCTGGTGGTCGAGCCCGACCATCGGCGCGGAAAGAAAGATCCGGTCGAACATCATGCGGTCCTTGATGCCCGCATAAAGGCTCGCGAGTCCCCCCATCGAATGACCCACGAGGTAGTAGGGGCCAGGACTGTCGGGCAGCAGGATTGAGCCGTGGAAGCTTTTGAGGTCGGTCCAATAGTCGTCGAAATGCTTGACGTGACCGAGCTTGCGATTGCGGATCAGCCGCTGGCTGCCGCCCTGCCCGCGCCAGTCGAAGGTCGCCACCGCAAAGCCGCGCGACTGGAAGTCGGCAATGGTCTCAAAATACTTCTCGATGAACTCGGTGCGCCCCTGCACCAGGCAGATCGTTCCCTTGGCCGGGCCGGGGCCCTTCGGAAACAGCGCATAGCGCAGCCTGATCTTGTCAGAAGTCTCGAAATAACCCACCCGCGCGCCTTCCGGCACCGGATTGGAGGGGACGACGGCCAGCGACGGCCCATTGGGATCAACAATTGCGTTCATGTGCGAGAGCCTAACGGATTCCCTGAGCACCGGGAACAGTCGCCCGAAAAGGGAAAAGCCAGCGTTCCGGGCGGAACACTGGCTTTCCTTGGGATGAACCACCGTGCGGGGGGCGGGTGACAGCGGCTCATTCCGTGTGTGCCCTGCAGCAGACAGTCAGCACAGGTGTGGTTATGGCGACCTACGTCTGAACGCGACTTGAGAGCCCCATTCATTTTCCGTTCAGGTACCCGATTTGGCCCCTCTTGAACGGCAAAATCCGCCCCCTACATCTTGTGCATCCGCCGGATGTTCCGGGGATCGGGACACCCGGGAAGACACCTTCGCCTCAGAGAGGGAGCGTGTCTGGGACACCCGTTAACACGTTGCTCAACTTGGAGAATGTGCCATGCAGACCATCGATTTTTCCCCCTTCTATCGCTCCACCGTCGGCTTTGATCGGCTGTTCAACCGCCTCGACGGCCTCGTCGGCCAGGAAGCCAAGACCTACCCGCCCTACAACATCGAGCGCCTCGGCGATAACGCCTACCGCATCTCGATCGCGGTAGCCGGTTTTGCCCAGTCCGACATCGTCATCGAGAGCAAGGAAAACAGCCTCTCGATCAAGGGCGCCAAGGCGCCTGAGGGCGAGGATAACAAGCGCGAATTCCTCCATCGCGGCATTGCCGAGCGCGCCTTCGAGCTGCGCTTCCAGCTGGCCGAGTATGTCGAAGTGACCGGCGCGTCGCTCGAGCATGGCCTGCTCCATGTCGAGCTCAAGCGCGAACTCCCCGAGTCCAAGAAGCCGCGCACCATCGCGATTGCCGCTGCCGGCAAGACCATCGAGGACCAGACGGTCAACTAATTCCGGTCACGACAGCCTGGCGTCGGCCCTCCCGGCGCCAGGTGAACGGAAGGCAAGGCGCAGTCCCCCCCCGGACTGCGCCTTCTTGTTTTGGACGGTGGTGACGACCGAACCCGACCGATGCTATCCCTCGGCGCATGAGCTTTGATCCGTACGACCTGCTGGGCCTTTCCCGCACTGCCACGCCGCAGGCGATCAAGACTGCCTATCGGCAGCGCGTGCAGGTGGTGCACCCAGATCGCGGTGGCGATGCCGAGGTGTTCATCGCTGTGGCACGCGCCTTCTCGCTGCTCTCCGACCCCGAAGCGCGCCGGCTCTATGACGAGACCGGCATTGTCGACGAGAATGCGCTCGAACTGCTGCGCAAGGACGTCGCGACGATCCTGGCCGACATGTTCGACGCAGCTGTTGCGACGGCGATGGCGACTGGGCTCGGGCTGGACAAGGTCGATTTCGTCGCCCAGATGCGCACCGCCGTCGACACCGGCCTCGCCGAAGCGCGGATCGCCGAACTGCGCGCCGACCGTGACATTTCCAGCCTTGACGTGCTGCGCAGGCGCGTGCGGCGCCATGAAGATGGCAAGAACCTCTTCGTCGACCGTCTCGACAGCCAGATCAGCGCCCGGCAGGACGCGCGGCAGACCACCCGCCGCCGCATCATGATGCTGGAAATGGCGCGTACCGAATTGGGCAATTACGCTTCTGAGGTCGAGCTGATCGCCGCACTCGAGGGAACGCGCTGATTGGCGAGCCCTGCGCTTTTTCCTATTTGGTCAAAAATCTCTGAATCCGGAAGCTGCGGCAAAGCCTGATGGCAAGTCCTACAGTTTTCCTATTCCTCCCCTCCCATTGCCTACGCGACATTGTAACAGGATGGCAAAAAAGTGGGCGCACCCGCTTGCCGCCAGTTTGGAACTATGCAAATGTAGGCTCGATAGGACAGCACAACTGTCCAATTAGTGAGCGGCCGGTCTCCCCGGATGCGTTTCACGCGCCACTCCGGCTGGACCGCGCTCGAATGCGGAAACGGAGAGGTGGGGCCTTATCGAGCCCGAACGAGCGGCCATTTGGATGCAGAGCCGCTCCCCGCTAAATGATTGCGCCACCGGTTTCGCGCCGTACAGTGAAAGTACGGGACGGGACGAAGGCGCGTCGAAAGGATGCAACCCCCGGGGTGTTCCCGGATCGATCACGACTGCAACAGCGAGGAATTGCACATGGCACAAGCACGGAACGGTTCGCACTCTCTGCCCGTATCGGAAAAAGCCA
>JACDQI010000265.1 GCA_015657675.1 Devosia sp.
GGGCGGTTGCTCCTTCGGCGCCGACGCGGACTTGGTCCGGCCGGTCTCTCCCGCAGTCGGGTATGCTTGTGCGAAATCGGCGCGCCCGAGTCAACCGGGCGCGCGGTCAAGCCACAGCGATAGTGATGGGCTCAACCCTTGGTGTCGAAGCCGACCCAGATGGTGATGCGCTCGCCGCCCAGATAGGGAATGGCAACGTTCTCGACCACCTTGACGAACTCTTCTGCCTGGTTGGGCGGGGTGATGGTGACCGGAATGTCGTAGCGTTCGGAGAACACGGCGACATCGTCACGCTCGACGGCAAAGCGCAGCGGCAGATCGACATTGGTCTGGTTGCCTGCGGGGCCGAGCAGCAGGCGGCCGACGACGCCCATCTTGACGGTGATCAGGCCGTTGGAGACGACGCAGTTGCGCGACTGCTTTTCGATGACGGCCTGGTAGTTGAGGCTGCGCGCATCGCCGACCTTGCCCTTGCCGTAGTAGAACAGCGCCTCGCTGCCCGGACGCACCTTGATCTCGGGGCATTCGGTGGCGATGGCGGGCAGCGCATTGGTGCTGGCGGCCGAAATCTCGGAGGCCGTGGCGCTGGAGTTCTGCAGCTGCGCGGTCTCGGCGGGCTTGCCCGGGGCGAACATATTGCCCATCGAGCAGGCCGGCAGGGCCAGCGCGGCCGCGCCGACAATGGCCAGGCGCGCAAGGCGCCTCACATCAAACGACCCCATAGTCCAGACCCCCTTACGCACTGACACTCGTGCCCTGCCCCTCAAGGGCAAGGATGATGGCCGGGGCACCCGAAACGGTGACACCAGCGCTGTCCTGAACGAAGACATCCTGCACGATGCCGCCTTCAAGAATGATAGCGAACCGGGCAAAGCGCTTGCCCAGGCCCGGAATGGTGACGGCGAGGCCAATGGCCTCAGCCAGGTCGCCGTTGTAGTCGGCGATGAAATCGACCTTGCCCAGCGCCTCGGAGCGTTCGCCCCAGGCCTTGGTCACGTGATGATCGTTGACGGTGCCGCAGACAATGCGGCTCACGCCCAGCGCTTTGATGCGATCCGCGCCGGCGACGAAACCAGGCAGATGCGAGGTGTCGCAGGTTGGCGTGAAGGCGCCCGGAACGCCGAAGAAGACCACCTTGCCGCTGCCCAGCACTGCATCGGAGGTCGTGTCGCTGACGCCGTCGGCGGTGACGAGCTTGACGGGAACCGATGGGATGGTGGCGCCGGACGTGATCTTCAAAGGTGACTTTCCTTCAATTAACTCAAATGCCGCCCAGCGGCGCGGCGCACACTAGAACAGGCAAACGGCTACGTCGACCCGGCAGCGATCTTGCGCACCACCACGTAAGGTCCCGAGGGCGTCATGTAAGTGATTTCGATGGTTTGCCCCACCACCTGCGTCTCGTCGCCCCCGAGCAGCGGGAGAAGGACTAGGCTTTTATCCGGGCTTTTTTGCGGCGCGCCGAAGAGCAGGGCCGAGTCCCCTGGGCCGGCGGCAATAACCGATGCTGGATCGATCTCGGTGCTGTTGAGTGCGACGGCGAGACCTTCTGGGGTGGCGAAGACTTCGCCGACTGCCGCTTCGTCCCCCGGCAGCGGGACGTTGGCGAGGGCCTGAGCGAGCCGGACCCCCTGCCCTGCGTCGGGCTTGGTGGGATCAATCATGAGGCGGAAGCTGGCCTGCACGGGGACGCAGATGTCCGAACAAATGCCCATGATCGCTGAGAGTTTGAGGTCGATCGGCTGGCCGTCGGCGGTGAGTTCCAGCGGCAGGACGGTGGGGCCGTAATAGACGAAATCGACAAAGCCCTGGGAGAGATCGATTTTCGGGTAGGGCCAGAGCATCTGATGTGCGGCAATTCCCGTGGAGCCAGTCAGGTCCAACGTGATGGGAATGCCGGTTTCGCCGGGGACGCGCCAATAGGTCTTGAAGCTTGGCGGCATGTCGATCTCGAGGCCGGCGAGGATCTTGCCGTTGGCGTCGGGCTGATCGGCAGAGATGAGGCGCACCCGCGTCTCCGGGGCCACGTCCTGCCAGTCAGTGGCGGCGGCAAGGACCGGCGAGGCGGCGGCCAGAGCGCAGATGAGGGCAAGAAGACGCATGTTGTTGCGATACCGCAATGTTGCCGCAGGAAAAAGACAATCCTTGATCAGGCCCGCGTGAGCGAGACTTTGCACACGCAGGTCCTGCGGCTAAACTTGGTCTTGCGGTGACAGTTTTTTGCCTGTTCGGAACCGGCCGAACGGGCGTTGGAGTTGACGATGATCTCGCTCAAGGGCCAGTTCCTGGTCGCCATGCCCGACATGGGAGACGACCGTTTCAAGGAAACGGTGATCTACATGGTCGGCCATGGCGACGAGGGCGCGATGGGGCTGATGGTCAACCAGACGCTCGACGACATGCGCTTCACCGATATTCTGGAAGAGCTCAATATCGGGGAAAAGGACGATCTGATCCGACTGCCCGAGGACGTCAAAGGCCGGCAGGTGCTGCGCGGCGGCCCGGTGCAGCGCGGTCGGGGCTTCGTGCTGCATTCGCCCGACTATTTCCGGCAGGACAACAGCTACAGCGTCAGCGACGAAGTGTGCCTGACCGCGACGCTCGACGTGCTCAAGTCGATGGCCTTCCAGAACGCCCCGGCCGAGGCGCTGTTCGCGCTCGGCTATTGCGGCTGGAGCCCGGGACAGCTGGAGGACGAGATCAAGGCCAATGGCTGGCTGACGGTGCCGTTCTCCCGCGACCTGCTGTTCCAGACGCCGATCGAGGCCCGGTACGAAGCGGCGCTGGGGCAACTGGGGATTACGCGCGCGACGCTCAGCGCAATGGCGGGGCACGCGTAGGCTTTTATGCCAGAAGCGATGATGGTAGAATTCCTTCAAGGAGTTCTACCATGAACGAGTTCAAGCAGCTCAATATCAAGAATGCCGAGGCTTACGAGCTGGCGGCTGAGATTGCCCAATTGCAGGGCGGCAGCCTCACCGATGCGGTAGTCGGCGCCCTGCGGCGTGAGGCGGCGCGGGCGCGGAAGGCGAGCGATCGCGAGAGCTATGTGCGGCGTCTGCTGGCGCATGGTGAGCGGTACATGACGCTGCCGGATCGCGCGGTGGGCACACCGGAAGAGCTCATCGGTTACGACGAGAATGGCCTCCCGAAGTGATCGTCGTCGACACGTCGGCAATCGCGGCGATCTATTTCCGCGAGCCGGAGGCGGCGCAGTTTGCCGAGGCGCTGTGGGCCGCAGACGAGGCGAAGATATCGGCTGGGACCGTGCTCGAACTTTCGATTGTTCTGGCGACACGCAAGGTTGCCGCCGCAGCAGAAGCGGCGCGCTGGCTCGATGAGCTTCTGGAGGACGCCAGCATCGCGGTGGAGCCGGTTGATCGCCTGCAGGTGCAGATCGCAAGGACCGCATATGCCCAGTATGGAAGGGGAATGGGCCACCAGGCGCAGCTCAACTTTGGCGACTGCTTTGCCTATGCACTGGCGAAGGCCCTTGATGCACCATTGCTGTTCAAGGGCATGGATTTCGCGAAGACAGATCTACGCGCCGTGACCGGGGGATTAGCCCTCATCCTGAGCTTGTCGAAGGAC
>JACDQI010000266.1 GCA_015657675.1 Devosia sp.
GCTGACCGGTGGCGGCAGGTCCCGAAAGCTGCCTCTGGCCAAGCTCGATGATGGCACGGCTCCTTCGCCTCCCTCCCCCTTGTGGGGAGGGACTGAGGGTGGGGGTGGCCGGAGGAACCGGTCTGGCGAGTTCGGTCAGAATGGCCTGCAGCACGCCGTCGATGTTCCGCATCACCTCGTGGTTTGTGACGCGCAGAATGCGGTACCCCTCAGCGCGAATGACATCGTCCCGCGTGGCATCATAGCGGTGGGCACTTTCACTGAAGTGCGTGTCGCCATCGACCTCAACGATCAGACGCGCGGCGTGGCAGACAAAGTCTGCATAGTAGGGACCAACAGGGACTTGGCGTCTGAAGTGGTGCCCAAGCGGACGCAACGACCGCAAGCCATTCCACATTTTCGCTTCGGCCGGCGGCATAGTCTTGCGAAGGGTTCTGGCTCGGTCGATGGCCATTTCGTCCTCCTGCGCGTGAGACCACCCCCACCCTTGATCCCTCCCCACAAGGGGGAGGGAGATAACTTCGGATTTCGCTATCATGCTCACAGCGGGATGTTGTCGTGCTTTTTGAGCGGCATCGACTGTTTCTTGTTCTTGAGCGCCTCGAAGGCGCGGGCGACGCGGCGGCGGGTGGCGTTGGGCAGGATGACGTCGTCGATGAACCCGCGTTCGGCGGCAACGAACGGGTTGGCGAAGCGGGCTTCGTAGTCGGCGGTGCGCTGGGCGATCTTGTCCTTGTCGCCCAGTTCGGAGCGATAGAGGATTTCGGTGGCGCCCTTGGCGCCCATGACGGCGATCTCGGCGGTGGGCCAGGCGTAGTTGACGTCGGCGCGGATGTGTTTTGATGCCATCACGTCATAGGCGCCGCCGTAGGCCTTGCGGGTGATGACGGTAACCTTGGGAACGGAGGCTTCGGCATAGGCAAAGAGCAGCTTGGCGCCATGCTTGATGATGCCGCCATATTCCTGCGCCACGCCGGGGAGGAAGCCGGGGACGTCGACCAGCGTCAGGATGGGGATGTTGAAGCAGTCGCAGAAGCGGATGAAGCGGGCGGCCTTCTTGGACGAGTTGATATCGAGGCAGCCGGCGAGCACCAGCGGCTGGTTGGCGACGACGCCGACACTGGTGCCGTTGAGGCGGATAAAGCCGGTGAGGATGTTGCCGGCGTGGTCCTTCTGGATTTCGAGGAAGTCACCCTCGTCGGCGATCTTTTCGATCACCTCGCGCATGTCATAGGGCTTGGTGGCGATGTCGGGGATGATGGTGTCGAGGCTGGGCTCGGTGCGGTCGATCTGGTCGTTGGTGCGGACCACCGGCGCCTTCTCGTTGGCGCTCAGCGGCAGGAAATCGAAGAGGCGGCGGACTTCGAGCAGCGTCTCGATGTCGTTGTCGAAGGCGGCGTCGGCGACCGAGGAAATTTTGGTGTGGGTCGACGCGCCACCGAGCTCTTCCTGGGTGACGATCTCGTTGGTGACGGTTTTGACCACGTCGGGGCCGGTCACGAACATGTAGGACGTGTCCTTGACCATATAGATGAAGTCGGTCATCGCCGGGGAGTACACGGCGCCGCCGGCACAGGGGCCCATGATGACGGAAATTTGCGGCACGGCGCCGGACGCCAGGACGTTGCGGAGGAAGACGTCGGCATAGCCGCCGAGCGCCGCGACCCCTTCCTGGATGCGGGCGCCGCCAGAGTCGTTGAGGCCGATGATGGGGGCGCCGTTCTGCACGGCGAGTTCCATGATCTTGCAGATCTTCTTGGCGTGGGTCTCGGAGAGCGAGCCGCCGAAGACGGTAAAGTCCTGCGAGAAGACATAGGTCAGGCGGCCGTTGATGGTGCCCCAGCCGGTGACGACGCCATCGCCGGGAATGATGGTGTCGGCCATGCCGAAATCCACCGCGCGGTGGGTGACGAACATGTCGTATTCTTCAAAGCTGCCGGGATCGAGCAGGACGTCGAGCCGCTCGCGGGCGGTGAGCTTGCCCTTGGCGTGCTGGGTATCGATACGGCGCTGGCCGCCGCCCAGGCGGGCTTCGGCGCGGCGCGCTTCGAGCGTTTCGATGATGATGTGCATGTGTCCCCCGCCAGCAATCGAACGGAGCTAGCCTAGCGGCTTGCGGAGTGTCGGGCGAGACAGGAAAGGGCGAACGTGTTACAAAACACAGGCTCCGTCTTGTAAACTTGTGAAACTGTGAAAATGGCCACACGCAAGATCTTTGCCGGCGCCAAGCTTCGAACCCTGCGGGCCCAGCATGGGCTCACCCAGGGCGAGCTGGCGCGCGGCGTCGACTGATCTCCAC
>JACDQI010000267.1 GCA_015657675.1 Devosia sp.
CACCAAGGCGTCGCTGCAGACCCGCAGCTTCGTCTCGGCCGCCTCGTTCCAGGAAACCACCCGCGTGCTCACCGAAGCTGCCGTTTCCGGCAAGGCCGACCTTCTCGAAGGCCTCAAGGAAAACGTCATCGTCGGCCGCCTCATCCCGGCAGGTACCGGTGCCGGCATCTCCTCGGCCAAGCTCATCGCCACCAAGCGCGATGACCTCATCCTCGAGGAACGTCGTCGTCAGGCCTCGACTGCCGCCATCGCGGCGCCGCAGCCGACCCCGGTCGAACCGGCCGAGTAAGGCGTTACGCCAGACCAAGCTTTTGAAGGGGCCCACCGCGGGCCCCTTCTTTTTGCCTAGTCGGCTGTCACGAGTGCGTCACAGAATGCACCCAGAGAGCCCAAAAACAGGAGTTCTTCGATGAGCCTCAGGACCTGGACCGTCGTTGACGACTACATCGCCGAAAAGCTCCTGGCGGCCGATCCGGTGCAGGACGAGACCCTCCGGCACAACGGCGCCAGCGGCCTGCCGGCCATCGACGTCTCAGCCCCGCAGGGCAAGATGCTCAACCTGCTGGCCCGCATGTGCGGCGCCCGGGCCATCCTCGAAATCGGTACTCTGGGCGGCTATTCGACCATCTGGCTGGCCCGAGCGCTGCCGGCCGACGGGCACCTCGTCAGCCTTGAGTTCGACCCCCACCGTGCCGAAACGGCCCGGCAGAACATTTCCCGTGCCGGCTTTTCGGATCAGGTTGAGGTCCGGGTGGGCGCCGCGGCCGAAACCTTGCCGATCCTAGCGGCCGAAGGGGCAGGGCCCTTCGACTTCATCTTCATCGATGCCGACAAGCCCAGCAATCCGATTTACCTCGACTGGGCGCTGAAGCTCTCGCGTCCGGGGACCGTCGTCGTTCTCGACAACGTCGTTCGCGACGGCGAGGTAGTGAACGCCGCCAATCCCGATCCGCGTATCCAGGGCACGCGCGCCGGCTTCGATCTGCTTGCTGCTGAGCCACGCTTCGACGCAACGGCGCTTCAGACAGTAGGCGCCAAGGGCTATGACGGCTTCGTCTTGGCCATTGTGCGCTAGAAACGAAAAGGGCGGCCTGCGCCGCCCTCAGCAACCCAGAGGCACCAGGCCTTAGCGCTCGAAGCCGATATAGTCGGCAAACTGCTTGAGGATCAGGCTCCAGACCGAAAACGTCGAGTCGAGGTTCTTGTCGGAAATCCCGTATTCGACGTTCACGTCGAACTCAATCACCGCATCGAGGTCGGAGTCGAGATAGGCCTTGCCGAAGCGCTTGTCGCGATTCCAGGCATTGATCGCGTCAATGGTCGGCTTGTTGTCGAGGAACCCGGCGTAAAAATTGAGGTCCTCGCAATTGGCGTTGTCGGTGCAGTTCCGGAAGAACATGTAGTAGGACACGCCCTCGATCTTGCCGGAAATCATCGGGTCGCCGTTCGATGCCTTGTCCATGGTGACCGAGCCATAGCCGCGGGCCACGTTGGCGATTTCGTCGACATTGGTGCCGTCGACCATGGTCTGCGACCAGGCGCCGCTCGCGCTGCCGCCCACCAGCAGCGCCGCTGCCAGGATTGCCCTGAAGTCCATGGATATGCTCCTTGTAGAGACGAGGCTGTCTGATGCCGTGTCCCGAATGCCCCTTGCTGGCCAGATGGTACACTTTTCGCTCCCTGCGGCAACGGCCTCGCGCACCATCGGCTGAGCTTCACCCATGTGTCTGGGGCAGGGTGGGCATGTCGGAGACCCCGGATTAACCGGTTCGGCGCCAAGTCCCCGAAATCGGGCCCTCCGGGCCATTTTTCCGCGCAAAGAATCCTTGACGGGGGGACTCAGGGAACGTAAAGAGGCGCCACCTTAACAGTCGGTCGTGAGTTTCACACGGGTATCTGCCACCTAGCGCGGGCATCCAGGAACCTCAAACACACTGCTAAAGGCAAGAAGACGTAGCAAATCTTTGTGCGCATGAACGCCCGCTTTTGGCTGGTGGTCCGCTGCATTCAAAGGCGCCGCTAGCCCGATAGGGGTTCAGCGTGCGCCGTTTTGGTTTGTTGCATCTTTCGCAAGAACGAATTTCGGACGGATGGAAAGAGCGCAATGCCGACCATTAATCAGTTGATCCGCAAGCCACGGGTTTCCAAACCCAAGCGGAACAAGGTCCCGGCGATGGAAGCCAACCCGCAGAAGCGCGGCGTTTGCTCCCGAGTCTACACGACGACCCCCAAGAAGCCGAACTCGGCCCTCCGCAAGGTGGCCAAGGTCCGTCTGACCAATACTCGCGAAGTGATTTCGTACATTCCCGGCGAAGGCCACAACCTGCAGGAACACTCGGTCGTGCTGATCCGTGGCGGCCGCGTTCGCGATCTGCCCGGTGTGCGCTACCACGTGCTGCGCGGCGTTCTCGACACCCAGTCGGTGAAGGATCGCAAGCAGCGCCGTTCGAAGTACGGCGCGAAGCGGCCGAAGTAAGGAGAGCTTAGATGTCCCGTCGTCACCGCGCCGAAAAGCGTGAAGTCATCCCTGATCCCAAGTTCGGCGACGTCGTCGTCAGCAAGTTCATGAACTCGCTCATGGAAGACGGCAAGAAGTCGGCTGCCGAAAGCATCGTCTACGGCGCCTTCGATATCGTGCAGTCCAAGACCAAGCAGGACCCGATCACTGTGTTCCACACGGCGCTCGATAATGTCCGCCCGGCCGTCGAAGTGCGTTCGCGCCGCGTCGGTGGTGCCACCTACCAGGTGCCCGTCGAAGTCCGTACGGATCGTCAGCAAGCTCTCGCCATTCGCTGGCTCATCGAATCCGCCCGCAAGCGTGGTGAGCACACCATGCGCGAGCGTCTGTCGGGTGAACTGATGGATGCGCTCAATGGCCGTGGCCAGGCCGTCAAGAAACGTGAAGACACGCATCGTATGGCTGACGCCAACCGTGCCTTCTCGCACTACCGCTGGTAATCGGAAGGCAGGACGAGAATGGCACGCGAATATCCGATCAATCATTACCGCAACTTCGGCATCATGGCTCACATCGATGCTGGTAAGACCACGACCACTGAGCGTGTGCTCTACTACACCGGTAAGAGCCACAAGATCGGTGAAGTCCATGACGGCGCTGCCACCATGGACTGGATGGAGCAGGAGCAGGAACGCGGCATTACCATCACGTCG
>JACDQI010000268.1 GCA_015657675.1 Devosia sp.
CCCTCCCCCTTGTGGGGAGGGGGGGACCCGCGGAGCGGGTGGGTGGGGGGTGCAACCCGCACGGACGCGGGTTCGCGCGCGGAGAGATGGGTCCGTCGCGTCAGGCGCGAGGATGACGGTGCGAGGGGGAAGGCAGGCGCGTGGGCGCCGAGGCGAGTTTGCCCAAGGCCGGGGCGGCGCTAGAGTGGCCCAAACCCGGGGTGCAGCCATGTCCGTTTCCGTCACCACCATCGGCTTTACCCGGACCACGGCGGAGCAGTTCTTTGCGCGGCTGCAGACGGCGGGGGTGCGCACGGTGTTCGATGTGCGGCTGCACAACACGTCGCAGCTGGCGGGCTTTGCCAAGGCGGAGGACCTGAAATTCTTCCTCGAGCGCGTCGCCGGCATCGGCTACCGCCACCTGCCGCTGCTGGCGCCCGAAGAGGCGATGCTGAAGACCTTCAAGACGCAGAAGGGCGACTGGTCGGTCTACGCGACCCAGTTCACCGACCTGCTGGCCGCGCGCCGGGTCGAGACGCAGCTCTCACCAGCCGAGTTCGACGGCGCCTGCCTGCTCTGCTCGGAAAAGACCCCGCACCACTGCCACCGCAGCCTGGTGGTGGCGTATCTCAACGAGAAATGGGGCGAAGTCTTAAGGGTGAGGCATCTTTAGCGTTTTCACGAGGCGACTGGCCGGGCATGTACGTGGCCGTTCTAAAACATGAACGTAAAGCGAACATATGCCTTGACGATAGGTTATTTGTGCGGTTTCATAGTGCATGGCTTGACTATGATGGTGCCCGTGCTTGGGTGAGCAGCTGCATAAGGGGCTGTCACGATGAGCATTACTTCTACTATACTTGGTATGTCAAAACGTATCCCATGGAGCGTTGGCAGCCTAATTCTTTACTCGATGGGATTGCCTAGAGGCCGGGGGTGGGAGAAGACCATCGAGGCTTATGAAGAGCCTACCAAGAGGGCATCCAAGGCGGCGGACGATCTTGAGAACGCACTGACAGAGCACGCGCTGGCCGGCGAAAAGTTGGTACGGCTGTACGACTTGGAACCGACAGAAATTGCTGCGTTACGGGAGGCGCTAAAGACACATGTGTCTGAAGTCCCCCTCGAACTTTCACAGTTGATCCTAGATACAAATTCCGACGTTGCGTCTGCTGCGCCTCTGTTGGTTGGAGTTGTCGTTGTCCCCGGAGGCATCGCGGCCGTCTATAGTTCTATCCGAACTATGCCGGAACGAGAGGCGTTGTCGATGGATGAGACCATCGGGGAGACTCGAGATGACGTTGAGAGCGTCTTTGCAATGGTGAACGTGCCCTACCGAGCTTTTGACGTCGTCTTTCTCCCAGCCTGGGGAACGCGCGCGGAACTCCGAATGGACTTCCCAATTAGTGCGCCACAGGAGTCGATCGCTTTGGCCGTAAATCAGGTTGAAGTCGCGTTTGCGGAAGACGTAGGGTTTGAAGCCCTTTCCTCGCCCACAAATCTGTTCCCGTTGATAGACAAAATGTACCAAGACACAGCGGAAGGCATCGTTGTTGAGCTTCATTTCAATACGACCGCGGGCTCAACCCACTCTGCACGTACCCGTCGTAGATCGGCTAATCTGCGGACCGACCCGTATCACAACGCTGGCGTTAAGGGTCTCACGGCGCCGATTCAGCCCTTCAGTGTGACCATTCGTTGGCAGTTGCCGGTGGATGCTAAGCGGAACGCATTGCCAGAACTCACGCTCCACTCCGGATCGGCAGAGCGGGAGAAGGCAAATCCGTTCTTGGGCACATTTGTTGTTCGGCGCTGTTCTAGCATTTCGGACTTCGACCACGTCCGGGATCGGATTCATCACCACCTGGATGCCGAACAATCGGATGCAGCATGACTATAGGCGAACTCAAGGAGGAGATACTTGGGAAGTGGGAGGGCGCCCCCGCTGCGGCCTTGAGCGTTTGCATCATAGAGTACCTTGCCTCGCTACCCGCTGAAGAACTGAAGTTCCTGACCTTTCGCTCACTAGCGAAAGCCACACCAAGCAAAATGGTTGTGACCGCCGAGCTCGCTGCGGCCGTAAATATATTGACGGGATCACTATCTCTTCTTGATGTTCACGGCCTGCTTATCGACGAATATGAGCGTGAGTATGATTTGGACGACGACGAGTTTGCGGCAGCACGAACCACAAACTCCGTAGTGCACCCAGAAACTGGGCAAATCATCACGAACGCTGCGGCACATATCGTCCCATACTTCGTTCCGACCGACCGCTTCTATCGGGCGATCAAGTGACGGATATCGGCGATAGACTTTCTGCCATTTATGAGAGCCTAGCCGGCGGGCCGGGCGCGGTTTCTTTCGACTTTCTTCTCTCCGCAACCCATGCGGAGCGAGTTTCGGTAGTCCGAAATGCCGTCGACTTCATTGTCCGAGACCACGTCCAAACGCGCAACTTGCGTCAGGGACGTTCGGAGGATCAGCTGACGATTGATGTAGTCTCCGGGTTGAAGGGTATGGGATTTCGCGCATGGCATGATGCACAGATTGGCGGACATACCGACATTTCCGTGGAAGGCAAGGACGGCTTTTTGTGGCTCTGTGAGGCAAAGAAGCACAGTACTTACGAGTGGCTTCTTGAAGGGTTCGTTCAGCTCGGGGCTTACTGTCCCGGTCTGGAAGGACAGGACGCTGCTGACATCCTGATTTTTCACTACGCAGTGGACTCAGAGGCGGTAATGAACGAGTGGATTTCGCGGTTGGATAGCGCTGGGCTAGACGTCCAGATACTGCCGCACACTGGGGACACGCTGACGCGCTTTTCACGGCACAAGCACTTAGCCAGCGGCCGTACTCTTGAATTCCGCCACAAGATAGTGCCGCTGCATTGGCAGACGCTAAAGGCATCTAAAGCACGGGCGAAACAGCCAAAAGCTTAGCGGCCCCTAATGCGCCCCATCCCAATCATGTGCCGCATGCGCATCCACCTTGATCGGCACCGTCAGCTGCACCGCCGGTTCTGAGGCCTTTTCCATCGTGCTCACAATCACCGGGATGGCCTTTTCCTCCGTCCCCAGCGGCACTTCGAAAATCAGTTCGTCGTGGACCTGCAGCAGCATGTCGGCCTCGATCTTGGCCGTCTGCAGCGCCGGTTCCATCTGGATCATGGCGCGGCGGATGATGTCGGCGGCACTGCCCTGGATGGGGGCGTTGATGGAGGCGCGTTCGACGAAGGCGCGTTCGGCGGCGTGCGAGGAATTGGCGTTGGGGAAGTTGATCTTGCGACCAAAGAGCGTCGTCACATAGCCGTCGGCTTTGACCTTGCGGCGCTGCTCTTCCATGTAGTCCTTGATGCCCGGGAAACGGGCGAAATAGGTCTTGATGTATTCGCCCGCCTCGCCGCGATCGATGCCCAGCTGGTTGGCGAGGCCGAAGGCAGAAATGCCGTAGATGATGCCGAAATTGATCGCCTTGGCGCGGCGGCGGACGTCGGACGGCATGCCCTCGACCGGGACCCCGAACATCTCGCTGGCGGTCATGGCATGGATGTCGAGGTTTTCCTCGAACGCGTCCTTGAGCGCCTGGATGTCGGCGATGTGGGCGAGGACGCGCAGCTCGATCTGCGAATAGTCGGCCGAGATCAGGATCTTGCCCGGCGCCGCCACGAAGGCGGTGCGGATCTTGCGGCCGTCTTCGGTGCGGACGGGGATGTTTTGCAGGTTCGGGTCGTTCGACGAGAGCCGGCCGGTGAGCACCGAATGCTGCGAATAGGTGGTGTGGACGCGGCCGGTGCGGGCGTTGACGTAGCTGGGGAGCGCGTCGGTATAGGTGCCCATCAGCTTGGTGAGCTGGCGCCAGTCGACAATGGTGCGGGCGAGCGGAATGCCCTGGGTGGCGAGTTCTTCGAGCACGTCCGCGCCGGTCGACCAGGCGCCGGTCTTGGTCTTGGTGCCGCCGGGGAGCTTCATCCGGTCAAAGAGGATCTCGCCCAGCTGCTTGGGGGAGCCGAGGTTGAAGTTGGAACCGGCAAGCTCATAGGCCTGCGCTTCGAGCGCCGCGGCGCGCTGGGCGAAATCGCCCGAGAGACGCGAGAGGATCTGCCGGTCGACTGTGACGCCGCGGCCTTCCATCCTGGCGAGAACGGGAGCAAGAGGTCGCTCGATGGTCTCGTAGAGCACGGTCATGTTTTCGGCGACGAGGCGCGGTTTCAGCACATGCCAGAGCCGGAAGGTGAGATCGGCGTCCTCGGCGGCGTACTTGGCGGCGTCGGCGATCGGCACCTGGGCGAAGGTTTTCTGCGTCTTGCCGGTGCCGATCAGGTCCTTGATCGAAAGGCCCGCATGGCCGAGCCAGTGATCGGAGAGCTCGCCCATGGTGTTGAACTGCGGCCCGTCGAGCGAATAGCTCATCAGCAGGTTATCGTCGATCGAGCGGACCTCGATGCCGTAGCGGTTGAGGATGCCGAGGTCATATTTGACGTTATGGAAGATTTTGAGGATCGACCGGTCGGCAAACACCGGTTTGAGCATCTCCAGCGCCTGCCGCATGTCCATCTGGCCTTCGGCCATGCCGCCGCCAAAGATGTCGCCTTCGCCCACGGTGTGGCCGAGCGGCAGATAGGCGCCATTGCCCGGCGCGGTGGAGAATGAAATGCCGACGAGGTCCGCCACCTGGTTGTCGAGCCCGGTGGTCTCGGTATCGGTGGCGACGATGCCGGACATGTAGATGGCGTCGATCCAGCGCTGCAGATGCGCGGCGTCGGCGATGATCTCGTATTTCGAATGATCGACCGGGATGGCCCGCATCTTTTCGTGCATCTTGGCCGCATGGGCGACGGCGGGCGCCCCGGCCCGGCCTTCGGCCTCCAGCCGACCAGCCCGCGCTTCGGCGCGCGCGGCATTATCGAAGCCAACGGGGGTTGCGGGCTTAGCCGCATATTCCGGATCGGGCGCGAACGCCTCGGCGTCGGCCTCGAGCAGGCCGGCGAGCCGCTTGGTGATGGTGGTGAATTCCATCGCCTTGAGGAACGGAAAAAGCAGTTTGGGATCAAACGGCTGGCGCGCCAGCGCGTCGAGCGGGAGTTCGACGGGGACTTCGCGGGAGAGCATCACCAGCTGGCGCGAGATACGGGCCTTGTCGGCGTTCTCTTCCAGCGCCTGGCGGCGCTTGGGCTGCTTGATCTCGGCGGTGCGGCTGAGGAGGGTTTCGATGTCGCCGAACGTGTTGATGAGCTCGGCGGCGGTCTTGATGCCGATGCCGGGGACGCCCGGCACGTTGTCGACCGCGTCGCCGCAGAGCGCCTGCACTTCGACCACCTTGTCGGGCGTCACGCCGAACTTTTCCATCACCTCGTCCGGCCCGATCCAGCGCAGCGGCGGCTGGCCGGGGCGCGGGATGGTGTCGAGCATGCGGATCGAGCCCGAGGGTTCGACGAGCTGCATCAGGTCCTTGTCGGAGGAGACGATGGTGACCTTGGCACCGGCGTCGCGGGCCATGCAGGCGTAGGTGGCGATGATGTCATCGGCCTCCCAGCCCTCCATCTCGATGGAGGGAATGCCATAGGCGCGCACCGCGGCGCGGGTCAGCGGGAACTGCGGCACCAGTTCTTCCGGCGCCGGCGGCCGATGCGCCTTGTACTCGGCATAGATCTCGTCGCGGAAGGTCTTGCTCGAATAGTCGAAGATCACCGCCATGTGGGTGGGCTCGTCGGCGCCCTTCAGGTCCTCGGTCAGCTTGAACAGCATGTTGCAGAAGCCGGCGACGCAGCCGACCGGCAGCCCATCGGATTTGCGCGTCAGCGCCGGCAGGGCATGGAAGGCGCGGAAGATATAGCCCGAGCCATCGACAAGGAGCAGATGCATCAAACGATTCCGGTTTTGTTCGGGCCGGACCTTAGCCTAACCGCGCCGCCGGACAAAGACCGCGGAGGGTTGACGTCCACCCGTTCGCACCGTAATTAGCACATACGCTAATTAGCAGGATGCACAAATATGCAGGACGTGCTGAGTACGACATTCGCCGCCCTCGCCGACCCCACCCGACGCGCCATGCTGGCGCGGCTGTCGGAAGGTCCGGCGACGGTCAATGAACTGGCTGCGCCCTTCAGTTTCAGCCTGCCGACGGTGTCGCGGCATCTCAAGGTGCTCGAAGCGGCCGGGCTGGTGCGCAAGGAAAAATCGGCGCAGTTCCGGCCCTGCCGGCTGGAGACCGCGCCGCTGGTCGAGGCGGATCAATGGCTGGCGCAGTACCGCGAATTCTTTTCGAGCCGCTTCGACCGGCTCGACGCACAGCTCAAGGCCACGATGGCCAAAAAGGACAAGGGAGAAGACTGATGGACGCCACCTATCGCCTGGACCGCGGCATTACGCTCACCCGGCTCTTCGATGCGCCGCCCGATGTGGTGTTCGACGCCTGGACCAGGCCCGAGGCGCTGGGCTGGTTCTTCAACCCGGACAATCCCACCGATATCCCGGCAGAGGTCGATCTGCGGGTGGGTGGCGAATGGCGGCAGATGATGATCGTCAATGCCGACAACCAGTATTTCACCGGCGGCGTCTATCGCGAGATCGTGCCGGGCAAGCGGCTCTCGTTCTATTGGGGTGCGCGCGGCGGCTGGCCGGCGCTCGATCCAGACAAGCTCGAGGACAGTCCGGTCTGCACCATCAGCTTCACGCCCAAGGGCGGCGCCACCGAGATGCGCTTCCGCGTGCTGTTCCCGGATCACTACAGCCCGCAGACGGTGGAAGAGTGGCTCAACTGCGGCATGGTGCCGGGCTGGAACATGACCATCGACCGATTGGTCGATGTGCTCGGCGTCCCGGCCTGACCGGTCGAAACTCCGGTTGGCAGCAATTGGGTGAGGCGGCGTTGCGGGGCTCCGAGCGCGGCCTTGTCCTACAAGTTTTTGGATAAGTGCAAGTTTTGCTGTTATTTTAGGCAAATGTAGCAGTATGCTGTTCCTGAAAACGTTTTGGGCCCCGCTTTGGGTCGAAACACGATAGTATAGTTTCAGTCACGCAGGTCGTGTGATTGAGAAAAGCAACATTATCCGGATATTTTACTGCTAAATTTTAAATGAAATGATCATCGCGAGGCGAAATAAACAGAAAATTGAGCGGCGTTGAGCCGGCGATATGCGCGGGATTGGGGTCCCTGCATTTTGCGATATTTTCCGCAGCCGGGAGGGCGGGAGTATAAATGACGAACAATGATATCGCTGGTGCAAACAGCAGACCCCTCCTCGAGTTCATCGAGGAAGCCGCGACTCTGGGCACCTGGGTGTGGGAGATCGACAAGGACGAGTTCTACTGGTCGCGTCAGATGTTCACCATCACCGGACTGGACCCCGCGACGGTCAAACCGAGCTTCCAGCTTTACACCAAGGTGGTTCATCCGGACGACCAGCTGGATTTTTCCAAACGCGCCGGCGTCTTGCGTAGCGGCCAGCTGGAAGAGCGCGAGTTCCGCGTCATCCGCCCCAATGGCACAATCCGCTGGGTCAAGAGCTACGGCCGGATGCTGCATCATCCCGATGGTGCACCCTGGAAGATGATTGGCTTTGCCCAGGATATGACCGAAGCGCGCGCCCATCGCATCGGCCATGCGGCGCATGCGGCGCTGGGCGCCACGATCTTCACACTTACCGACGCCCTCGTCTGGTTGGCGTCGCCGGACGGAAGCCAGATCGACCAGGCCGACTGGTGGGTCGCCAATCGCTATGGCGGCAAGCCGGGCATCTCCTGGTCGCGCATGGACATCGTGCATCCAGAAGACCTGGGCAACGTCCGCGCGGCCTGGTCGAGGGCGCTGGCCGAGAACCGCAGCTACCACGTGTCGTTCCGGGGGCAGGTTGGTGGCGTCTACGAGCGCTTCGTCTCGCATGCCGAACCGGTTCTGGACGCGCAGCGCGGTCTGGTCGGCTGGATCGGGCTGACCATGCGCGAGCGTGGCGAGAGCCATGAACCGGCGGCGGCTACGAATATTCCGGGGCCGCTGATCAGGGCCGCGCGCGCTTATCTGGGCTATTCGGTGCAGAAACTGGCAGAAGTCTCGCGGCTCTCGAGCTCGACCATCCGCCGGATGGAAGAAGGCGGTGCCGGGCAGGTCACGCGCGATTCCGAGGACACACTTCTGCGGGCCTTCCGCAATGCCGGGATCAATTTCTACGTCGATCGCACCGGGCTGACGCAGCTCCATATCGGCGTGGCGAGCTGAGCGGACCAGCGGACACGGCCGGCAGCGGGGGCCGCCTCCGCTTGTCTAGGCCACTCTGTGAGACCTCATGGTGAGCCTGTCGAACCACGAGGTCGGGTTCGTCGGCCTCTGCGTGCCACGACCTCGTCCTTCGACAAGCTCAGGATGAGGTCTACTTTAA
>JACDQI010000269.1 GCA_015657675.1 Devosia sp.
AGCAGTACAAGCAGCTGCTGATGGTGGCGGGCTTTGATCGCTATTTCCAGATCGCGCCGTGCTTCCGCGACGAAGACCGCGCGCCGATCGCCTGCCGGGCGAGTTCTACCAGCTTGACCTCGAGATGAGCTTTGTCACCCAGGAAGAGATCTGGGAGACCATCGAGCCGGTGATCACCAACGTGTTCGAGGAGTTTGCCGACGGCAAGCCCGTGACGCGCAACTGGCCGCGCATTGCCTATGACACGGCGATCCGCACGTACGGCTCGGACAAGCCGGACCTGCGCAACCCGATCGAGATACAGGCGGTCACCGACCACTTCCGCGGCTCGGGATTTGGCGTGTTCGCCAACCAGATCGCCAGCGATGAAAAGGTGGAAGTCTGGGCGATTCCGGCCAAGACCGGCGGCAGCCGCGCCTTCTGCGATCGCATGAACGCCTGGGCGCAAGGGCAGGGCCAGCCGGGCCTCGGCTATATCTTTTTCAAGGACGGCGCCGGGTCTGGTCCGGTTGCCAAGAACATCGGCGAGGAGCGCACGGCGGCTATCCGCACCCAGCTTGGGCTGGGCGACGGCGACGCCGTGTTCTTCGTGCTCGGCCGGCCAGAGAAGATGTACAAGTTTGCCGGCGAGGCTCGGGTCAAGATCGGCCTCGACCTCAACCTGACGCAGCTCGACCAGTTCAAGATGTGCTGGATCGTCGACTTCCCGTTCTACGAGTGGAGCGAGGAAGAAAAGCGCATCGACTTCGCGCACAACCCCTTTTCCATGCCGCAGGGTGGCATCGACGCGCTGAACTCGCAGGACCCGCTGACCATCAAGGCGTTCCAGTACGACGCGGTCTGCAACGGCTTCGAGATTGCTTCGGGCTCGATCCGTAACCAGCTGCCCGAGACCATGGTCAAGGCCTTCGAGCTGACCGGCAAGTCGCGGGCCGAGGTGGAAGAGCAGTTCGGCGGCCTTTATCGCGCCTTCCAGTATGGCGCACCACCGCACGGTGGCGCCGCCTTTGGTATCGACCGTGTGGTGATGCTGCTCTGCGGTGCGCAGAACCTCCGCGAGATCACGCTGTTCCCGATGAACCAGCAGGCCGAAGACCTGCTGATGGGCGCGCCGTCGCCGGCCGCGCCCAAGCAGCTGCGTGAGCTCAGCATCCGGCTCAGCGTCAAGGAATAAGCGACAGACCCGGTCGGGGCAGGCGCCTCGACCGGGCCTTCATGCCGATGGCTCATTCCGGCACAGATGGTTAACTCTCGTTAACACTCTCTTAAATCTCGGCAGGCTACTACTAGGGTCCCAGAAGGGCCGAGAGTCTGCGGTGAAGTCGAAATTTACTCACGCGATCATGCTGTTGAGCGCCATTGCGGCGTTCCTGCCGGTGCTTGGCGTCGACTACCTGCTCGATTCCTACGTCCGCGTCCGCGAACGCGCTCAGCTGCAGATGACCGTCGACAGTGTCACCGAGCGCATCCAGGCAACGGCCCAGGAGGCCATCACCTCGCTGCGCTCGATTCTGGCCTCAAGCCCCTCGCTCTGCACGCCGACCTTTATCGCCAACGTGCACAAGCAGATGGAGTCGAGCCTCTATCTCAAGCAAGTGCTGGTCGAGAATGCCGACGGGGTGCAGTACTGCGACGCCTTCGGCAAACAGGTGAGCTACTCGGCTCTCTCCGACACGCTGTCGATCCCCGGCCATTCCGAGACGCTCACGGTAGTTGAACTGGCCGACATGAAGAACCCGGTCCTGAAGGTCACGCAGAACTTTGGCGGCCAGCGTAAGGTGTCGGCATTTGTTCCGGTGATCGCCAACCCACCCGAAAGCCTGCTGCGCGGCCTCAAACCAACCGCCATGGTGCGCATCTCGCTGACCAATGGCACGAGCGTTCTGGCGGCGGGAGACCCCACCGCCTTCGAGAATCGCGGCGGCACCGAGTTTGTTGCGGCCCAGTCAATCGCCGGCGAAATACCCATCAAGGCAGAATCGGCGGTGCCGTTCGCCGTAGTGCGCGCCGACTATGCCGATCTCGATGCGGGCTTTACCATCATCGCATGCCTGATGAGCGGCGGCTTCCTGGTGCTGGCGCTGCAGTATGTGCGTCGCTCCAGCCTGCCGGCCTTTGATCTTGAGCGTGCCATCCAGGCCGGCGAGATCAAGCCCTGGTACCAGCCTGTGATCAATCTGCGCACGGGCGCGCTGGCCGGCTGCGAGGTGCTCTGTCGCTGGGAAAAGAAGAACGGGCAGGTGGTGCTCCCCGGCTCATTCATCGACTATGCTGAGGTCACCGGCCTCGCCATCCCGATGACGCTCAGCCTGATGCAGCAGGTGCGGAACGACCTCGCCGATATCTGCCGCGATATGCCCGACATCAAGGTGTCGATCAATCTCTTCGAGGG
>JACDQI010000027.1 GCA_015657675.1 Devosia sp.
AGAGCTCGGTCAACCGCCCGTTCCTACTGGCCCCGGCCAGCATGGCCAGCGCCGCAAGGGCAAGACCTCCGACTACGGTCTGCAGCTGCGTGCCAAGCAGAAGCTCAAGGGCTACTACGGTTCGATCACCGAAAAGGCCTTCAAGAAGCTCTACACCGAAGCCGCCCGCGTCAAGGGTGACACCGGCGAGCGCCTGATCGGCCTGCTCGAGAGCCGTCTGGACGCGATCGTTTATCGCGCCAAGTTCGTGCCGACCGTGTTCGCTGCCCGTCAGTTCGTCAGCCACGGCCACGTGACGGTGAACGGCAAGAAGGTCAACATCCCGTCCTATTCGGTCAAGGCCGGCGACGTGGTCGAGATCAAGCAGAAGTCCAAGCAGCTCGGCATCGTGCTCGAAGCCGCCCAGCTCGCCGAGCGCGACGTTCCGGAGTACCTGGAAGTCGACCACGCCAAGGGCGTCGTCACCTATGTGCGCGTCCCGGTGCTCTCCGATGTGCCCTATCCGGTGCAGATGGAACCGAACCTGGTCGTCGAATTCTACTCGCGCTAAGCGCGTTCGACGGACCACAGAAGTTGAAGGGCTGCTCCTCGGAGTGGCCCTTTTGCTTTTGGGGGCAGAAACGCCTGCGTTCTGCAGCGACCAACTCGCTTCGCTCGTGGCCCTAGAACTTCAGTCGGGACCTCACTCCCCGTGAGGGAGAGAAAGAGCCACCTGCTGTCCCGGAAGGCGACAGCCCGGCCGGAGCATCAGTGTGCCCGGACCTCGTGGTTCGACAGGCTCACCATGAGGTCCTCAATGGCACTCGGCAGTATCATCAGCCCTCATGGTGAGCCTCTCGAACCATGAAGGCTTGGCACCAAACTGACCCCAACACCTGGTGTCATCCCCACGAAGGTGGGGATGATCCAGGGCCCATGTGCGGAGGAGGTTGGCATACGTTCCCCCCATGAATTGGAGGGAACGAGTGTCAGATCGTGGCGGCGCCGCTGACCGACTCCTTGATCGGCAACTGGTCTTTCGGGATGTAGCTCTCGAACAGTCGCAGGCGCTTGTAGACGGAAATCAGTTCGATCACCGTGCCCCAGGCGCGAGCCAGGAACTGGAAGGAGGACGCGACCTGGCCGAAGGCGCCCTGAACCTGCTGGTACAGCCCAAGCGTGAGCGTGCCCGCGAGGATCGACGGCGCCAGCATCAGCAGCGGGATGTATCCGGCAAGCTGCAGATAGCCGTAGCGGGCGAAGTTGAAGTACGTGTAGTGCCAGTAGATGCGGTAATAATTCTTCTGGACCGAGGCGAAGATTTCGCGAATTTTGAGCGGCTCGGCGCGATCGGCATTGTCCTCGCCATAGACCAGCTCCTTTCGATACGCCGCCTCAACCTTCTGGTTTTCGAACTGCAGGCCCGGCAGCTTGAAGCCGATGGCAGCCAGGAACACTGTTCCCAGGGCCGCCGAGACAAGCGCAACCCAGACCAGGCTGCCTGGAACCTGACCAAAGAACGGCAGCTCGGTGACGCTCTGTGAAAGACCCCAGAGGATCGGCAGGAACACCGCCAGGGTGATCAGAGCATCGAAAAAGCTCGTGCCGAGGTCTTCTACGATCTGGGCGAACCGCATCGTGTCTTCCTGCACGCGCTGCGCAGCGCCTTCGGTGGTGCGGATCGCATGCCAGTAGCGCATGTAGTAGGAGTTCATGGCCTTGCGCCACCGGAACACATAGTGGCTCGTGAGGAAGGCAAGGATCACCAGCACGAGGATACGCGGCACCGACACCGCGATGATGGTGATGACCTCAGCGTAGAACTTGCTCGGTGCCACCGATCCGGGGGTCGAGAGTGCACTTTGCAGCGTATTGAAGAACGTACCCTGCCAGTTGTTGACGAAGGCATCGACCTGTACGTTGAAGTAGGTGATCAGCAGGATGCCGGTCGTGGCGACGACCGACCACCAGTACCATTCGTTCCGCTCATAGAAGAACCAGAAGAGGCAGAACAGGATCGCGACCATGAGCACGTACTGGTAGAGCCAGACCTGTTCGCCCGTGAGGAAGGTCCCTTCCGGCGTACAGGCTGCCGTCGTCACGGTTGCAGGTGGCTCCGCCGCAGGGGCTTCAGGCGTTGTTGGCGCCGCCTGGTCAGTCTGCGGAGCAGTGGCCGCGGCAGCCGGATCAACGGCTGGGGCTGGCGCGCACATGGGGGCGACGAGGAAGCCATCAAGGCTCAGAAACGGCCGCAGGGATCCGCCCACCGTTACCCAAGCCATCGTAGCCAGCAACAGCCAGACCATTGCCGAGGTGAAGAAGAGTTTGGGAGAAGGAAAAAACGAACGAAACACGGCGGGGACTCCTGCGCCACATGATTAACGTCATCTAACTGACGTATCCCGACATCGGCAAGGAAGCGGGCACTTTGTTACCGCGATGTAATGCGGTATCACCCGGGCCATGAACGAGATCATCAGCCAAGAGCAGATCGAAGAGAGCGCCGAGGCCATTGCCGGGGCGCATCCGCTGTTTGCCGCGGCGCCGCAGAGCGGGGAATTCAACAAGCTCCGCAAGCGCCTGGTGCGGCAGACGCGCGAGGCGCTGGACAAGTTCGGCATGGTGACGCCGGGTGACCGCTGGCTCGTGGCGCTGTCGGGCGGCAAGGATTCGTACGGACTTCTCGCCATCCTGCTCGATCTCAAGTGGCGCGGCATGCTGCCGGTGGAGCTCCTGGCCTGCAATCTCGACCAGGGGCAGCCGAACTTTCCCAAGCACATCCTGCCCGAGTACCTCAGCAAGATCGGCGTGCCGCACCGGATCGAGTACCAGGACACCTACTCGATCGTCACCGACAAGCTGCCGGCCGGGGCGACCTATTGCTCGCTCTGCTCGCGGCTGCGGCGGGGCCATCTCTACCGCATTGCCCGGGAAGAGGGGTGTTCGGCGCTGGTCCTGGGCCACCATCGCGAAGACAGCCTAGAGACCTTCTTTCTCAACCTGTTCCACGGCGGCAGGCTGGCGGCGATGCCGCCGAAACTGCGCAATGACGACGGCGATCTGATGGTGCTGCGACCGTTGATCTATTGCGCCGAGCCGGACCTGGCGCGGTTCGCCGAGGCGATGGCCTTTCCGATCATCCCCTGCGACCTCTGCGGATCGCAGGACGGGCTGCAGCGCAACGCCATGAAGGCGATGCTCAACGACATCGAGCAGCGCCAGCCGGGCCGCAAGGACATCATGATCCGGGCGCTGGGCAACGCCAATCCGAGCCATCTGCTCGACCCCAAACTGTTCGATTTCGCCGGGCTGGCTGCCGTTCCGACGCGCGACGCCGACTGACTTTAACGGCCACTGGGCCGCACGTGATTTGAGTACTGGAGTGATTAGCGTGAGCCGTGCCGTCCTCGACGTCGATGCCCTGATGACCATTCTGCGCGATGCGGCCAAGGCAGAAATACTGCCGCGCTTCCGCCGGCTCGACGACTCGATGGTGCGGCAGAAGTCCGAGGCTATCGACCTCGTCACCGAGGCCGACGAGCAGGCCGAGCGGATGATCAAGGCGCGCGTGGCCGAGCTGGCGCCCAACGCGCTGTTCGTCGGTGAGGAATCCGTCGCTGCCGACCCGACACTGCTGGATCGCCTGGATGAGGCCGATCTGGCGGTGGTGGTCGACCCGGTTGACGGGACGGCGAACTTTGCTGCGGGGCTGCCGCTCTTTGCGGTGATGGCGGCCGTGGTGAGCAAGGGCGAGACCGTCGCCGGCATCATCTACGATCCGATGGGCGATGACTGGTTCGTCGCTGAAAAAGGCGCAGGCGCCTTCATGAAGCGGCCGGATGGCAGTTCGGTGCGGCTCAAGGTGGCAACACCGCCAACGCTCGACCAGATGGTCGGAACGGTTTCGATCGCCTTCCTCCCGCAGGAGAGCAAGCCGGCTGTGCTGGGGAACCTTGCCAAGGTACGGGTGGCGGCGAACTATCGCGTGGCCGGGCACGACTATCGGCTGTTTGCCAGTGGGCATACGCATTTTGTGATGTTCAACAAACTCATGCCCTGGGACCATCTGGCGGGTACGTTGATCTCGCAGGAAGCCGGGGGCTATGCGGCGCGGTTCGATGGCTCGCCCTACCTTCCCAGTCATCGCGCCGGCGGGCTGATCCTCGCCCCCGACAAAGAAACCTGGGGCCTGCTGCGCCGTGAGGTGTTTACGGTATAGGCTCAAGACTCAACCGGCGGCGTTGGGAGGCGCAGTTGGACAGTCAATTGTATTGGGCGATCGCCGAGCGCGACATCGAGATCCAGAACCCGATCACCGATCGGAAGCTTCGGCTGCTGGACGATTACTGTGACATCCGGGACGGCCTGCGCGTCCTCGACATTGGCTGCGGCAAGGCATGGGTGCTGCGCCAGTGGGCTGAGCGCTACACCATCGAAGGGACCGGGGTTGACCTCAACCCAAGCTTTCTCGATGTGGCGCGCCGCAAGCGCCCGGCGGCCGGAAAGCTCGAGTTCGTCGAGGGCACGGTCAAGAATTTCCGCGCGCCGCAGAACTCGTTCGACATCGTCATGTGCCTGGGCGCCAGCTTTGCGCTCGACGGCTTTGTGAGCGCTGTCGAGTGGATGATGGCGCTGGCCAAGCCGGGCGGCGCGATCGTCATCGGGGATCTGACGCTGAAGCACCGGCCACACCTGCACCGATCGGAATGGCTGCCCAACGATGCGATCGAGACCATGGGCGTGGTGGAGCGTCATGGTGCGGACGTCTCGGCGATGATTTCCGCCTCGGACGCCGATTTCGAGCGCTATGCCTGTCACCACCGGCATGCGACGCTGCGCTGGTGTCGCGAACATCGCGATCATCCCTGGCAGAATGCCGTGCTCGAAAAGAGCAATGCCGACTGGGGCTACTACCTCCGCACCATCCGGCCGCTGCTGGGCTGGACGGTCTATGTGGGGCACAAGCGGTAGGTCGAAATCGGCTAGTGCCCCTCGACGACGGGTGCCTTGGTGTATTCCGGGCTGGCGCCGAAGAGTTTGCCCTTTTCGGCCACCAGCACACAGATCAGCACCAGCGAGCCCATTGCCACATAACCCATGGCGTTGGGGATCAGCGTGCCGTCGAAATGCTGGCCGATATAGGTGCCGAGCAGAGCGCCGCCGACGGTCTGGATGAATCCGAAGACCGAGGCGGCGGTTCCGGCCACAGCGCCTAGCGGCTCCATCGAGAGCGAGTTCATGTTCGACGCGGCCCAGCCGAAGAAGAACTGGATCACCAGGAGGTTGATGAAGAACACCGGGAAAGGTACCGGCCCCAGCAGCGCCAGCGTCAGCCAGACCACCGCACCTGCCAGGTAGACCAGGATAGCGAAGTGGCTCAGCGCCGCATGCCGATGCGGCGCACGACCTTTGAGTTGATGAACTGGGCGATGGCGATGAACCCCGCCATCGCCGCGAAGGCGAGCGGGAAGTAGGGCCCGAGGCCATAGATTTCGACGAAGATCTGCTGGCTGGCCGAGATGAAGCCGAACATGGCGCCGAACAGGAACGTGCCGGCAAGCCCGTAGGAGAAGGCGATGCGGTTGGTCACCACCACCTTGAAGCCCTCATAGATGCCCTTGAGGCTGAGTGGCCGGCGGTATTCCGGGTGCATGGTCTCGGGCAGGCGGAAATAGGCCCAGAGGGCGATCACGGTCGCCAGTCCACCCATGAAGATGAAGATGTTCTGCCACGGCCCGGAGAGCAGGATCACCTGGCCGATGCCGGGGGCGATGATCGGGATGGCCATGAAGATCATGAAGGTGAGCGACATCACCTCGGCCATCTCGCGGCCCGAGTATTTGTCACGCACGACGGCGGTGGCGATGACGCGCGTGCCGGCAGCGCCCAAGCCTTGGGTGAAACGCAAGGCAAGCAGCACGGCGAAGTTGGGCGCGAAGGTCGCCGCAAAGGCACAGAAGAGATAGACGATCAGGCCGAAGAACAGCGGCGCGCGGCGGCCGAAGCGATCGGTGATCGGACCGAAGGCGAGCTGGGCGATGCCGAAGCCGAGCATGTAGACGCCGACCACGAACTGGCGCTCGTTCTCGTGGCTGATGCCAAGTGCTTCCCCCATGTAGGGCAGGGCCGGCAGCATGACGTCGATGGCCAGCGCATTGAGCGCCATGAGCGCGGCAACAAGCGTGATGAACTCGACACGGGACGGATCCCGTATCGCTCGTGGTAGCTCGAACATGATCACTCAAGAGTGGGAGGTCGGATGGGGATCGTTGTCATGAACCCGAATGCCGACCAAGACAAGCCGATGGGTCGGATTGGAATCAAACTGCGGCCAAAAGGCTTCAGGCCTTGGCGTCAGGCCGTCTGGGGCAGGGCGAAGGTGCGAGAGGTCTGCTCCCGGATCGGCAGGTGAATGGCTGCCGAGCCCAGTCCGAGCAGGATGCCGAGATACCAGACGAGGCTATAGGAGCCCGTGGCATCATAGACATAGCCGCCCAGCCAGACGCCGACGAATGAGCCAAGCTGGTGGCTGAAGAACGCAACGCCATAGAGCATGCCCATGTAGCGCGCGCCGAAAAAGAGACTCACGAGGCCGGCGGTCAGCGGCACGGTGGAGAGCCAGAGGAGGCCAATTGCGGCAGCGAAGATATAGGCGCTGACCTCGGTGACCGGAAACAACACGAATAGGCCGATGGCAACGGCGCGGGCAAAGTAGATGCTGGCCAGCAGCAGCTGCTTGGGCAGGCGGCTGCCGAGATAGCCGGAGAGGAGCGAGCCGGCGATGTTGAAGAGGCCAATCACCGCGATGGCCCAGCTGCCCGTGGCCGGTGATAGCCCGCACTGCACGAGGTAAGCCGGCATGTGCACGCTGATGAAGGCGAGGTGGAAGCCGCAGACGAAAAAGCCGATCACCAGAAGCTTGTAGGAACCATAGCCCCAGGCGCGGGACATGGCCTGCATGAAGGGCATATCGGCCTGGCCGACCGCGTTCTCGGTGCGCCCGCGCAGCGCAAAGGTCAGCGGAATGACCAGTGCCAGGATGGCGGCAAGATAGAGCATGGCCGTGGTCCAGCCAAAACTGTCGATGAAGGCCTGGCCGATCGGCGCGAAGGCGAACTGGCCGAAGGACGAGGCGGCCGTGGCGACGCCGAAGATCATGGCGCGGCTTTCCTGCGGCACGTTGCGTCCGAAGGCGGCCATGACAATGGAAAAGGATGACGCGGCGATGCCGACGCCGACGATGACGCCGGCCGTGAGTGCCAGCAGGCTGCCATCGACCGAGTTGAGCATCAGCACGAGTCCCAGTGCGTAGATGACGAGGCCACCGATCACCACCTTGGCGGTGCCGTAGCGATCGGCGAGGCCACCGGCGAAGGGCTGGGCAATGCCCCAGGCGAGGTTCTGGATGGCCATGGCGAGACCCCAGGCCTCGCGTGTCACGCCCAGATCGGCGGTCACCGGCAGGGTGAAGAGCCCGAAGCTGGTGCGGATGCCGTTGGTCACGGCGGCAATGACGCAACCGCAGATCACCAGAACGAGCAGCGGTACGGCAGCGGAACGCGAGGTGGCAGTGATCGACGACATGGCAGGTCTCCAGCATTCCACTGCTACACCCGCCGGCGTGCGGCTGGAAATGCCAACTTGGCATGCCTCCGATCACAGCAATTGATGCAAGGGGGCCATGCAGCCATGCAATTGCGTTTCGCGTTGCAAGGCTTACGTAAGCGTCACGCCAGAAGGACCCCTCTCGTGATCCGCCACATCGTCTTCTTCACCGCTCGCGAACCGGGCAATATCGACGCCATTGTTGATGGCCTTGAGCTGCTGGGGACGATTCCCTTTTCCACCGTGTTCGAAGTCACGCGTAACGCCAAGGTCGACCAGATCGCCAATGACGTGGACGTGGTGGTCTATGCCGAGTTCCCGGATGAGGCGGCGCTGGCCGCCTACAAGGCGCATCCGACCTATGCGGAGGCCACGCGCCGGGTGCGGCCGCTGCGCGAGCTGCGGTTTGCCGCAGACTTTCCATCTCGGGTGGCTGGCAGCATCAAGAAGCGGGCCTAGGAACACAAAAGGCGCGGCAAAGCCGCGCCTCGGAAGCTTGCAGAGAGTTTAGCGTCAGGCCGTCTGCGTGACCTGGATGCCCTTTTCGGCGAGGTGCGACTGCAGTTCGCCGGCCTGGAACATTTCAGTGACGATGTCGGCGCCGCCGATGAACTCACCCTTGATGTAGAGCTGGGGGATGGTCGGCCAGTTGGCGTAGGCCTTGATGCCTTCGCGCAGTTCCTGGCTCTCGAGCACGTTGGCGCTCTGATAGTCGACGCCCAGATAGTTCAGGATCTGCACGACGCGGCCGGAAAAACCGCACTGGGGGAAGTCCGGCGAGCCCTTCATGTAGAGGAACACGTCGCTCGACTTCACCTGCGCATCGATCACGGAATTGATGTCAGTCATAGTGGCAGCCTTTCGTTGCTCCGCGGGAAGGGCGGGAGCGTTACCTGAGTAGATAGGACAGCATTCGGGCGGTGTCGAGACCGTCCATCGGCATCAGCCGATGGATTTTTGCAGGCGCACGCTGGGGAGCAGTAACCCGCCGCGGGTGCGATGCTGGGTGCGCTCGACTTCGACAAAGCCCTGCCGCTCGTAGAAGGATTGCGAGGAAAGCGCGGAATGCACTCTGGCGATAGGGCTGCCGGCAGCGATCATGCGTGTCTCGGCCTGCTGCATGAGGGCCGTGCCGATGCCGCGGCCCTGCCATGCCGGATCTATGTAGAGCCCGATGACCTCGTCGAGGGTGTGGTCGCAGAAGGCGATGACCACATCATAGGCCTCGACGACGTCGAAATGGCCGTTCTCGGGCACCTTGTATTGCCCGGGCTCGAGGCCGAAAGCCCAGCTGCGCCGTTGCTCGACCGAGTAGTAGTCCTCATGCGTCGCCATGATGGCGCGATGGTGCAGCCGCATCATCTCCCCGCCGTCGCCGGCACGCATCGGGCGGATCGTCCAGGTCATGCCAGACGCTCGGCGATCCAGGGGTGCGTGGTGCAGTCTTCCAGTCGGTTGTATTCGACCGCCTCCCAGCCCGCTGTGCGGGCAGCGGCTATGACGGGCGGGCTGTCGTCAAAGAGCAGCGGCGGTTCAGCTTGCGGACCGAGGCGGCGGTCTACCTTGGCGAAGAACTCGGGATTGGGCTTCATGACGCCCAGCCTGGCGGCGTAGAACATGTCCTCGAACACCTCGCCCAGACGCAACGCGTGCCAGAGATGCCGGGCCCGCAGATGCTCCTGGTTGGTGGCGATATAGACCCGTGCTCCAGCGGCCTTCAGTCGCCGGGCAACATCGACCAGTTCGGCATTGAGCTGGCTGTCGTGGTCGAACCAATAGTCGACAAACGTCATGGTCGAGCCGCGATAGCCGAGGCCGGGCAGGACGCGGTCGAGGGCGTCGACCAGATTCATCTGACCGATGATGACCTTTTTCATGAAGACGTCATAGAAAAAGGCCTGCTTGAGGCTCTGCGGATGTATCCCCAGGTCGGCTTGTAGGTTCGCATCCCAGCGCCGCTGCAGTTCGGGCCGGTGGTGGTAGCCGTGGATCAGCACGCCATCGACGTCGAAGAGAACCGAACGGGTCAATCTTCCGGCCTCCAGGTCGGAGTGCGCATGATGCGCCGCAGTCCCACCCCCTCATTCGGTTCGCCGGCAAAGCGGGGGATGATGTGCAGATGCGCGTGGAACACATGCTGTCCGCCGACCGCGCCGACATTCCAGCCAAGAGTGTAACCGTCTGGCTTCCGATCTGCGAAGTGGGCGCGGGCCGCGGTCAGGGCATTACCAAAGTCGGCCCATTCCTGGGTTTCAAGCTCGAAGGGCGTTTCGCTATGACGCTTGGGGATCAGCATGCCGGCGATGGGCACCATCGGATCGATGCTGCCCAGCATATAGAAATGCTCGGTTTGCAGGATTGGCGTGTCGACGAGCAACTGATTGCCGAGGCAGAATCGGCAACCCGGCTCAGTAGACATCACTCCGGCGCCTTGGTCTGCAAAGCGAGCGAATGCAGCGTGGTGCCCATGTCGGCCCCGAAGGCGGCGTTGACGAGCTGGTGCTGCTGCACGCGGGTCTTGCCGCGGAAACTCTCGGAGATCACCGTTGCGGCATAGTGGTCGCCGTCACCGGCGAGGTCGCGGATCTCCACCTGGGCGTCGGGAATGGCCGCCTTGATGCGGCGCTCGATCTCGTGGGCGGGCATTGGCATGGCGAGACTCCTGACGTGGTTGAGGCAGATATGGCACCCGAGGGCGCCATGCTCAAGCCGTCTCAGCCGCGCGGATCAGCCGGATCGACGCAGCAGGTGCCGTCCGAGCGGGTGGAGAAGTTGGCGATGATGAAATCGACCATCGGCCGGGCGTCATTGGCGGCGCCGCGCTCGACGAGGCACTCTAGGGCGTAAAAGCGTCCGCCATCGGTGGCTTCGGCATGCACGATCTTGAGCGGCACGCCGAGCGGGGAGCTTTCGCTCTCGGCTTCGAACATCAGCGCCGGGCCGCTCTGGAAGCGGGTAAGGCTCTGGCCAGTGACCTTGAAGCCGGGGAAATCCGGTGCCCAGGTGGCGATGATGCCGTTGACGTCGAGGGTTTCGAGCGCCTTTTCGGCTGACCAGTCGGCGCCGGCGCCGTCCTGCACCAAGGCATCGCACTGCATGACGGCATCGGGGTGGCGCAGGGTGAGTACCGTGACGTCGCTGCCGTCGTCGACGACTTCAAGAATGTTTGGATAGATGACCGTGAACGGGCGCTCGGGCAGGGCGCCTTGCAGCACGTTCATTTCCACCTTGTCCTGGGCGATCGCCGGCGGCGTTGCCGCCAGCACGAGGGACGCCAAAAGGACCGCACTGCGCGAGGCGCTCAACCGTTTCATACTCGTACCCCGTCTTCGTGTAGCGCCGTTCTGACGGCCAATCGTGTCGGCAGGGTGACGGTAGAGGAAAGCTCGCGCGGTGCCTACCCGCCGGGCCGGACTATGCAGGGCTATTCGCCCTGCATGTAGGTCGGGAACCAGTTTTCGTGGGCGGATTTGAGCTCGGCCACCGGGATTGGGCGGGCTTCGCCGAGGATCAGGTCGGTGCCGCCGGTGGTGCCGATCCAGGGTGCGAAGATGCCGGCATAGGGATAGATCTCCTCGAAAAAGTAATCGAGTTTTTCGCGCGGCATGGTGACGAGGTAGCGCCCCTGGTCCTCGCCGAAGAACAGCGGGATCGGGTCGCCGCCATCGAGCTGGTTGACCGTGGCGCCGATCCCCGAGGCCATGGCCATTTCGGCCAAACCCACAGCCAGACCGCCGTCAGAGAGGTCGTGCACTGCGGTGGCGAGGCCGTCGCGGATCAGGATGCGGACGAGATCGCCGACCTTGCGTTCGTGGGCCAGATCCACCGGCGGTGGCGGACCATCGCGGCGGCCGAAAATGTCGCGCAGGTAAATCGACTGGCCCAGATGCGTGCCCCACCAGTCGGGTGCGCCAAACAGCAGGATCGGCTGGCCTTCGGCGACGAAGCCGGCGCCAACCATCTGGCTCGAGTCGGGCAAGAGACCCACACCACCGATTGTCGGGGTCGGCAGGATGCCGCGGCCGTTGGTCTCGTTGTAGAGCGAGACATTGCCCGAAACGATCGGGAAGCCCAGCGCCGTGCAGGCTTCGCCGATGCCCTTGATGGCATGGACCAGCTGGCCCATGATTTCCGGGCGCTCGGGATTGCCGAAGTTGAGGTTGTCGGTGGCGGCCAGCGGCTCGGCGCCGACGGCAGTCAGGTTGCGCCAGCACTCTGCGACGGCCTGCTTGCCGCCTTCATAAGGGTCGGCCTCGCAATAGCGCGGGGTCACGTCGGAGGTGAAGGCGAGGGCCTTGGTGGGGTGGCCTTCGACGCGGATGACGCCGGCATCGCCGCCCGGGCGCTGCAGTGAATTACCCTGGATCAGCGTGTCATACTGCTCGTAGACCCAGCGGCGCGACGAGCCATGATGGCCGCCGACAAGGCGGAGCAGGGCATCGGCGATGTCGAACTGCGGAATGTCGTCGGCTGCCAGCGGGGCCGGGGGCACCGGCACGGTCCAGGGACGATCATATTCGGGGGCCTGATCGCCAAGATCCTTGATGGGGAGATTGGCGACTTCTTCGCCCTTCCAGAGCACGCGGAAGCGCAGGTCGTCCGTGGTCTTGCCGACTGTGGCAAAGTCGAGTTCCCACTTCTCGAAGACGGCGCGCGCTTCGGCTTCCTTTTCCGGTTGCAGCACCATGAGCATGCGCTCCTGGCTTTCCGAGAGCATCATCTCATAGGGCGTCATCGCGTCTTCGCGGACCGGCACCTTGTCGAGGTCCAATTCGATGCCGAGGTCGCCTTTGGCGCCCATTTCGACGGCCGAGCAGGTGAGGCCCGCTGCGCCCATGTCCTGGATGGCGATGACGGCGCCGGTGGCCATCAGTTCGAGGCAGGCTTCGAGCAGGCGTTTTTCGGTGAACGGGTCGCCGACCTGCACGGTCGGGCGCTTTTCCTCGATATCGTCGCCGAACTCGGCCGACGCCATGGTGGCGCCACCGACGCCGTCACGGCCGGTCTTGGCACCGAGATAGACGACGGGCAGGCCGACGCCTTCGGCCTTGGAATAGAAGATCTTGTCGGTATCGGCGAGGCCGGCGGCAAAGGCGTTGACGAGGATATTGCCGTTGTAGCGCTCGTCGAACTCGACCTCGCCGCCAACGGTCGGGACGCCGAAGGCATTGCCGTAGCCGCCGACGCCGGCGACGACGCCGGAGACGAGATGGCGGGTCTTTTCGTGCTTGGGATCACCGAAGCGCAGCGCATTCATGGCAGCGACAGGGCGAGCCCCCATGGTGAAAACGTCGCGCAGGATGCCGCCAACGCCCGTCGCCGCACCCTGGTAGGGTTCGATGAAGCTTGGGTGGTTGTGCGATTCCATCTTGAAGACGATGGCCTGGCCGTCGCCGATATCGACGACACCGGCATTTTTCGCCCGGACCCCTGGATCACGCGCTCGCCGGTGGTTGGCAGGGTCTTCAGCCACTTTTTCGAGCTCTTGTAAGAGCAGTGCTCGTTCCACATCGCCGAGAAAATGCCGAGCTCGGTATAGGTCGGGTTGCGGCCGATCAGCTGCAGGATCTTGCCGTACTCATCCGGCTTCAGCCCGTGATCGGCGACCATTTTCGAGGTGATGTCGATAGAATTGTCGAAGCTCATGCAGCGGGCTCGAATCCGGGCTGGGTGGGGTTCAGGGCCCGCTATAGCCCATGGGTCGCCGCCGCGCCACCGCGCGTGGCGCAATGCTCACCGCGCAATTGCGGCGGGTCGGAGGCGACCATCGAGCCAGATCAGCAGCAGGCAGAAGATCGACACGGCCACAAAGATGATGCCGACGCCGATAACGACGCCGCCATAGCCAAGCTTGTCGGGGTTGAGGATGTCATAGGGATATTCGTTGGCCCAGAGGCCGCGCACGAGCACCCAGACGACATAGAGGATACCCGGCAGCAACATGACGGGCAGGTCGCGAAAACTCATGGTGCCGTGCGACGCACAAAGCGTCCACCACCCCAGATAAAGCAGCGGTGTGACGTAGTGGAGGAGGATGGTCGCGACCTGCAGCGCCCCCTCCATCTGGTAGTAGGGCGCCAGCATGAAATGGTAGAACAGCATCACCAGTGTGATGAAACCCGCCATCGATACCTGCGTCTGCGGCCGGCGGAACCAGCCGAGACCGCGCCAGGACACCAGGGTGGCGAGGTAGACCAGTACCAGCCCGAGGTTGGTGAGGTGGGTGAAGTAGGTCCAGTAGTAGACGAGCACGTCGAGCGGTCCGCGGCCCTGGGCCAGGAGCGGCGGAAAGATCACCCAGGCGTCGATGCTGAGCCCGGCGATTCCGACGACCAAGCCTATGGCGGCATAGGCTGCTTTCAGCGCCGGCGTCATGCCACCTGCTGTAGCAGAGCCGAAAAGAGCGCCCGGCCATCGGTACCGCCATGGGCGGCTTCGATCAGGTTTTCCGGGTGCGGCATCAGCCCAAGCACGTTCTTTTCCGCATTGAGGATGCCGGCGATGTCGTTGATCGAGCCGTTCGGGTTGGTGCCCTCGGCATAGCGGAACGCAACCTGGCCGTTGCCTTCGAGCCTAGCCAGCGTCTCGGCATCGGCGAAAAAATTGCCGTCATGGTGCGCCACTGGGCAGCGGATCACCTGGCCCTTGGTATAGCCGCGGGTGAAGGCCGTGTCGGCATTGGTGACTTCGAGACGGACTTCCTTGCAGACAAACTTGAGCGACATGTTGCGCATCAGCGCGCCGGGCAGAAGACCGGCCTCGATCAGGATCTGGAAGCCGTTGCAGACCCCGAGAACCTTGACGCCGCGAGCGGCGCGCTCACGCACCTTGTCC
>JACDQI010000270.1 GCA_015657675.1 Devosia sp.
GCCCCGTGCCGCGCGTGCGCCGGCGGAACGCTATGCCGAGCGGCGCTTTGCCGAGCCGATCGGCATACTCGATGATGTGTTGCTCTGCGCCCATGACCTTGCCATCCAGCTCGGGCTGCGGCTGGGCGAAGAGGGATTGGGGGCGCAGAGCTTTCACCTCTTCATCTATCGGGTCGACCACAAGGTGATGACGCTCTCGGTCAATGCGGCACGGGCGACGCGCGACCCCGAGCATATTTCGCGGCTGTTCAACCACCGGGCCGAGCGGCTGGTGGCCGAGTATGATCCGGGCTTTGGCATCGACATGATCCGGCTGGGGGCGAGTTCGGTGTCCGAGCTCGGCTCGACGCAGGTGGGGGCGTTCGAGACCGATGATGGGGCGGCCGATCTCGACAAGCTCTATGACCGGATGACCAGCCGGCTGGGGCCGTTCGCGGTGGTGCGCACGCGGTTCATCAACACGCATATCCCGGAACGGGCAGCCAGGCTCGAGCCGGTGGTGGCGCGGACGCCGGACGATCCGTCGGCAGCGCCGGACCCAACTCTGCCGCGGCCGCTGCGGCTTTTGCCCAGTCCGGAGCCGATCACCGTCATCGCCGAAGTGCCGGATGGGCCGCCGGTGCGCATGGTGTGGCGGCGGGTGAGCTACCGCTTCGCCAAGGCGTCGGGGCCGGAGCGGATCGAATCGGAGTGGTGGCGGTCCGGGCAGAAGCTCGATTTCCTGCTGCCGGGGCGAGAGGTTGCGGCTCCACCGGCCATCGGCGCTGCGCCGGTGCCCAAGCTCGTGCCGCTGGTGCCAGAACAGGTTATGCGCGACTATTATGTCGCCGAGGACGAGGCGGGGCGGCGGTTCTGGCTGTTCCGCCAGGGCATTTACGGCAACGACCTGCCGCCCAGCTGGTACCTGCACGGGTTCTTTTCGTGAACTCGGTCGTCAGCTTCGCGGGGCGCCCGCCGACGGCGCGGCCGCCCGATCCGGCCTATGCCGAGCTGATGGTCACCAGCAATTTCTCCTTCCTGCGCAGCGGCTCGCATCCGGAAGAGCTGGTGTCGGCGGCCATGCATCTGGGGCTAGCGGGCATTGGCATTGCCGATCGCAACAGCTTTGCCGGGGTGGTGCGCGGCTATGTGGTGCATCGCGACATGGCGGAGAAATTCCCGGGATTCCGCTATGTGGTGGGGGTGCGGCTGGCCTTTGCCGACGGCACGCCCGACATCATCGCCTATCCCTCCGACCGGCTGGCCTATGGCCGGCTCTGCCAGATGCTGACGCGCGGCAACATGCGCGGCGAAAAGGGTGACTGTCGGCTGGAACTGTCCGACCTCGAAGAGTTCATCGAGGGGCAGCTGCTGATCCTCAGTCCGAGCGGGGATTTCGCCAAGGCCGCGGAGGTGCTGGGTCGGCTGGTGGCGCTGGCACCGGGCCGGGTGTGGATGGCGGCGGCGATGGCCTACAAGGGCGATGACCGGGCGCGGGTCAACCGGCTGGCCGCCATGGCGGCGGCGGCCGGGGTGCCGCTGCTCGCGGTCAATGACGTGCTCTATCACGAGCCCGGCCGACGGATCCTGCATGACGTGGTGAGCTGCATCCGGCAGGGGCTGACGCTCGAAACCGCCGGCCGCCGGCTCGAACAGAATGCCGAGCGGCACCTCAAGCCGGCGCGCGAGATGGCGCGGCTGTTCGCCGATTATCCGCAGGCGCTGGTTGAAACCAATAACCTGTTATCGAAGATTGGCTTCAGCCTCGACCAGTTGCGCTACAACTATCCCGAGGAGACCATCGGCAATGGCGAGACGGCGCAGGAAACGCTGGAGCGGCTGACCTGGGTGGGGGCGGCCAAGCGCTATCCCGATGGGGTGCCCGACAAGGTCAAGGCCAGTGTCTGGTCCGAGCTCTGCCTCATCGGCTACAAGGGCTATGCGGCCTATTTCCTGACCGTCGCCGATATCGTCCGATACGCCCGCGACGATCTCAAGATCCTCTGCCAGGGGCGCGGTTCGGCGGCCAATTCCTCGGTCTGCTTCTGCCTCGGGATCACCGAGGTCGACCCGGCCAAGGCGCGGCTGGTGTTCGGACGCTTCATTTCCACCGAGCGCGACGAGCCGCCCGATATCGACGTCGACTTCGAGCACGAGCGGCGCGAGGAGGTGATGCAATATGTCTATGCCAAGTATGGCGGCAAGCGCACCGGGCTCACCTCGACGGTGATTTCCTACCGCTCCAAGAGCGCCATCCGCGAGACTGCCAAGGTGTTCGGGCTCTCCGACGATACCATCGCGGCGCTCAACCAGATGCATTGGGGCTGGGGCTCGATGATCGATGCGGACGGGGTGCGCAAGATCGGCTCGATCCCGAAGACCCGACGCTGTCGCAGGTGTTCGACGTGGTGCGGGTGCTGCGCTCGTTCCCGCGCCACCTCAGCCAGCATGTGGGCGGCTTCGTCATCACCCGGGATTCGCTCGAAAGCCTGGTGCCGATCAGCAAGACGGCGATGGAGAGCCGGACGATCGTCGAATGGAACAAGGACGATATCGACGCCCTGGGTATCCTGAAGGTCGATATCCTGGCGCTCGGCATGCTCACCTGTCTGAGGCGTGCCTATGAGATGATGCATGTGCATTACGGGCAGGATGTCGATCTCAGCAAGCTGCTCGACGAAGAGGCCGACGCGGCCAACAGCCAGTTGCCCTGGGACCAGCGGGCGAGCGCGCCGATCTACAAGATGACGCATCGCGCCGACACGCTGGGTGTCTTTCAGATCGAAAGTCGGGCGCAGATGACCATGCTGCCACGGCTCAAGCCCACGGCTTTTTATGATTTCGTCATCGAGGTGGCGATCGTGCGGCCCGGCGATCCAGGGCGGCATGGTGCACCCCTATCTCAAGCGTCGGCAGGGGCTGGAAAAGCCTGAGGCGATGCGGCCCGAACTCGAGGAGGTGCTCAAGCGCACGCTGGGCATTCCGTTGTTCCAGGAGCAGGCGATGCAGATCGCCATCGTGGGAGCGGGGTTTTCACCCGGCAAGGCCGACCAGCTGCGCCGCGCCATGGCGGCCTGGCGGCGCACCGGGCGGATGGCGC
>JACDQI010000271.1 GCA_015657675.1 Devosia sp.
CGCCGCGCGGCAGGGCAATCAGTCGGCCCGCGGGGTGAAGCAGAACACCTGGTCCTGGAACAGTTCGAGCTTGGTATACTCGAGGAATTCCTCGCCCGAGCCGCCCTTGGTCAGATGCTCGATGGTCGAGCGCAGCGAGGCGAAGGCCTTGCTCTCGCCTTCTAGCTTTTGCATCTGGTCAGTGGCGCCCTCCTTATAGAGAGCGTGTGCGGCGATACCGTATTCGGCGATGCGGTGCATTTCCTCGGTGCGGATCTGCAGTTCGGCGCGCTGCCGCCCGACCCCGACAATGGTGGTGTGGATCGACCGGTAGTCGTTGTGCTTCGGGACCGAGATGTAGTCCTTGAAGCGGCCAGGGACGACCTTCCAGTTGGTATGGACGATGCCGAGTGCTCGATAGCATTCGGGAACCGAGCCGACGATGATGCGGAAGCCGATCATGTCGGAGAGCTGCTCGAGCGCGATGGCCTTGCGGTCGATCTTGGTGAAGATCGACCAGGGCGACTTTACCCGCGCGGAGACGGCGGCATTGATGCCTTCGGCCTTGAGGCGCTCGCCCAGTTCGGTCTTGATGGTGGCGATGGTCTCGGCGAACTCGGACTGCATTTCGGCGAGCCGGCTGGTGATTGCCCGGTAGGGTTCGGGCTGCAACACCTTGAACGAGAGACCTTCGAGCTCGGAGCGCATGTCCTGCATACCCATGCGGCCGGCGAGCGGGGCATAGATTTCCATCGTCTCGTTGGCGATGCGGCGCTGCTTTTCCGGCGCCATGAACTCGAGCGTGCGCATGTTGTGCAGGCGGTCGGCGAGCTTGACCAGCAGCACACGGACATCGGCCGAGATGGCCAGCAGCAGTTTTCTGAGGTTTTCCGCCTGCGCCTCTTCGCGGGTAACCAGCTGCAGGCGTTCGATTTTGGTCAGGCCATCGACGATGGCGCCGATCTCAGGGCCGAACAACTGATCAATCTCGGCGCGGGTGGCGTCGGTGTCCTCGATGGTGTCGTGCAGCAGCGCCACCGCGATGGAGGCATCGTCGAGCTTGAGCTCGGTGAGGATGGCAGCGACTTCGAGCGGATGATTGAAGTAGGGATCGCCGGACGCGCGCTTCTGGCTGCCGTGCTTTGCATGGCATAGACGTAGGCCTTGTTGAGAAGCGCCTCGTCGGTGTGCGGATTATAGGCTTGAACCCGCTCGACGAGCTCGTACTGACGCATCATCTGGGGTGCCGCGCTCCCAGCGGCCGGACGCACCGCGCGCCCAGGTCAAGAAAAAGGCGCCGGACAAGAGGCCCGGCGCCAATCGACTATAGGATATTTCGGCTGTGGGGCAATCGTACCGCGCGCCATTCGACCATAGGTCTCATGGCCTTCTCACCTAAAATCGCTCCACCGGAGCGATTTTGCCCGAAGGAGCCGGTTCGAAGTCAGTCGTCGCGACGCTCCGGCGGCGCCAGGCTCTCGATGCCGCGAAGCAGCTCGTCTTCGCTCATCGTATCGAAAGTATCGCCATCCTGGTCGGCATTGGCGTCGAGCAGCGGAGCAGCATGCCGCTCGGGCTCGTCGACCTCGACATATTTCTGCAGCGAGTGGATCAGGTCCTCACGCAGATCTTCAGGGGAGATCGCGCCGTCGCCGATTTCACGCAGCGCCACAACGGGGTTCTTGTCGTTGTCGCGCGAGACGGTGATCTGCGAGCCGGCCGAAATCATGCGGGCCCGATGGGCAGCCATCAGGACCAGATCGAAACGGTTCTCGATCTTTTCAATGCAGTCTTCAACGGTGACGCGTGCCACGGACGTCTCCAGCGGTTGTGGAAAGAAGCGCCCTCATACACGAGGTGTGGGGGATGAGCAAGGATTTGATCGACCGCAGAGACAACGTTGCCACGCCGAAAACACACTGTTTTATCGGGACTTAGTCTGAGAGGCCGTTTTTTCCACCCCTTTTGGGGCAGTTTTTGTTGTTGCAAACGGAGGCCTTCTGGCGCTGATTGAAAATCCGGACGCAGGCCTAGTTACTTAAACAGGAGTACTCGGATCAACTTTATTCCTGAGTTGATATTTCGAGATGTTCGCTACTATTGGGCCCTACCGGCAGGAGAGTTTTTGCATGTCTATCGACCCCCGCGAGAAGATCGTCCTTTTTATCGACGGAGCGAATCTTTACGCGACATCCAAGGCCATCGGCGTCGACATCGATTACAGACGGTTGCTGGCTGAATTCCAGAGCAAGGCATATCTGCTGCGGGCCTACTACTATACCGCGCTGGTAGAAGACCAAGAGTATTCCTCGATCCGACCGCTGATCGACTGGCTCGACTACAATGGCTTTACGGTCGTCACCAAGCCGGCAAAGGAGTTCACCGACTCTGCTGGCCGCCGCAAGATCAAGGGCAACATGGATATTGAGCTCACGGTCGATGCACTCGATATGGCCGCTCACTACGATCACATGGTGCTGTTTTCCGGCGATGGCGATTTCACCGCTCTGGTGGCAGCGTTGCAGCGGCGCGGCAAGCGGGTCACGGTGGTCTCCACGCTCTCGACGCCAACTCCGATGATTGCTGATGACCTTCGGCGCCAGGCTGACTTCTTCCTTGATGTCGCCGACCTCGCCAAGACCGTCGGTCGGACGCCGCCCATGGAACGGGCTCCGGCGGTTGACCGCCGAGAGGCAGTCACCGAACCTGTGGGCAAGTGAGTCCCCTGCCCCAAGGTTAGCCTTTGCCGCCCACCAATCCGCCGCACGACTGTCCGCTTTGTCCGCGGCTGGCGAGTTTTCGCGCCGACAATCGTCGGCTCTTTCCCGAATTCTTCAACGCGCCGGTACCCAACTGGGGTGATGCAGCGCCGCGCCTGATCATCGTGGGACTGGCGCCTGGCCTGCGCGGCGCCAACCGCACTGGCCGCCCGTTCACCGGCGACTATGCCGGCGACCTGCTCTACGCCACGCTGGAAAAGTTCGGGCTGGCTACCGGCCACTATGACGAGCGGCCCGATGACGGTCTGGCGCTCAACAAGGTGCTGATCGCCAATGCGGTGCGCTGCGTGCCGCCGCAGAACAAGCCGACCGGCCCGGAGATCGCCACCTGCCGGCAGTTCCTCAGCGCCACTATCGAGACTCACCGTCCCGAGTTCTTCCTCGTGCTGGGACGGATCGCGCACGATTCACTGCTCACCACCCTGGGCGAGAAGCGCTCGAAGTATCCCTTCGGACATGGCGCGGAGCATGAACTGAGCAGTGGAGCGCGGCTTTTCGACAGCTACCATTGCTCCCGCTACAACACGAATACAGGCGTTCTGACCGAAGCGATGTTCGAGGATGTGGTGGGCCGCGCGCGCGCGCGGTGCTTGCCGCCTAGCCGTGCATGCCTCGCAGCCCGGGCAGACCGATGAGGCGTTTGACGGACCGCTCCGTTGGTGCGAGCCTTGCTCACCCCGTCCGAGACACGGGTGTTTCAGGAGATTTCTATGTACGCTTTCCGCAAGTTAGCAGCGCACCTGCTGACGGTTGCCACTCTGCTGGCCGCCAGTAGCATGGCCCAGGCGCAAACGATCGATGAGGTCATCGTCACCAATGGCGCGCGGGCGGTGCCCGCGACCGTGGTGGTTCCCGAGGGCACCGGGCCGTTTCCCGCAGTGGTGATGAACCATGGCCATGGCGGCGGGCGGCAGGAAGGTGGCGGTTTCGAAAAGCTCGCCAAGGCGCTGGCCGATGCCGGCATCATGTCGATTCGCATGGATTTTCCGGGCACCGGAGACAGCAAGGAGCCCTTCACCGAGGGTTACCTCAGCAACATGATCTCGGATTCCAATGCGAGCCTCGCCTACCTCTTGGCGAACTACCCTGCCGACAAGGCGCGCCTCGGCATTCTTGGCTATTCGATGGGCGGCCGCATCGCGCTGACCATCGCGGCGACCGGTGACAATCCCTACAAGGCCATCGGGCTTCTGGCCCCTTCGGCAAATCCGGGCAAGAGCCTGCTGCTGTTTTTTGCCGGCTCTGAGGCCGAATACGAACGGCTCTATGCCGAAGCCTCAAGCGACAAGGGCTATGCCGACTACACCACGCAGTATGGGCAAAAGCAGCAACTGGGCAAACGCTGGTTCGACGAAATGCTCGCCTCGAGCCCGATGGAGACCATTGCCGTCTACAAGGGGCCGATGCTGATCGTGCATGGCGACAAGGACACGGTGATCAAGCAGGACGAGGTCAACATGCTGGCCGCGGCCTATCCTGACGCCAAGATGGTCACGGTTCCCGAGGCCGACCATGGCTACGGCTTTTACAGCGACCAGCCGGAAGTGACCAAGCTGGTGCAGGACTCGTTCGCGAGCTTTTTCGCCGACACCCTGAAGTAAGCAGCTGCAGCCCTTCCCGTTCGCGGGGAGGGCTTACCGGCCGTCTAACCGTTCTTGAGCAGGCGGGCCTTGTCGCGATTCCAGTCGCGATCGCGCTCTGTGGCGCGCTTGTCGTAGTTCTTCTTGCCCTTGCCGACGCCGATCAGCAGCTTGGCCATGCCGCGCTCGTTGAAATAGAGCTTGAGCGGCACGATGGTGTTGCCGGCGCGCTCGACGTCCTGGCTGAGCTTGGCCAGCTGCTTGCGGCTAACCAGCAGTTTGCGCGGCCGCCGCTCCTCGTGGTTGAAACGGTTGGCCTGAAGGTATTCCGGGATGTGGGCGTTGATCAGCCAGAGCTCGCCGCGTTCGGGCGAGGCGTAGGACTCGGCGATCTGCGCCTTGCCGGTGCGCAGCGACTTCACCTCGGTGCCGGTCAGCATGATGCCCGCCTCGAGCGTATCGACGATCTCGTAGTCGAAGCGGGCGCGCCGGTTTTCGGCCGCAAGGCCAGTGACCAGCATGCTGGGCTTGTTGGGTTTGGTCGCCATGATGTGCCTAGTTGAGCAGTCCCGCGTGTGCCATGGCCGCGTCGATCGCCTCTTCGTTCGCCCGGCTCACCGGAACGACGGGAAGCCGGAACTCGTTCCGGCAGAGGTTGAGCCGCGACACGGCATATTTGATGCCGCCGGGATTGTTTTCAAGGAACAGCGCCTTGTGCAGCGGTACGAGCTTGTCCTGCAGGGCCAGTGCCTCGGCATAGTTGCCCTGCTGGCAGGCGTTCTGGAACTGCGAGGACAGCTTGGGGGCGACGTTCGAGGTCACCGAGATGCAGCCGTGGCCGCCATGGGCGTTAAAGCCAAGCGCCGTCATGTCCTCGCCCGAGAGCAGGATGAAGTCCGGCCCGAGCTTTGCGCGCTGCAGGCTGGCGCGCTCCATGCTGGCGGTCGCGTCCTTGACGCCGATGATGTTGTCATGGGCGTCGCGCAGGCGAGCGATGGTGTCGACGGTGAGGTCGACCACGGTTCGACCCGGGACCGAATAGAGGATGATCGGCAGGTCCGTCGCCCCAGCGACGGCCGAGAAATGCTGGAACATGCCCTCCTGGGTGGGCTTGTTGTAATAGGGCACGACCGAAAGGATGGCGTCGGCCCCGACTTCGTCAGCGAAACGGGTCAGTGCGACGGCCTCGGCGGTCGAGTTCGAGCCAGCGCCGGCCACGACCGGGACGCGCTTCTTGGTCACTTCGACGCAGATCTCGATGACGCGGCGATGTTCCTCGTGCGTCACCGACGGGCTTTCGCCGGTGGTGCCGACCGGAACGACGCCATGCGAGCCCTCGCGGATCTGCCAGTCCACGAAGTCGCCAAAGGCTTTCTCATCCAGCGCACCGTTCGAGAACGGAGTGATGAGCGCTGTGATCGAACCTCGCAACATTTTTGGACTTTTCCTCGCGTAGACGCCGCTTGCTGCGGCTGTGGGGCGGAGACGATGCCGGATTGTGGCCATGAAGCCACCTTGGCCCGGCCATAGTGGCGCACCATAGTTTCTAACGTGCGGCGCTACAAGCTGGCTGCAAAGCCGGCCGGAGAGGCCCCGTACACCCACAAGGATCCGGGCAGCAACCTTTTGTTCACCTCGCGAGGGCAAACTTTGAGTTGATGCAAGGGGTGGGGGCACCTTGTTGGATTTGTACCGTGGACCAACAGGACGGTTATCATGCTCTCTGCGTTTTGGCGGCCGAAGCGCCTCCTTCTGGGTAGCGTTATTGCGGCCCTACTCGTCAGTTTTGCGCCGACTGCGCCGGCAACGGACGGCATCGACGCGATCATCACGGGATCGATCGACCCCGGTGGCGCGGTAGCGCCGGCCGAGGGTTCGGCTGCATTCCGTAGAGCGCTCGAGCTCGTTACGTCCGGCGACAATGCCGCAGCTTATGAAGCAGCGCGCGCCATTCCCAGCGACCTCGAACGGCGCACCGTGCAATGGGCGGCGATCTATTTCGGCGACGGCAAGGTCGACTACGCGTCGGTGATGCGGTTTGCGGCTGACGCACCCGACTTCGCCAAGACCTCGGTGTTCAAGACGCGCCTCGAACAGGCGGTGATCAAGGCGGATCCCGGTCCGGATGAAGTCGTCCGGGTACTCGCGGGCAGCATGCCCAACACCGTCGACGCCCAGATCGCCCTGGCGCAGGCCTATGTCGCGAGCGGCAAGACCGAACGCGCCACCCGTATCGCCCGCACCATCTGGACCGAGGAATTCCTCGATCATGGAAGCGAGGACAAGCTCCTTGCCGCTCTCGGAAATCTTATTGACCGGCCCTCGCATTGGGCCCGCGCCGTGCATCTGATGATGCATGACCGCGCTGCAGCGGTGGAGCGGCTCTACAAGTTCATGACACCGGCGCAGAAGTCGCTGGCGGTGGCGCGGAACGCCGTGTCGCGGGACGCCAAGGACGCCAAGAAGCTGCTCGACAGCGTCGATCCCTCGATGCAGTCGCACTCGGTCTTTGCGTTCTCGCGGGCGCAGCGGGCGCGGCAGTTCGAACTTTGGGACGATGCCATCGCCTGGCTGGACAAGGCGAAAGGCGACGTGCCGGATGCGGCCGAGTTCTGGTACGAGCGGCGCGCGCTGATCCGGCAGCTTCTGGCAAGGAACGACGCCAAACGCGCTTATCTGGCCGCGGCACGCTATACCGACGGGCCGGAAGGCCGGTTGGTGGAAGCCCGGTTCCATGCCGGTTGGATTGCCCTGAGTTTCCTCAAGGAACCGAGCGCGGCGATCCCGCAGTTCCAGGCCATGGCGGCACTTGCCACCCTGCCCGACTCAACCACGCAGGCCCATTACTGGCTCGGCCGCGCCCTGCAGGCCAACGGCGACAGCAAGGCAGCGAAAGCGGCCTACACCGCCGCCTCACAGCATGGCACCATCTACTACGGTATTCTGGCGCGCGCCGAACTTGGTCTGCCCGATGTCGAGTTGCGCAGCATGCCGGAATGGCGTTCGAGCCAGGCGGCGTTCAACCAGCTCGAAATGGTTCGTGCCGTGCGGCTGCTGGCGAAGAACGGGCAGCCGAACATGGCCAAGCCCCTGCTCCGCAGCTTTGCCTTTGGCTTCAAGACCGGTGGTGAGCTCGTCCTGGCGGCGCGGCTGGCGCAGGAGGTCAATGCACATGACCTCGCCATTTCGATTGCCGACACGGCGGATCGGCGCGGCATGCCGCTCGATCTCTTCAGCTTCCCCAAGGACGGTCTGCCCACCGACAAGCTCGCTTCGGTCGACAAGGCGGCGGTCTACGCCATCACCCGGCAGGAGAGCCATTTCCGCGCCGACGCCATCTCGTCGGTCGGCGCGCGGGGGCTGATGCAGCTGATGCCCGACACGGCCAAGGAAACGGCCAAGAAGGTCGGCGTCGAGTATTCCAGCAAGCGGTTGACCAGCGATCCGGCCTACAACGCGCTGCTCGGGTCGACTTATCTCGCCAACCAGCTCCGCCGCTTCGAGGGCTCGCTGGTGTTGGCCGCGGCGGCCTATAATGCTGGCGGCGGCAATGCTGCCAAATGGGTAGAGGCCTTCGGCGACCCCCGCCTCGATAATGTCGACCCTGTTGTCTGGGTGGAACTGATCCCGTTCCAGGAGACGCGCAACTACGTCAGGCGCGTGCTGGGCAACTACGTGGTCTATCAGGCCCGGCTCGGTCATCCCGAGATCGGCATCCGGCAGGCGCTGCGCCGCATTTCCGGCTGATCCCGCTGTGGGTGAGCCGGGTCTGGCAATGGCCACGGCCCGGCGCGCCTGCTAGGACAAGGCATGTTCGCGCGCCGACGGTCCGTTCCGCAAAATCTTCCGGCCTATGCCAACCTGCCCATCCGGCAGATCGGCATCGGGCCGCTGGGCGAGCGCATGGCCGTGCATGTGGCGGGCCAGCTTGGCATCGGCCGCACGCCGATCATTTGCCTCGCCGGCTACCAGCGGAACATGGCCGATTTTTCCGACTTCGTCGGCAATTTCCATCGTCAGTTCGGCGAGGACTGGCCGATCGTGCTGGTGGACCTCAAGGGCCGCGGCCGCTCATCCGACCGAGCCGACACATCGCTCTATGTGTCGACGGTGGACGCGCATGACCTCCGCCAACTCTGCGCCGCCCTGGTGATCGATACGGCCATCTTCCTCGGCCTCAGCTATGGCGGCCAGGTGGTAATGGCGCTTGCAGCGCAGCAGCCGACGCTCATCGCCGGGACGATCCTGATCGATTCCGGCCCGGTGTCGGACCCGCGTGGCCTCGTGCGGCTGCGCAACAATCTCCGCGACCTCGAAGGCACGCGCAGCGAAGCAGGCTTGCGTGCCATGCTGCGACGAATGCTGCAGGCCGACTATCCAGCGGTCGAAGAAGGTCTGCTCGACGTGCTCGCCGGACGTACGCATTTTCTCGAAGGCAAGCGCGTGCATCCGCTCTTTGACCCGCATCTGCTCAAGATGCTCGACCCCTTCGAGCATGACGACGTGCTGGTGGCACAGTGGCCGCTCTACCAAGCGCTCGAGCACGCGCCGCTGATGCTGATGCGCACCCAGCTCACCGAGCAACTGCGCCGCGAGACGTTCGAGGAAATGATGCGCCGCCGCCGGGATGCAGATGGCTTCATCATTGAGGGCCAGGGGTCGCCTGCCCTGCTCAATACCAAGGACGATGTCGAGCCGATCGCTGCCTTCGTGCGCCGACTCGTGCGCAAGAAGGGCCGCACGCGAGCGGCCCAGGAGACGGTTACGGCGTAGCCGTTTCTGAGGTCCCAGCCGGCGCGGCTGCGAGCTCCCGGGCCTGCTCCTGCCAGCGTTCGCGGGCGATACGCCCCTTGAAGCCGAAATGGGTTTCGACCCATGCAACGGCACTTTCGTCCCATCCGGCTATCTGATCGAAGTGATAGATCCCGAGCCCATTGAGTGCGGACTCGATGGCCGGCGCGAGCCCCTTGATGCGGCTGAAATCGTCCTTGGCGCCATTGCGTGGCGCATTGAGCGATACTGGCCTGCCAGCTCCCGACGCCGGGCCAATCTCCTCGAGCACGGCAGCAGCGGTGGCCAGCGCATTGGCGACGGCCACACCGGATTTCTCCACCGCTTTGGCGGCTTCGGCCACATGCGCAGGACTTACGCCCTCGGGCAGATCCGCCGGTTTGCGAGTGGCTGCCGGACGCCTGGGACGCCAGCCGCCTTCGATGGCCCGCATGGCGGCGAGTTCGTCGTCGACCTCGGCGCCGGACTTTTCGGCGGCCGGCTCGGCGGCGGGTGTGGCCGAAGTTGGATCGGCAGCCGGGGTTATAGCGGCAGCTTCGGCCTCGACCTCAGCGGCCGCAGCCACCTCGACGATCGGATCAGCGATCACGGCAGCATCCTCGTGCTGCTCACGCTCAACGACCGGCTCGACCAGAGGCGCCTCGGCAACCACAGCCGGCGCCTCGCCCGCAACGTCTGTCTCGACGACATCCTGCAATTCTGTAGCAAGTTCGGCGGGCGTGTCGGTGACGACAAGATCGTCGGGCGGCAGAGCTGGCTCGATCCGCTCTTCGACCGGCAAGCGCTCGTCGGTCGCCTCGGCAGCTGGTTCGGGCGCTACGTTCTCCGGCACTGCAGGCGCAGCGACATCTGGCGCTGGCGCAGGGGCTGAGACTATCTCTGCCGCAGCTGCTGCGGGGAACTCGGGCGCAACTGCGACCGCCGCGGCTGTCGCAGGCGCACTGGCCGGCGGTGCCGGATGCTCGGGATTGTCGATATGCCGGCCTGACACGGTTTCGCCCGGCCGGCGCGACGGTTCGATAGCCGGCGCTTGCGGCAGCGACACCTTGGGCATGACGACGGTCGATGACATGCCGCCAGCAGCAGCGAGACGCTCGGCGGCGGTTGGCCCACTCCGCAGCGGAGCGATCGCGGGGGCCTTGACCAAGTCGTCGGCCGCCGGAGCCGGTGCCGGTGCTCCCTCTGCCGCCGCTTTGACCACGGGCTCAGCGGCCGGCTTGGGGCGCGCGAAGAGCCAGCGCGCCAGCGTGCCGACCACCGCGCCAGCCAGAAAGGCCAGAAGAATCAGAACAGCGATCTCGAAAACCAAGGCTGCGTTCATCGTCAGGCCCGCTTGCCGCTCAGGCTGAACCAGCCGGTCACAAGGCCAATCAGAAAACCGACGACCAGGAACGGCCAAATATGCTCGACCAGATAAATCAACGAGTCCAAAGACATGACGCTGGTGCCTATCGCCTACTGATGTTCATCGAGAATGGTGAAAGCGATACGACGGTTCGCCTGCTTGCCATCGCGCGTGTCGTTGCTGGCAATGGGGAGGCTCTCGCCGTAACCGATGGCATAGAGCCTCTCATAGCCAACGCCGCGGGTGATCAGCGCATCCACAACCGCCTCGGCCCGTGACACCGAAAGTGCCATGTTGAGCGTCTCGTCGCCGTCGGCATCGGTGTGTCCTTCGACATGCACAGTGGCCTCTGGGCAGGTCTTGAGGTAGCCGGCCAACTCGTCGAGGGCCGGCCCCGAACCGTCGGTGATCTGGGCACTACCGGACTGGAACAGGATGGCGTTGCGGGTAGCAAAAGCGCCAACCTTGTCCTTGCAGACCTCTACCGGCGGCAAGGTGGTAATGGTCGTCTGCCAGGACTTGGTGGCCGGTACCGCGGCAAGCGCCGCCAGGGTCGCCGCCTGTTCCTCGGCGTTCGCCGCCTGCCCTTCGAGCACCCAAGTGGTGCCGTCAAAGCCGAGCGAACCGTCGATGAGGCTACCCAGCGTGCGGATGCCAAGATCGGCATTGGTGATGAAATCGGCCGGCAGCGTGCTGCTCACCGTCATCTCACCGGTTGGGACGCCTCCGGCGATGACGCCAAAGTACTTGCGGGTCGCGTCCGCCGGTACGGTGCCTTTGAGCGCAATCTCCCCACCCCGCGCCTTGCTGGCCTCGAAGGTGAATGTCCTGGCGACCGGCGTGGCTTGGGTGTCGGCGGCGGGCGTCGTCTCGGCCGGCTTTGCCTCGGGCGTCGCAACGACCTCCGTCGGGGTCGGAGTCGCGGGCGGAGTGGTCGCCTCGGTGGCCGGTGGCGCTTCGACCTTGGGCTCGGGTTCCAGCAATTCCACCGGCGCAGGCTCAGGCGCCGCAACGGGTTCAGCGAGGTTCTTTGCCCAGGCAGTACCTGCGTTGGTTGCTGATCCAAGGGCAGCAAGGGCAGCATCCCGATCGGCGGCGGTGGCGGGGACGCCAACCAGGCCAAACTGGTTGCCATCATAGGTGACCGAACCGGACTTCAGGTGCGATAGCGCCTCGAGACCAGCCAATACGTCAGCCATGAAGCCTTCCGGTTCACCTGAGCCCAGTTCCGTCGTGTCAGACGCGACCTGCCCGGCCCGCACCGCTACAAACCGCCGCAGTTCATCAGTCATCACGTAGCCCGAGAGCGAGACGCGCCCGTTGTCGGCCTTGACCGCGGACCAGGTGAACGGCGTCACCACAGGCGCCGCGTCCTTGGCCTGCAGGGCAATCTGCCACTTGCTCTCATCGATGGCGCCGACCAAAGCCGCCTTGAGGGCCTCGCGTGCCTTGACCGTGGCCGCCTCACCGGTCAGCGACCAGTTGCCGCCGGCAAAGCCCAGCGTGCCTTCGTCCAGGGCAAGCAGCGCGTCGACGCCAGCCAGCGCATCGGGGATGAAACTCTCTGGCGCCCCCGCGCCCAGCGCAGAATTGTCTTTCAGCCCATCGCCGACGCGGCGCGCGAGGAATGACTTGAAGATTTCGGTCGGCACGAAGCCACCGAAGGTCACAGCGCCATTCGCCGCCTTCTGGGCGCGCCAGGTATAGGGATCGATGATCGGCAGCGGCGCCGCTTCGGCGGCTTTTGGCAACTCAACCGCATAGCTGACGCCAGCGGCCCGCAGGCCAGCCGTGTTGAAAGCCGAATCCGCGGCAAAACCCTTCTGGGCGCTATCCACCGTGCCCTTGAGCGACCAATTGCTGCCGTCAAAGCTGGCCGATCCGGTATCGAGCAGTTTCAGCACCCCGAGCAGCGCCAGGCTGGTCCTATCAAAGTCGTCCGGCTCGCCATCGGCTATGCTGGTTGCATCGGCGCCGACCGGGGCCGCCTCGCGCAACCTCGCCTGCGCGGCCTCATCCGGAACGTAGCCTGAAAGATTGATGGTGCCGCCCTGCCCTTTGTCAGCCGTCCAGGTAAACGGGTTGGCGAAGGGTGGCAGCAGATCGGACTGCTTGAGCAGCAAGCCCTGCGGCGCGCCCAGGCTGACGGTGGTCTTGAGCGCCCCATAGTCGGCAAGCGTTGCGGCGCGACCATTGATGGCGATGCTGGTGCCTTCGAGCAGCACGTCCCCCTCGCTCATGTGCGAGAGGATTTCGAGCGCAAAGTCGATGCCTGAGTTGAACCGCTCGGGAGCGCCGCGGGCGAGTTCGACGGCAGAGGTGTCGGTATTCTTGAGCTTGCCGAGCCGATCGAGAGTCGCCTGATCGGGGACGAAGCCGCTCAGGACAATGGTGCCGTTTGCAACGCTGGACTTGAGGAGATACTGCGCGACTTTTGGCGGCTCGAGCGCAACTTTGGTGCCACTTGGCTCCATCGCCACCCGGACCTTTTCGGCTGTAACCGCGTCGGCCGCGCGCCGGAGAGTGTCATCTCACCGTCCGAAATGTGAGCTTCCCCATACTCCAGTTGCATAAGATTTTGGAGTAACAACAAAGCGTTGTCGGTAAATCCTTGCGGGGCACCTGAAGCCAGGATCATGCTCTGCGACACCGGCTTGCCTCCGATATCGGCGATCTTCAGGCGATCGACAAATGCCTCATCGGGCTTATGTCCCGTGATCGCGAGACTTTTGCCGTCATAGGTTGCCGTCCACTCGAACGGGCTCGCGAGGGCCGGGGCGATCTCGGCAGATTTGAGGGTAACGCCCTGTGGTGGCGCGGCCGCGAGCTCCTGAGCCGCATCAAAGGCGGGCGCGGACTTGGCGCGGCCATTCACCGAGATATCGAGATCGGCGAGCTTAACTTCGCCTTCTGCCAGTTGCGCTGCAAGATCAAGGGCATAGCGCGTCGCAAGCGCCCAGGTCTCGCGATCCGGCGCGCCGGACATCAAGCGTAGGCCGTCTTCGGCGCCGCCGCTCGCAAGCGCGATCTCGGCGTGCAAAGTCTCGTCGGGGACGCCGCCGCTCAAGCGCGTTGCGCCGTTGCTCACCGAAACTTCGAACGGAAACGGGCTCACATATTCGGCGAGCACGACCGCACTCGTGACGGATCGGACGCCGTGAAGGCTGGCCAGACGCGTCTTGGCGGCGTCGATAGTGGGTGCGTCAGTCGCAGTGCCCGACAGTACCGCGTCGCGGCCATCGAACTGTAATTCGGCCCAGGGAAAGTCGGCTTTGATCGCTGCCTGGCTTCGCGTGCTCAGGTCAGCAGTCATGGAGGCGCCAGTCGTGATCACCGCGGCAAGTGTGCCGCCGACCACGGTCAAGAGAGCGGGAACGCCCCAGCGCAAAATCATGCCGTTCATTTCACCCCCTTTGCCGCACCGACCGTCGCCGACTGAGCCATAGCGGTTCCCACTGAATCGGAAAAGGCCGCCAGGCCTCTGTTTTGCAATGCGTTCGGTATCCCGAGGCTGGACCTAGCGGTTGGCAAATGAATGGAAGCTGAAGCCCTCCAGTTTCCAGGCAACAAGTCCTTCACGCGCAAAAACGAAAAGGCCCGGCTTGCGCCGGGCCTCTCGTATCCGTCAGTGAGCCGAGGCTTACTGGAAGGACTTGGCAGCCTTGAAGGTCGCCTTGTAAGCGCCGTTCGAGTAGGCTTCGCCCTTGAGCGAGGTGGTGAAACCACCGCCCGGAGCCCAAGCAATCGTACCAGCACCGTAGAAGGCATCCGAAGCGAGGTTCTGAGTCGAGTCATAGAGACCGACTTCACCGGTGAGGGTGATCGTCTCGGTGACCGCAGCAACCAACTGACCAGCGATCTGGTAAGCATCAACCGCCAAGCTGGCGTCGCGATACCAACGACCACCAATGTTCACTGACACGGTGTCGGTCACAGCAGCCGAACCGGACACGCCGAAGCCGTAGTCCATACCGCCTGCGGTGTTGGCGGCTTCAACCGAGGCAGCCAGCGTGAAGATGTCGAAGGTGGCCGAAGCAGAAGCCAGACCGTTCCAGTAGCCCGAGTTGTCACCGGCGATAGCGGCAACGAGCTTGAACATGTCGAACGTACCGGCGAAACCAGCGTGGTAGCCCCAACTCTCGACGGTGCCGTCGAGGACGCCAGCGGCAGCGACGGTCAGGTGAGCCGCAATACCGTCACCGGCATACGAAACCACGCCGAAGGCAGTACCAGCCGCAGTCATGACGCTGCTGTTGAGGTTTTCGAGAGCAACCGCGACCGACACGCCATTACCGAGGTCAGAAACAACCTGGATCACGTGGCCACCGTCACCAATGCCAGCAGCCGAACCCCAGTTCACGCCCTTGTCAACCTTCTCAGAGTTGAACAGGCCGAGGAAGTTCAGAGGCTCATCTTCGCCCTTCTTAGCGATCGAACCCTTCTTACCAGCAGCGATCACAGTGGTGTCGCCGATGGAAACGTAGGCCTCGTCGAACACGATTGCAGCGTTCGCGCTACCATCGCTGGTGCCACGGGTTTCGTTCGTGACCAAGGCGTACTGCTTCTGCTGAAGCTTCAGCACAACGCTGGCAGGACCGAAATCCGAGGCAGCAGTGCCAACGAACTTCACCCAAGCCTTCAGCTTGGAAGCCCAATCGAGCTCGAGGGGAGCAACGCCGCCATCATCTGCCACGTCGAAAGAACCAGCAGCGGTCGTGACCAAGTTCACGCCGGGACCGTAGTTGCCCCAAGCGAATTCATATTCGACGCCGCCCGAAATCTGCAGGCAGTTGGTGTCGGACGAAATCGTCAGGCCCGAAAGGCCCAGGTTGTCGCAGACGTCGAGCGAGGTGAGAACACCCAGATCGGCCGCATAGCCAGCGGTCGAGAGACCGGCAGCTGCCACAGAACCAAGAACGAGGCTCCGAATCTTCATTTGTTGACCTCCAAAGTCAGTCATTCTTTATGCCAGTCGCCCGGCGGTTTGTCGTAACGCGACCACACTTGTTAGTGTGTGTTGTCGTCGCGTTGCGACCGACAAACGATCCCATGCATGGATTCGCAAGACCAACCATACGCATGCCAGCGGGGGACGCAACCGCGGTGACGCCCAAAAGGGGTGGCGACAATGTGGTTGCGATGTGGATGTTGCAGATTCGACACAGCTTTGGAAACGCCTTATTAACCCGAGTATATGGCGCGTTAACGCGTGAGCGCCACGGTCTGCATATGCACATCGAGGTCAGCCGCCAGCGCGGCGGCAGAGGCCTGGCGCGGCGTATGGCCCGAGGATAGACGAGGCTCGGAGACAAAG
>JACDQI010000272.1 GCA_015657675.1 Devosia sp.
GGTGATCAGCCGCGAGGATGTCGACCGCGAGGCGGTGATGCAGGCCGACCAGGTGCTGGCGGGCCGCAACAAGACCCGCGTTGCCTATAACGACCGGATGCGCGAGCTCAAGAACATGCCGCGGCACGAGCCTGTGGTAGGCGATCGGCTGGTTTGCCTACGGAACAATCCGCAGAAAAAGCTGCTCAACGGGCAGATCTGGACTGCGGCGGAAGTGAAGAAGCGCTCGGGCGGGCGGTTCTCGATGCTGCTCGATCCGGACGAGGCGGGCCTTGGTGAAAAGCCCGGCAAGACCAAGACGCAGGCCAAGGTGGTCACCCATCTGGCGTTCTTTTCGGGCGAGGAAGACAATCTCAGCTGGCCCGAGCGCAAGGCGTTCGACGAGTTCACCTTCGGCTACTGCCTCACCGTGCATAAGGCGCAAGGCAGCCAGTGGGACAATGTCTATCTGTTCGACGAGAGCTTTGTGTTCCGCGAGGACCGCAAGCGCTGGCTCTATACGGGGATCACCCGGGCAAGCGAGAAGATCACGGTGGTGACGTAGGGGGGGACGCTACGGCCCCTTCGGCAGGAAGGGGCGCATGGCCGTGGCCATGAGAGCTGCGAATTCGAGGCGTCGGATCCATTGCAGCGGCTGCCCATCGCCGGTGTCGGCTGGGGCGCCGAACTCTTCGATCGTACGGTAGATGAGGGCATCTGACTGGGCATAGCCCAGCCGCAACCCAGCCTGCCGGGCCAACAACGGCCATTCGACATCATTGGCGAGCGTCTCAATCCGGCTTTCCGTGGCGATCAGCGCTGCAGCGGCTCGCGATAGGCGACGCACCGCAAATAGGAGGTCCCATTCATCACCGGTGAGCAGCTGGTAAGTGTGGTTGACCAGCCGTTCGGTCTCGCGCAGTCGTGCCGGCTGTTGCGCCATTGCCTCGGCCGAGCGTCCGACAACCAGGAAGTCGACATCCGGTTGGGCGGCGAGCACACGCCGCAGGTCGGCTTCGTCCCGGTCGATCCAGCGGAGCAGATGGTCTGGATCGCTGTAGAGCACCGTCTCGCTGCGACGAACACGTGCGATCGCTTCGCGCCTTATCCAGCCGATATGGGCCTCCGAGGGCGGGTGCGAGACGATGGTGGCGCCAAGAAGCGCCACAGCTGCCTCCGCAACGCCAGGGGAGGTTGCCTCGGATATGTTGAACGCAAATTCCGAGAACACCGAGCTGAGGCGCGGCGCCAGACGCACGATGGCGGGGACCAACTTGCCGGACGGGTCATGGACTGCGGTAGCGAGGGCAACCTGGGGCACACTGGTCATCCCGGTAATCTGCCGCATCACCGCCTGTTGCGGAAGCACCCGCGGTGGCCGCAACGCACATGGCTGTGCCTTACCTCCTGTTGATGTAATCGGCATAGAGTTCCTACATGCACTGCCAGTGCATTCGGAGTTCTCGCCTTGTCTCGCCCACGCCTCAGCATCATCGGAGCCGGAAAGTTCGGCATGGTCCTCGCTCGTGCGGCGGTGGAGGCCGGGTATGACACGGTGCTGGCGCGATCGGGCGATCCGGCCGACATCGAAATGATGGTCGATATCCTGGCGCCCGGCGCGAAGGCGGTGACGCTCGCCGACGCCATTGCGCATGCGCACCTGATCATCCTCGCCGTGCCCACGACCCGTTTCCGTGAACTTTCGCAGGACGCGTTTGCCGGCAAGGTGCTGGTCGACACCATGAACTACTGGGCCATCACCGACGGCAACCTGCCCGAATTCGCCGAAAAGCCGGCCGAGACCAGCCGCGTGGTGCAGCGCTATTTCGCCTCGGCCAAGGTGGTCAAAAGCCTCAATCAGCTCGGCTACCACCAGTTCCGCGACGAGCGCCGTGCGGCCGGCACATCGGGTCGCATCGCTATGGCGGCGGCCGGCGACGACCGCGAGGCGGTGAAAAGCGTGCTGCATCTCATCGATGCGCTGGGGTTCGACCCGATCGATGCCGGCCCGCTGGCAGCGGGCGCGGCGCTCGGACCGGGTGGCCCGGGGTTCGGCGTGGTGCAGACGCGCGACGAGTTGCTGGAGACGCTGCGGCTGGCGGCGCCGGCGGCGTAAACGTCAGCCGGCGACCTGCCGCTCGACGTCGTCGATCAGCTTGATGATCCTATCGACCTTGGTGATGTGGCGCTCTTCCATGGTGAAGTTGAGCGTCATGTACTCGCGGCCGGGGCAGAAGGTGCAGATGTTGGCGGCAGGGTGATAGGCGCCGCAATAGATCGGCTCCATCATCCATTCGGTTACCGGCCCGAAGGTACGGTGCGGCGGCACCAGGGTGAGCACGGTGGCGTCGTCGGTACCGGAGAAACGCCAGAAGCGCGGCCCGTAGAGGAACGGGAACAGCTTCGAGATGCGCCGGTGCATGGAAAACAGCGCCAGCACGCCCATGTTGAACTTGGTGACGTCTTTCTTTTCCAGCTCGTCGACGATCCTGTCGACGCCACGGACATATTTGACAAAGTCGGTGTTGAACGGGAACTTCGCCATCAGCGTGCGAACGCGGAAGAAGTCGTCGTCGGCCGCCGTGCGCTTGGTATCGAGCATGGTGTAGGCGGCAGTGATGACCTTCTCGTTGTGCTTCTTGTCCCGGTCCGAATGCAGTCCGTGGGTGACCAGCGCGAAATAGAGCGAGCGCTGGCGAACTTTGAGCAGATTGGCGAGATGGCGGATGCGGCTGCGCTCGACCGCAACGGTCCGGAACAGCGTCGGCTTTTCGGTGGGTGAGAGCACCCAGGCAAAGAACATGTGAATGCTGGCGCCGAGCAGGCCACTGAGGAAAGCGCCAGCGCGGGCGCCGAAGCCGACCTTGTTCTTCTTGTCCGACTGGATGCCGTGGCCGGCGGTTTGCGACCGCGCGAGCAGGGCCGAGTCCGAGCCCTCGAGCACGGCGTGGGCAGCCCGGACCTGAATGATTGAAGCGCGACCCTCGCCGTCTGGCCCGCCCTTGCGGGTGGCTGCCATGAAGCGAAAGAGCGGCAGCCCTGGCGCAGCGAAAATGTCGGCGCTGGTGCTGAGCCATTTGTCGGGATAGCCGGTGAACTCGTCGACCATCTCGACCGACGTGATGGCGTCGAGCTGGCTTTCGCTGAGCGGATGACCGGGCAGCGCCCCTTCAAAGCCGTGCGTCAGCTGCGGCGCCAGCGCTACGACGCGGGCGGCCAGAGTCTTGAGTTTTTCCCGGTCGAAGGCTTCGCGCGAGAAGGCGGTGAAGAAGATGGTGTCCTTGCCGGTATAAAGGAACCACTGGAAATCCGTGAACAGCGCCAGCGGATCTTTCTGCACCGCCGCATGGGCGGCCTCGAGCGCCAAGGTGTGGTCGCTGGCAAAACTCGACGACGAAAAACTCTTCATGACACGCGTCCTTATACTCCCCCCGGCAGTAGGGCACGCCGGGCGCGCCGAGGTCAATCCGTGCTTCCTGGAGAACAAAACGCCGCAACAGTGGCCGACTCTCGGCCTTGTCGCGGCGTGCAGATCGGAAATTGACCGGCGGAACCCGGACTTGGCAGCTCAGCTCTCGGCGGGCTTCAGTGACACCCCAGTGCGGCCGTCGCTGCCGGTGGTGAAGGTGATGCCGGCCCGCTCAAGGGCAGTGCGGATCGCCGCCACGCTCTGCTCGCGCACCCCGCGCTCACCAGGCGTCTCTACCCGACGCACTGTCGAGAACGACACGCCAGCGTGTTCCGCCAACTGTTCGGCCGACCAGCCGAGATAGCCGCGCGCGCCCGGACCTGACCGGGCAACAGCGGCGGTGTCTCCTCGCGGGCCAGATCGAGCCCGGCCGCGAAGTTGGCGTCCTGACGAACGGTAAAGCCGATCCAGGAGTCGATCGCGCCATGCCGGCCAAGCACGGCCGAGGCACGGGAAATCACCGGGATGTAGCGATCGCCGACCATGACCCGGCAAGCAACCGCATAGCGGCGGCGGTTGCGCAGCGCCTGCTCCCAGGCATCGCGAACCTTCTGCCGGTCATCGGGGTGGACAACGCCTAGCCGGTTCCAGTTATCGACGCGGCCACGCTGGCCCGTCTCCTGCCACCACTGAATTTCGTCGCGCACCTGGCCGTCGGCATCGGTGGTCCAGATGACGACGTCGAACAGTTCGCGTAGCGCACCGGTGAGCCCGTCACGCTGGTTGAGGGCCACCAGAGCCTGCCGGGTCTCGGTGACGTCAAATGCAACACCCACCAGACGTTCCGGCCGGCCATCACGCGAGTGGATCAGCCGCCCATAGCTGCGGACCCAGCGCATCTCGCCGTTTGGGCGCAAGACGCGATATTCCCGATCGTTCATGATCGCGCTGGCCACGGCCCGTGACGGATTGCTGAAGTCGGGCCTATCGTCTGGGTGAACCAACTTCTCGTACTGTTCGAGCGACTGCTGCTGGGGCAAATGCTCGATCCCGAGGATGCGCGACATCCCAGGCGACCAAATGACCTCACCTGCGTCCAGCAGCCAGGTCCACGTCCCCACACCATGCGCTTCAATAAGTTCGAGAGATTCGTCCGACCCCTGACTCTCGATGGCCCCCAGAGTCATGACATTCGTGGCGTCCAAGCGTCCCATTATAACCTCGTTCTAGGCCCCCCAACGGGCCACCAGTATCCATGCGGCTCTCGCCACGCAGTAAAATCAAAGTCACCGCGATCCCAAACGGTCGAGGTCGCAATGTGTTTGTATGTCATCTGATGCCAGTGGCTGAAAAATGCGAAGCCGGTGGCTACTCTTTGACGCTAAAATAAACTTTTTACTTCAAAATCACACAGTAATTCGCGCCACGAGCGTCAGATGGATGACTTGATCTGCGCGTCCCCGCTGATCAAACTTCCCCCTGACAGGTACCGACGGCTGGTGCTGCTGACACCGATCCGCCGCTCCCATAGCGCAATGCCATGGACGCACCTTCGCAAAGCACGAAAACAGCCTTGATGATGCAGCCGTTGGCGTCGCGTGTAAAGAAACCAGCGCAATTCCGGCGATTATTTTTGTTCCGCGGCCGAGAGAATGCCCATTTGTGCGCCAAATGGACGAGTGTCGTTGTCTCCCGGCTGGCACCGACTCGCACTAGGGTCGCGAACCAAAGGGAGAAGGAACAATGCAATATCGTCAGCTCGGCCGTTCCGGCCTCAAGGTCTCGGCGCTGGCCATCGGCACGGTCACGTTTGGTGGTGATGGGCTCTGGGGCAATACCGATACGCGCGAGGCACAGCGGCAGATCGACCTCTGCCTCGATCACGGCGTCAATCTGGTCGACACGGCCAATGTCTATTCGAACACACTCTCGGAGCAGATCCTCGGCGAGGCGCTGAGCGATGGCCGGCGCGACCGCGTGCTGCTGGCCAGCAAGGTTCGCTTTCCCACCGGCAAAGGGCCGAACGACCGCGGTCTCTCGCGCTGGCACATCATCCGTGAGTGCGAGGCCTCGCTCAAGCGGATGAAGACCGACGTCATCGACCTCTACCAAGTGCACGAGTGGGACGGGCAGACGCCGCTCGAAGAGACCATCGAGGCGCTCGATACCTTGGTCAAGCAGGGCAAGGTCCGCTATGTCGGCTGCTCCAACTACTCGGCCTGGCACCTGATGAAGGCCCTGGCCGTGGCCGACGCGCATCACTATCAGCGCTTCGTGGCCCAGCAGATCCACTACACGCTGCATTCCCGCGAAGCCGAGTATGAGCTGATCCCGCTCGGTATCGACCAGGGCGTGTCGCTGCTGATCTGGTCGCCGCTCGCCGGGGGCTGGCTCTCGGGCAAGTACACGCGCAACTCCAAACCCGAAGGCGGGCGTCAGGCGCAAGGGTTCCGCGAGCCCCCGATCTATGACTGGGAGCACCTGTGGAACATTGTCGACGTGGTCAACGAGGTGGCAGCCGCTCACGGGGTATCGGGCGCACAGGTGGCGCTCGCCTGGCTGCTGCAGCGCCCGCTGGTGGCATCGGTGATCATCGGGGGCCGAAATCACGGGCAGTTCGAGGATAATCTGAAGTCGGTAGATCTGACGCTCACGGCCGAGCAGATCGCCCGCCTCAACAAGGTCAGCCGACCGCCGCTGATCTACCCCTACTGGCACCAGAGTTTTACCGCCCGCGACCGACTTGCCCCTGCGGACCTGTCACTGCATTCGGCCTATCTCGACGACTGAAACGAAAAGCGCGGGGAGTGATCCCCGCGCTTTGACCTCGCACTGATGAGAAGGTCTACTGAACGACTACGGTTCCTACGGGCGTATTGACTGGTTCGAGATTGCCGTCGATCCGGTCGCGCCCGCCTTCGCCCATCATCGTATCGCTACCAGCATTGCCAGTGATCGTGTCGCCGGCTGAGCATAGGCCAACACACTGCTCATTTCCGCCTTTGATGTTGTCATTCTCGGTGCCGCCAGAGATTGTGTCTCCCGCTACGCAAAGAATAGCTGTGCACTGCTCGTTGCCGCCGTACAGAGTGTCCTCGCCAGCATCACCAGAGATGTTGTCGCCAGCCAGACAAGACCCAGCAAGGCATTGTTCATTACCCCCATAGATCGTGTCCTTTCCGTTGCCGCCCCTGATCTTGTCACCGGCAACACAAGAGAGCCCAACACACTGCTCATTGCCACCATAGATTTCATCATTGCCGTCACGGCCGTTGATATCGTCGCCGGCCTTACACTTCCAGTCGATGCAGAAATCATCACCGCCGTAGATCACGTCGGAGAGATTGCTGCCTACGATCTTGTTGTTGTTCTTGTTGCCCCAGATCTCGAGGCCGGTGTAGCCCTTTGCCTGCCAGCCATCATTGCCGGCGGTGGTGTCGTCGTAGTTGTTGCTCGCGTAGAAACGATCGGGAGTTCCAGTGCCGCCATACGCTCCCTCTGAGCCGTTGCCGGTCAAGACAATAATGTAACGCCCCAAGGCAGCCTTTGCGGCGGCGATGGCGGCAGCACTACTCTGGTCGCTCAGCGAGGCAAAGCCGGCGCCGAGGATGACGTAGGTACGTGCTTCGCTCTGGCAGATCGGGTTGCCGTTGGCGTCGTAGAAGATCACCGTCCAGGCGTAGATGCCCGGTCGGCCGCGTGCGAATTCCTTGTGGCTGCGCGGCTCGGCTTTCACCTTGCGGGCATCCTCGAAGGAGAAGCTGGCGCTTGTGGCGTCGCCGTCAACCCGTACGGAAACCCATTCACGGCTGGCCGTGCCGCGCGGCTCGGAGCTCCAGGTAAAGTTGGTGCGATACGACGTATCGAGAACCGCGCCGTCAGCGGGGGTAAGCAGGTCGACGTTCGGACAGAGCGGGATGTTCGCCTGGGCCATGGCCGGCGACGCCCCACGCCATCACCGCCATCATTATGAAGGCCATGACTGCAGCAGTACTACGCATGTAAGTCGTCCCTAATATTTCGTTACGTCGCAACTGGACGAACTGCTAGGGACTTATTTGCGAGGCAGCAATTTATCGGCTTTATTAGGCTTAAACAGTAAACTTAAGTGGCAGCGTTAGCGAATAAGGTTAATGCTGCACGACGGTCAGCAAGCTTTGGGAGTCAATCGCCCTCCCGGTCGCCCGATCAATTCCTGATGAAATGCATCAGCTTTGCTTGACGAAGTTTTAGAACTCTTATAAACTGCTGGCACATCAAGACCCGGGATTCGATCCGATGAAACTGACGCGCCAGTCGAGCTACGCCATCCGCACGCTGATCTATTGCGCGGTCAACGAACCCGAATTGAGCCGGATTGCGGACATCGCCAAGGCGCATGCGATCTCGGAGTTATTCCTGTTCAAGCTGATCAAGCCGCTGGTCGAGAACGGCTTGCTGCAGACGGTGCGCGGGCGGCACGGCGGCATCAAGCTGGGGCGGCCGGCGACGGACATCACCCTGCTGGACACCATCCGTCTTACTGAAGAGAACTTCGCCATGGCCGAGTGCTTCGAAGGTGGCGACATTTCCTGCCCGCTGGTCGACAGCTGCGACGTCAACTCGGCGCTGCGCGAGGCCCTGGGCGCGTTCTTTGAAGTGCTGGAAAGCAAGACTATCGCGGATCTTGCCAACAAGCGCCGGTCGCTGCGCGAGCGGCTGGGGTTGAAGTACGAAGACATGGAGCCGGCGCTCATCGCCATGAACTGAGCGGCTGCTGGCTTTGGCGCAAAGCCGCCCGGCGTGGCGCGGGGTTGCCTCGCCCCCATGCGCATGCTCTATGCGCCAAAATCCCTCGTAATCGGAACTGACCCATGGCCGCGGCGCCCATACTCGCCCTGCAGGACATCGCGCTGACATTCGGCACCACGCAGTTGCTGGAAGCAGCCGAACTTTCGGTGCTGCCGGGCGAAAAGATCGCGCTGGTGGGCCGCAATGGTTCGGGCAAGTCGACGCTGCTGAAGATCGCGGCTGGCCAGATCGAAGCTGATGGCGGTAAACGCTTTCTGCAGCCGGGCGCCACCATCCGCTACCTGCCGCAGGAGCCGGATCTCTCGGCCTTTGCGACGACGCTGGCTTATGTCGAAGACGGCATGGAGGCCGGCGACGACCATTATCGCGCCACTTACCTGCTCAACGCACTCGGGCTGACCGGCGAAGAAAATCCGAAGAACCTCTCGGGTGGCGAGGCCCGCCGGGCGGCGCTGGCGCGGGTGCTGGCGCCCGAGCCCGACATTATTCTGCTCGACGAGCCGACCAACCATCTCGACCTGCCGGCCATCGAATGGCTGGAAAGCGAACTCTCGACCATCAAGTCGGCGCTGGTGATCATCAGCCACGACCGGCGCTTCCTCGCCGATCTGACGCGGGTCACCTACTGGCTCGACCGCGGCGTTACCCGCCGGCTCAACAAGGGCTTTGCGGGCTTTGAGGAGTGGCGCGATACCGTGCTCGAGGAAGAAGAGCTGGCGCGCCACAAGCTTGACCGGCAGATCGTGCGCGAAGAGCATTGGCTGACGTTTGGTGTCTCGGCGCGGCGTAAGCGCAATGTGCGCCGGCTGGGCGCGCTGTTCGATCTGCGGCAGGAGCGCAAGGACCAGCGCCGGGCGGTCGGCGACGTGAAGATGTCGATCTCGGAAGGCGACACCTCGGGCAAGATGGTGGTCGAGGCCGAGCACATCTCGAAAATCTACGACAAGCCGATCGTGGTGGACTTTTCCACCCGTGTGATCCGTGGCGACCGGATCGGCATTATCGGCGCCAACGGGGCCGGCAAGACGACGCTGATCCGCATGCTCACCGGCGAACTGGCACCCGACAGCGGCCGGATCCGGCTGGGGTCCAATCTCGAACTGGCGACGCTCGACCAGCGTCGCGCGGCGCTGGCGCCGGAGACCACGCTCAAGGAAGCCCTGACGCGCGGCGGCTCGGACACACTGGTGATCAATGGCCAGCCCAAGCATGTCATGGGCTATATGAAGGACTTCCTGTTCACGCCCGAGCAGGCGCGGACCGCGGTGGCGAAGCTTTCAGGCGGGGAGCGCGGGCGGCTGGCGCTGGCGCGCGCCCTGGCGTTGCCGTCGAACTTTCTGGTGCTCGACGAACCGACCAAC
>JACDQI010000273.1 GCA_015657675.1 Devosia sp.
CACCGTCATCCCCGGGCTTGACCCGGGGACCCATCTCTCAACCGCGCAGCCCTTTGTGGTTTGGTGCAAGCGGGTCCATGGGCCCCCGGGTCAAGCCCGGGGATGACGGTGGATGTGGTGGGATGCGATGATAGGGATCGCGCGCTGTTCTGACGCTCGAGTTCAGCCTCGCCCCTGATCCGACGTCAGTTCCCCGTATTGGAAAAATGCGCGCGAATATCGCGTTCGGTGTCGGTGAGGTGCTGACGCATGGCCTCGCCGGCGGCGCGCTCCTTGCCGGCTCGAACCGCGTCCAGCACCGCCTGGTGTGCGATCACTGTGTCCTCGCGGGTGGAGCCACGCATCGTCTGGCCGCGCCGGCTCATCGAAAAGCTCTCCCGCAGCGACGCACTCATTGCCTCAAACAGAAAAGCGACGACACGGTTGCCGCTGGCCGTCGCCAAGGCCTCGTGGAACTGCAGGTCGAAATCGTGAAAGCGTCGATCGGCCGGTTCGGCATCGGTGCCGGCAGCGATGGCGGCGTTGTAATCGACGGCGGACTCGCGCATCCCCTGCATAGCGCTTTCCAGCGCCTGCAGGCCGGCCCGGCTGGCCCGCTTGGCCGCCAGCCGCGCCGACATGGTCTCGAGCGAAATGCGCAGTTCGACCAGGTCGAACAACCCCTTGGGATCGTTGTGGATCAGCGAGACAACGAAATCATTGAAGGCCGAACCATCCGGCTCACGCACCACAGCGCGACGCCCGCGGCGAGTTCGAGCAGCCCCCTGCCCTCCAGCATCTTGACCGCTTCGCGGATGGTCAGGCGACTGACGGCGAACTGATTGGCGAGTTCGGCCTCGCTGGGCAGGCTGGCACCCGGCGACAAATGCCCGAGGATCATCTCAACCAGCGCATCTGCCACGCTGGAGGCGGCAGTTGTCACAGGCTCGTCCCGCCTGCCCGTCAACTCAGGGTTATCCATATACCCTCAACATATCAGATATGTTGGGTGCTCCGACGCGAACCTCCTCCGCGCCGAGGCTCCCTCCTCACTCGCCCGGGAACATAGAGAAACGCCCGATACGCTGCAACCCTGAGACGAGAGTCGTATTGCAACGATGCAGTGGAGCTGAGCCGGGGATTCAGTGATCTTTACAGCTATATCTGATTCCTCTAGGTTCCCCGCCGTGCGCTGGAGGCGCACAAACGGCTCCCGCAAGAGCCGTGACCGGGAGGCAATCGTGACGAGGATGGGGTCGGGCAACCGATCCGTCGCTGTGTCTTTGGCGCCGACAGCCATTGGCTGGTTCGCGCGCCATGCTGAGTTCGACCTCAGCCGAATCCTGCAGACCGGTCGTCTCTCTCGGACTTCGCCATCTGGCGCGAGGTCCGCTACCAACCAAGGGTTTACCCGGGAGGACTACCAGTGAAAGCCTTGAAACTTCTCATGACCGCCGTGACCGTGGGCGCCATCGCGCTCTCCGGCCAGGCATTTGCCCAGGACAAGGGCGCCGTCGGTATCGCGATGCCGACCCAGTCGTCGCTCCGTTGGATCTCCGACGGCAACGAACTGAAGGCCGCCCTCGAAGCCAAGGGCTACTCCGTCGACCTGCAGTATGCGGAAGACGACATTCCGAACCAGCTCGCTCAGCTCGAGAACATGGTCACCAAGGGCGTCAAGGCTCTCGTGATCGCCTCGATCGACGGCACCACGCTCAGCGCCGTGCTGCAGCAGGCCGCTGATGCCGGCATCAAGGTCATCGCTTATGACCGCCTGATCCGCGACAGCGCCAATGTCGACTACTACACCACCTTCGACAACTTCCAGGTCGGCGTGCTGCAGGCCAACTCGCTGGTGAAGGGCCTCAAGGAGCGCTTCCCGGACGTCAAGCCTTGGAACGTCGAACTGTTCGGCGGTTCGCCGGACGACAACAACGCCTTCTTCTTCTATGACGGCGCTCTCTCCGTGCTCCAGCCGATGATCGACTCGGGCGACATCGTGATCAAGTCCGGCCAGCAGGGCATGGACCAGGTCGGTACGCTCCGTTGGGACGGCGCTGTTGCGCAGGCCCGCATGGACAACATCCTGTCGGCCAACTACTCGGACGGCTCGGTGGTGCACGGCGTTCTGGCCCCCTATGACGGCCTGTCGCGCGGCATCATCTCCTCGCTCCGCGGCGTGGGCTACGGCTCGGCCGAGCAGCCCTGGCCGATCGTGACCGGTCAGGACGCCGAGACCCCGTCTGTCAAGGCGATCATTGCCGGCGAGCAGTACTCGACCGTGTTCAAGGACACCCGCGAACTGGCCAAGGTTACCGCCAACCTCGTCGATGCAGCCCTCTCGGGCGGCACGCCGGAAATCAACGACACCGAGACCTACAACAACGGTGTCAAGGTCGTTCCGTCCTACCTGCTGACCCCGTATGACGTCGACGTCACCAACTACGAAGAACTCGTCGTTGGCTCGGGCTACATCAAGGCCGAAGACCTGAAGTAAGACTGCCAATCCGGGGACCTCGCGCACCAGTGCGCGAGGTCCTTTTCCATTCACACGCGATTAACTAAGTTGCGCGAGCCCGCTCCAGAGGCGTGGCGCGCGAACGAGCGAAGGGTACCGATGGCCGACACCATTCTGGAGATGCGGAGCATCACCAAGACGTTCCCTGGCGTCAAAGCCCTCGAAAACGTCAATCTCGACGTTCGTGCCGGTGAAATCCACGCCATCGTCGGCGAAAACGGCGCCGGTAAATCCACCCTGATGAAGGTGCTCTCGGGGGTTTATCCCTACGGCTCCTATGACGGCCAGATCGTCTACCAGGGCAAGGAATGCCAGTTCAAATCCATCCGTGACAGCGAACACCAAGGCATCGTCATCATTCATCAGGAGCTGGCGCTGGTGCCCCTGCTCTCGATTGCCGAGAACATCTATCTGGGCAACGAGCAGACCCGGGCCGGCATCATCGACTGGGAAGAAACCCGCGCCGGCGCCAGCCAACTGCTCAAGAAAGTCGGCCTCAGCGAAGACCCCGACACGCTGATCACCAATATCGGCGTGGGCAAGCAGCAGCTGGTGGAAATCGCCAAGGCGCTGAGCAAGGAGGTCAAGCTCCTCATCCTCGACGAGCCCACCGCCAGCCTCTCGGAAAAGGACAGCGACGCGCTGCTCAACCTGCTGATCGGCTTTAAGCAGCAGGGCATTTCCTCGATCCTGATCTCGCACAAGCTCAACGAGATCTCCAAGGTCGCCGACCGCATCACCGTGATCCGCGACGGCCACACCATCGAGACCCTCAACAAGAACGAGATCAGCGAAGATCGCATCATCACCTCGATGGTCGGGCGCTCGCTGGAGGATCGCTATCCGCCGCGCCAGCCGGCGATCGGCGAGACCGTATTCGAGGTCAAGAACTGGTCGGTGTTCCACCCCCAGCACCGCGACCGGCAGGTGATCAAGAATCTCGATCTCACCATCCGCAAGGGTGAAGTGGTTGGCATCGCCGGGCTGATGGGTTCGGGTCGGACCGAATTCGCCATGAGTCTGTTCGGCAAGTCCTACGGCCAACGCATTTCGGGCGAGGTCTTCCTGCATGGCAAGAAGATCGACACCTCGACCGTGCAGAAGGCCGTTTCGCACGGCATCGCCTACGCCACCGAGGACCGCAAGACCTACGGCCTCAACCTGATCGACCACATCAAGCACAACACCACCATCGCCAACCTGCTCGGCGTGTCGCGCTGGGGCGTGATCGACGATCTGGCCGAGCTCGACGCCGCCAACGATTATCGCAAGAAGACCAACATCCGGTCCTCCAGCGTCTACCAGACGACGGGCAACCTGTCGGGCGGCAACCAGCAGAAGGTGGTTCTGTCCAAGTGGCTGTTCGCCAACCCGGAAGTGCTGATCCTCGACGAGCCGACGCGCGGCATCGACGTCGGCGCCAAGTATGAAATCTACACCATCATCAATCAGCTGGCCGCCCAGGGTAAGGCCATCCTCGTGATCTCGTCGGAAATGCCCGAACTGCTCGGCATCACCGACCGCATCTATGTGGTGAACGAGGGTCGCGTTGTCGGCGAAATGCCGACTGCCGAAGCGAGCCAGGAAAAGATCATGCGGGCCATCGTCCGCGCCGAAGGAAAAGCATCATGAGCACAGAGACCGCTCCGCAGACCGCCGCACCGGTCGAGGCCGCACGCAACCAGCCGCTTTCCATCTGGGGGGCATTGCAGTCCAACATCCGGGACTACGGCCTGCTGCTGGTCCTGATCCTGATCATGCTGTTCTTCCAGGCGGTCACCGATGGCGTGCTGTTCAAGCCGCTCAACCTGACCAACATCATCCTGCAGAACAGCTACATCATCGTGATGGCGCTGGGCATGCTGCTGGTCATCGTGGCGGGCCATATCGACCTCTCGGTGGGTTCGGTCGCGGGTTTCATCGGCGCGCTCGCCGCCATGCTGATGGTCGGCTGGAAGTTCCCGCCCGAACTCGCCTTCCTTGCCAACCCGATCATCGCCGGCCTGATCTGCCTCGTGGTCGGGGCGCTGATCGGCGGGTTGCAGGGCTACCTCATCGCCTATTACCGGATCCCGGCCTTCATCGTGACGCTGGCCGGCATGCTGATCTTCAAGGGTCTGTCGCTGGCCATTCTCGCCGGCAAGTCGGTGGGCCCCTTCCCCGCCGAGTTCCAGCTGCTGTCGGCCGGTTTCATCCCCGACTTCGTCGGCCCGATCACGCTGGTCCCGGCCAGCGAGGGTGTGCAGCCGCTGGTGCTGCATGGCGCCACTATCGTGATCGGTATCGTCGGCGTGCTCGCCATGCTGGCGCTGGCCCTGCGCGGTCGCAGCCGCCGGATCGCCCGCGGTTACGAAAACGAGCCGTTTGCGCTCTTCGTCATCAAGAACGTGGTGATCTCCGCCATCGTGCTGTTCTTCACCTACATGCTGGCCTCCTACAAGGGCCTGCCGAACGTGCTGGTGGTGATGGGCCTGCTGATCGGGCTGTTCGTCTTCCTGACCAAGCGCCTGACCTTCGGCCGTCGCATCTACGCCATGGGCGGCAACCTCAAGGCCGCCGCGCTCTCGGGCATCAAGACCGAGCGGCTGACCTTCTACATCTTCGCCATCATGGGTGCGCTCGCCGCGCTCGCCGGCATGATCTACGCCGCCCGCCTCAACTCGGCGACGCCCAAGGCCGGTCAGGGCCTTGAGCTTGACGTGATTGCTGCCGTGTTCATCGGTGGCGCCTCGGCGCTCGGTGGCGTCGGCCAGGTGGCCGGCGCGGTGATCGGCGCCTTCATCATGGGCGTGATGAACAACGGCATGTCGATCATGGGCATCAACATCGACCTGCAGCAGATGATCAAGGGTGTCGTGCTGCTCGCCGCGGTGTTCTTCGATCTCTACAACAAGAACAAGGCCTGACGCGTTCAGGTCTGTGATGAAAGGCCCGCTTCGGCGGGCCTTTTGCTTTTCGGGGGGTGCCTAACGCCCGTGCTGCCCCTGCGCCAACCCGATGAAGTCCCGCGCCGCCTGCGTCAGCCTGCTGCCGCGGCGCCAGACCATGCCCACCTGCACCACCGGTAGCGCGCCGGAAATGTCGCGGCTCTCGATCCGGTCGCCTTCCAGCGACCAGGGGCGATAGACCAGGTCCGGCAGCAGCGCGATGCCCGCGCCGGTGGCAACGAGGCTGCGTACCGCCTCCACCGAACGGGTCCGGAAGGCAACGTTCGGCCGGGCGGAGAAGGCAGAGAGCAGTTTCCCTGTATTCTCCTCGGTTTCGTCCACTGTCAGCATGATCAGCGGCTCGGGCACGATGTCGGAGATCGCGATAATGTCGCGTCCGCCAGTCGATGGCCGAGCGGCAGCCAGAGCCGATAGGGCGAGGTTTCGAAGATCTCCGCCTGCAGCGCCACCCGGTCGCGGAGGTTGGAGATCACCATCACGGCGACGTCGAGTTCGCCGCCCACCAGCAGGTGCTCGAGATAGTCGCCATTGTCCTCGATGGCCGAGACATTGATGTTGGGATAGGCACGGCGATAGCGCGCGAGGAGATCGGAGAGCACGTAACCGGCCACCAGCGAGGTGACGCCGAGCTGCAGGCTGCCCGGCGCCGAGGCCTGCTCGGGCGCAAAACTGCGGCGGGCGTCCGAGACGCTGCCCAGGATCCGGTTGGCGTGGCGATAGAACTGGTGCCCCTTGTGGGTGATGGTGAGGCCGCGCCGGTGCCGCTCGAACAACGCGACGCCGAGATCACCCTCAAGCTCCTTGATCGCCTCGGTGACGGCCGACTGGCTGATCGAGAGGCTCTGTGCAGCACCCGAAACGGTGCCCTCCTCGGCCACCGCGATGAAATACTGAAGCTGCCGCAGAGTGAACGCCATGGTGCACTTAAGCATTGGCAGCCCGGCCGCTCAATCGCTATAGGGGCGGTAGGCGAGTTTGGCCGGGAAGATCTGATGAGCAGCAGGGCACATACGCAGGCGGCGCGCGAACGGCAGGTGAGGCGGCTTTGTCGGCCTTACAACCTCAGCCTCCTGATCGCGCAGAAGCGCAACGCCAAGATCGACGAGCATGGCGGCTACATGCTGCGCGACGAGGACTTCAAGATCGTCTACGGCAACGAGAAATACGAGTTCTCGGCCACGCTGGAGGAATGCGAGGAGTTTCTGCTCGAGCAGAACCGCCTCAACAAGCTCTAGCGCCTAGAAGTAGGCCTCACCATGAGGTCTCCCGGTACGTCGTGGTCCTCGGCTCGAGCGCGAGGATGACGGTGGTTGGGGTGGGTCAGTGGATCGAGCCGACGTTTCCGTCTAGGCAAACAACTGCCTGACCCACGCTCGCACGCCTTTCGCCAAACTAGCGGCCCAGCGCCAGAGTGCGGTGGATTTCGCCCAGGCCAATGCCTTGTCGCGCAGGGCAAAGATCCAGTCCATCAGCCGCTTGAACCAGCCGATCTGCATCAGCTTGGCGTGGCCGACATGGTAGATGCGCTCGCAGGTCAAAAGCGACACCACCTGCGCCACCAGCAGCAGGATGATCCCTTCGACGACGTGGCCCGTGGCACCCAGATAGAGGGCATAGACCTTGGCCGGCTCGATGACGACGAACGGCAAGGCCAGGAGCAGCAGCACCAGATAAGGCGGCAGGCTGGCGATCAGAACGCCCAGCCGCTGGAACAGGCGCAGTTCGCCCAGCCAGTTGAGAAGCGGCCGGACCAGCGGGAAAACCAGCTCGTCGAGCAGCGTGTAGATCACCACCGCGATCGTGACGACAAAGCGGACTATAGCGCGCAGCACCGGCATCTTTCGCCTCGAAACCAGGTTGGGGCAGCAATGCGCAGGGAAAGCCTAGCGGCGTCAAGCATCTGTGCTATCGTCCCAAGCGGGAAGTCCTTTGTGTGAAGAGTGAGCGCCTGACCGCATGTCGATCAAAGCCGCCGTCTACCACCTGACGCACTACAAGTATGACCGTCCGGTCGTCCTGCAGCCCCAGATCATCCGCCTGCAGCCGGCGCCACACTCCAAGACCAAGGTTTTGAGCCACTCGCTCAAGGTTTTCCCGGAAAAGCACTTCGTCAACGTGCAGCAGGACCCCTACGGGAATTACCTGGCGCGTTTCGTGTTCCCTGAGCCGGTCATGGAACTCAAGATCGAAGTCGACCTTGTCGCCGACATGACGATCTACAATCCCTTCGACTTCTTCGTCGAAGAGTCGGCCGAGACCTGGCCGTTCGAATATCCCGAGGAGCTGCGCGACGATCTCTCGATCTACCGCAAGCCGGAGCCAGCTGGCCCGCAGCTACAGAAATTCCTCGACGGTATCGACCGCACGCCGACCAACACGGTCAACTTCGTCACAGCACTCAACGCCCGCATTCAGCGCGAGATCGGCTACATCGTCCGGCTCGAGACCGGCGTCTATACGCCCGAGGAAACGCTGGGCAACGGCCAGGGCTCGTGCCGCGACTCGAGCTGGCTGCTGGTGCAGGCACTGCGCCATCTCGGCCTCGCGGCGCGCTTTGTCTCCGGCTACCTGATCCAGCTCAAACCCGACCTCGTGGCGCTCGACGGGCCCGCCGGCACCTCGGTGGATTTCACCGACCTGCATGCCTGGTGCGAAGTCTATCTGCCGGGCGCCGGCTGGATCGGCCTTGACCCGACCTCCGGCCTCCTGACCGGCGAAAGCCACGTCCCGCTGGCAGCGACGCCCCACTATCGCAATGCGGCGCCGATCACGGGCGGCTTCTCGGCCATCGGACAGGTCAGCACCGAGTTCGGCTTCGACATGAAGGTGACACGCGTCGCCGAACATCCGCGCATCACCAAACCTTTCTCGGACGAGAGCTGGGAGCGCCTCGACGCGCTGGGCAAGAAGGTCGACGCAGCTCTGCAAGAAGGCGACGTGCGCCTCACCATGGGCGGCGAGCCGACCTTCGTGTCGATCGACGACTTCGAGAGCGGCGAGTGGAACACCGATGCGGTGGGTCCGACCAAGCGCGCCAAGGCCGACGCGCTGATCCGCCGGTTGCGCGACCGCTTCGCGCCGGGCGGGCTGCTGCATTACGGCCAGGGCAAGTGGTATCCGGGCGAAACCCTGCCGCGCTGGACCTTCTCGCTTTACTGGCGCGCTGACGGCAAGCCGATCTGGCAGGACGAAACGCTGATCGCCCGCGAACACCAGCAGACCCCGGCGACCACGGCGGATGCCGAAACGCTGCTGGGCGCCATCGCCACCAACCTGGGCCTGGGCACCCAGACGATCGATGCCGCCTATGAAGACCCGGGCGAATGGCTGCTCAAGGAAGCCAAGCTGCCCGAAAACGTCGACCCGACCAATTCCAAGCTCGACGACGCCGAAGCGCGTTCGCGCATGAAGACTGTCTTCGAGCGTGGCCTGACCAAGCCGACCGGCTATGTGCTGCCCGTGCAGCGCTGGAACGCCCAGGCGACCTCGCGCTGGATCACCGAAAAGTGGAAGACCCGGCGCGGCAAGCTCTTCCTGTCACCGGGCGATTCCCCGGCCGGCTACCGTCTGCCGCTGACCGCCCTCAAGCATCTGAGCGGCACCGCCTATCCGCACGTCGTGCCGATGGACCCGCTGGCGCCGCGCGGCCCCCTGCCCGACCCCAAACAGTTGCTCAAGGGCGTCGCCGAGCGCGACCTCGGCCAGGCGTCGTTCACGGCGGACGCCGGCAACCAGCAGGACCGCACCGAGCAGGTGATTTCGGAGATCGAAGGCCAGGTCCGCACTGCCATCACCGCCGAAGTGCGCGATGGACATCTCTGCGTCTTCCTGCCGCCAGTGGCCGAGCTCGAAGACTATCTCGAACTGATCGCCGCCGCCGAACAGGCCGCCAAGGCGGTGAACCTGCCTGTACATGTCGAGGGCTACGCGCCCCCGCCCGACCATCGCCTTAACGTCATCCGCGTTGCGCCCGACCCGGGCGTCATCGAAGTGAATATCCATCCGGCCAGCAACTGGGCCGAATGCGTCGCCACGACCACGGCCGTCTACGAGGAGGCCCGCCTCAGCCGCCTCGGGGCCGACAAGTTCATGATCGATGGCAAGCATGTCGGCACTGGCGGCGGCAACCACGTGGTTGTCGGCGGCATTACGCCCAATGACAGCCCGTTCCTGCGCCGGCCGGATCTGCTGAAAAGCCTCGTGCTCCACTGGCAGCACCATCCGTCGCTCTCCTACCTCTTCTCCGGCCTCTTCATCGGGCCGACCTCGCAGGCGCCGCGCGTCGACGAAGCCCGGCACGACAGCCTCTACGAGCTCGAGATCGCGATCCGGCAGGTGCCACCGCCGGGCCAGCAGTGGACACGCCGGAACCCTGG
>JACDQI010000274.1 GCA_015657675.1 Devosia sp.
ATTCTGGCTCATCTTCGCCAGATGGCGTCATAGCCTGGACCAACTGGCTGTAGGTGTCCATCCGCCTCGCATAGTGCTGTCGAGTTTCGGCTTGCGGCGTGTAGTGGCGCGCCGGCGCCGTCAGGGCTGCCACGCCTGCCGCATAGTCCGAGAACATCCCAACTCCCGTTCCGGCAACAATGGCGGCGCCGAGCGCCCCGGTCTCGCGGCTGCGCGAAACGGTCACCGGCACGTCGAGCACATCGGCGAAGATCTGCGGCCAGACCGCGCTGCGCGATCCGCCGCCCGACAGCGTTGCCGAGGAGATCGTTGCTCCGGCGCGTCGCAGCACATCGATGTGACGGGCATGCTCGAACACCACCCCCTCGAACAGACCGCGCAACACATGTGCGCGGCTGTGCCAGCCACCAATGCCGTAGAACCCGGCTCTGGCTCGGCCGTCCTGCTGGGCGCCATACAGAAACGGATGGTAGATCGGCACGTCCTCGGCCGGATCGACCGAGGCCACCAGCGTGCTCGCAAGGGCAAAGCGGTCACCCGCCACCTCATCCATGAACTGGTGCACCAGCCATTCAAGGTTGGCGGCCGACGTTGCGCTCGATTCGATCGCCAGCCATCGCGTGCGGTCAAAGCTCGACTGCATGAAGACCGGCGGTTGGTCGATGGGCTCGTCCAGCACCACCTGGTTGATGCTCCAGCTCCCCGCAATGATGGACGCCTGCCCCGATTGTGCCACGCCCGAGCCCAGAGCGCTTGCCACCACGTCGAACAAGCCCGCCACCACTGGGGTGCCGGCGAGCAGTCCGGTGGCTGCCGCCACCTCGTCGGTCACGTGCCCGGCAATATCGGCACTCTCGAGCAGGTCGGGCAACATGGGCATGGCATCGGCCAGGCCATAGAGCGCCATCAGGTCCGCCGCATAGGATCGTCCGGGCACGGCCAGCAGGCCACAGCCGGACATGTCGGTGGTCTCGCTGACCCGAGCTCCGGTCAGACGGCCGACCACGAAATCCTTGCACAGCAGTACCGTGCCGATCTGGCCATAGAGCTCTGGTCGGTGGCGCTTGACCCAGGCCAGCAATGTCGGCGTCTGGGCTGCCCATGGCCCCTGGCGGCAGATGTCGTAGGCCTTTGCGCCCAGCCCCTGCACTGCCCACTCACTTACCAATCCCACCGCTCTTGTATCGAGCGACTGGATGCCGATCAGCGGCTGGCCGGCGCGGTCCAGCGCATAAAGGCCATTGCCATGCCCGGCGCACCCAATGGCCCGGATATGTTTGGGGTCGATGCCCGCCTTGGCAATGCAGGTCGAGATGACCGAGGTGGCATTGTCCCAGAGTTCGTTGAGGTCGCGCTCCACAAAGCCGGGCGCCGTCAGGATGGCATGACCATCCCGTGCCACCACTGCGAGTTCGCGGCCATCGGTCGCGTCAAACAGGGCGGCCTTGATCACCGTATTGCCAGCGTCAAGTCCCAGCAGATAATCGGGCATGGTCTATCCTTTCTGGTAGATGGCCAAGGCCTCAGAGCCACTGGCGCCGTCATGGATCAAAGCCATCAGCCCGCGCACGACTGCGCCCGGATTGGCATGCTGGTAGATGTTGCGCCCATAGACCATGCCCATCGCGCCCTGCGCCATCAGCACCGCCGACTTGTCAAACACGGCGCTCAGGTCTTCCTTGCCGCCACCACGCACCAGCACCGGGCAGCGCGCCGCCTCGATCACACGATGAAAATCCAGCGGATCGCTGGTCGGGTCAGCCTTGACGATATCGGCGCCCATTTCACGCGCCAGCCGGGTCAACGTGACGATCTTTTCGGCGTCGCCATCCACCATGTAGCCGCCGCGCTCGGAGTTGGGCAGCATGACCAGCGGTTCAATCATCAGGGGCATGCCATACCGGTCGCAGTCGGCACGCACGCGCGCAATATTGCTGACGCATTGGCGGAAGAGATCGGGTTCATCGGGCAGCATGAACAGGTTCACCACCACGCATGCGGCATCCATCTGCAGGGCACCGATCAGCGGGTCGGCCTCGTTCTGCAGCACCGCCCACATGGCGCGATGGCGCTGTCGGTTGTAGGGGTTGCCCATATCGATGCGCATCACCAGCGCCGGCTTGTCCTTGCCCTCCACCGCCTGCAGCAGATCGGCCTGCCCGTAGTTCATCTGGATGGCGTCGGGTCGCGCCGCGATCAGCGTGCTGACCACAGCGGGCATGTCTTCAAGTCCGTCCAGGAAACTGGGCTCGTTGCACACCCCATGATCGATGGCGACATCGAGGCACTTGCCGCGACCAAAGAGGCGATTGAAGCGGAATTTCTGAGAACTCATGTGCGGGGTCTTTCGTCGCGATGGGAAAGAGTTTCGGCGCTGAGCCCATGGCGGTTCGCCAGCAGCGCGAGGAAGGCCTGCCGCTCTGTCGCTGCGCGCTCCGCGCTCCAGCCCTTGGCCTTTGCCAGGAGCTCGACGCAGCGCGTGATGACGGACAGAGACACCTGGCCGGTGATCGCAATGCTTGTCCGGCGCACCAGCAGGTCTGCCAGCGTTTCGACCTGCTCATGGGCAATCAGGTAAGCAAGCTCCGCTGCCGAGTGGCCGGCAATGTCGGTGTCAGGCCCAGCATGTTCCGCCATCTCGGCAGCGCCCGTGCCATAGCGGTCCAGCAGGGCGAGGATGCGCTCTACCGGCAAGCCCGATCTCGCCGCAAGATCAGCGCTCCAGCGGTTGGCATCCTTGGGATAAGCCCGTCCGCCACCGATCGGCAGGTTGGATGTATCGACCCGGCGGGTCGCGCCAAGTCGGGCCAGGGCAGTGTCGGCGGCGAGGGCGCCGAAGGACCGGAACGTCGTCCACTTGCCGCCGATCATGCACAGGATCGGCGGCTTGCCCTCGATCACTTCACAGAAGTGGTCGCGGGGAATCCGCCCGGTGACGGCCGCATCGCTGGCAGGTAGCGGTCTCACTCCGGCAAAGCGGAAGGCAATCTCGTCGGGTGCGATCGCAATGCCAGGAAAGATCACCGAGAGCGACGCCAGGATGTAATCCTGCTCGGCAGCACTGGCGATGGCCATGTCGGGATCGTCGATGCGCACATCGGTCGAGCCGACCAGCACCTTGCCCAGATAGGGAAAGACGATGCAGATCCGCCCATCCTCGTTCTCGTAGTAGATCATCTGCCCGGCGAGCGCCTTATGCAGCGCGGTGTTGTCGATGATCAGGTGGGAGCCCATGGTGCCACCCATCATGCGTGGCGCGCTCGCCCCGATCGCGCGATTGGTCAGGTCGATCCAGCCACCCGTTGCATTGATGACCACGCGCGGCCGGATCGGCACTTGCTCGCCGGTAATGCCGTCCCGCAGCACCAGGTCGGACTGATCCTTGACGACCGACAGATAGTTCAGCGCCACGCCGCCTGCACGAACCCCTTCGGTCAGCATTTCCAGCGCCAGTCGTTCCGGGCGATTGACCCAGGCGTCATAGTATGTGGCCGAGGCGCGGGCTGCCGGATTGAGCTCGGGGAACAGCCGCCGCGTCTTGGCGCGCCCATGAAATTCATGCGGTGGCAGGGCCCGGCGTCCTGCTGTGAACAGATCATAGAGCGACAGGCCCAGCTTGATCAGCACGGCGCCGCGCCGGCCTTGCCGCCGCGACAGTCTGAGAAAGCGTAAAGCGCCGCTGGTCAGTCCGGAGAACACCCCGAAGATCGGCACCGTGGTGGGCAGCGGGCGCACATAATGTGGCGCATTGGCGAGCAGTCGGTCGCGTTCCAAGAGGCTTTCGCGTACCAGCTTGAACTCGCCATTTTCGAGGTAGCGCAAACCGCCATGCACCATCCGCGAGAGCGCGCCGCTCGCCCCTGAGCAGTAGTCGTCCTTTTCGGCCAAGACCACGTCGACGCCGTTCAGCGCCAGTTCGCGAAACACCGAAATGCCGTTGATGCCGCCGCCGATGACGAGGACCTGGGGTTCAGGCCGCGCCTTGAGCTGGTCGATAACCGCCCGCCGCGTCATTTGATGGCAGCAAGATGGGTGGCGTGGGCTGCATCGATCAGCGCCAGCGCCGCCGCGTCCAGGCGCAGTGACGCGGCCTGCGCGTTGTCGATCGCCTGCGACGGATCGCGTGCACCACACAGTGCAAAGGTGATCCCCGGGCGCTGGATCGTCCAGGCGATCACGAGCTGCGCGACGCTGGCGCCCTGCGCCGCCGCAAGCGAGGCCAGCGCCGCGGCAAAGTCGGCTGCGTGTTGCCGGTTCTCCGCCGAAAACCTCGGATCGGCGGCACGCAGGTCATCGCCCTCGAAGACCCGTGCGGCTGAAACCTTGCCGGTCAGCAGGCCCAGCGCAAGGGACGAATAGCTGAGCGTGGAGACGCCAGCCGGCTCGGCCATGGGGAGAAGGGTTTGCTCGATGTCCCTGTCGAGCATCGAGTAGCGCTCCTGGATGGCATCCAGGCCACCGGTCGCCAGGTAGGCTGAGAGCTCTTCCGAGCTGAGATTGCTGGCGCCGATAGCGCGAATCTTGCCCTCTGCCTTGAGGCGGAAAAGCGCCTCCATGGTGTCGGCGATCGACGTCGTGGGGTCCTGCCAATGGGTGATATAGAGGTCGATATGGTCAGTGCCCAGGCGCTTCAGGCTTTGCTCGACCTCGTAGGTGATGCCGTCGGCCCCCAGATAGCGGTGTACCGGCTTGCCGGCTTCCTCAAAAAAGCGATTGCCCTTGCCGTGATGCCAGTTGAGGCCACACTTGGTGGCAATCACAACCTTGTCGCGCCGGCCGGCGATTGCCTTGCCCACCAGTTCCTCGCTGCGGCCAAGGCCGTAGGCCGGGGCAGTGTCGATCAGCGAGATGCCGGCCTCGACCGACGCCTCGATGGCGCGGACCGCCGCCGCTTCATCGGTGCCGCCCCACATCCAGCCCCCGATAGCCCAGGTCCCCAGACCGACGGCAGAGGCCATGATGCCGGTGCGGCCGATTTCGCGCGTCAAGACGTCATGCGACATGCTGTTTGCTTTCCATGGCCGACAGCACTGCCGCGGCTGTGGTTTCGTCGGCGACGAGTGACTTGAGGAATCGGCCGTTCAGGGCCGCCTGGATCGGCAGAACCTTCTCGGCACCGGCTGCCACGCCAATCACCCGCGGGCAGGCGAGGAGCTCTGCCGGATCGAGTGCCACCAGCCGCGAGTTGAGAGGCGAGTTGGCCACACTGCCATCGGCGTGGATCAGGTGGGCCATCATTTCCCCACAGACGCCCTGGCCGAACAGGCCTTCTCGCTCGGCAGCCGATATCGGGTGCAGGTCATAGTAACTCGACCCCGGCGTGCGGATCGAGCCGATGCCAACCACCGCAACAGCGGCCCGGCGGGCGAGCTCGAACACCTCGCGAATCGAGACCATGTCCATGAGCATGTCGCGCTGCTCGCGACTTTCGGCAAACAGCGGCGCATGGATCAGCATCGACTTGCCGCCCAGCCGGTCCGCCAGCTGCGTCGCCAGGTGATTGACGTCGGTATAGAACTTGCCCTGCACGCCTCCAGTCAGCGGCACGACCGTGACATCAAAACTGCGTTCGGGCTGCAGGTTGTCGACGACGGCGCTGACCGCCTTGCCGCCGGTAATGGCGATGATGTCGCCGTCGCGGATGGTCTCCAGCAACTGGTTGCCGGCCGCGCGTCCCACCTGCTGCAAGGTAGAGTGGGCGCTGCCCGGCACCGTCGGGGTCACCAGCGCACTCGCCAGCCCGGCTATGTCAGTCAGCTTTTGCTCGAGATCCACCAGGCGCTGGAACGGGCTTTCGATATCAATGCGCACCATGCCCAGTTTGCGTCCCTGGGTAATCAGCCGGTTGACCTTGGAGGCCGAGAGGTTGAGTTGGCTGGCAATGGCCTGCTGTGTCAGGCCGTCGATAAAATGCAGCACCAGCACGGTGTAGATCTGCCGGACGGACTCGAAGTCCTCTTTCTTCTCAGTCATGGAACACCTACCACTGGTCCTTGCAACCGCAGACCTAGCCCCGTCTCTTGTTGATGTAGTGGTCGATCGTGACCGCACCGAGCAGGATCGAGCCGCGGATGATGTCCTGCCAGTAGACTGACACGTCGAGCAAGGCGAGCGAGCTTGAGACCACTGAAAGTAGGATGGTCCCCAGAATGGCGCCCAGGATGGTGCCCGTACCGCCCGAGAGACTCGCGCCGCCGATCACTGCTGCCGCGATGACGTTGAGCTCCATGCCGATGCCGAATGTCGGTTGGGCCGAGCCGAAGCGCGCCATGTAGATGATGCCGGCGATACCGCACAGCGCCGAACAAAGCGTGGTGGTCAGGAAGATCACCCGCTTGGTCCGGATACCCGAATAGGCAGCGGCCCGCGGGTTGGAGCCCGTATAGAACACCTTGCGGAACATGGTCGTCCGCCGCAGCATGAAGTCGAACGCGACCACCACCACCACAAACACCACCAGCACCACCGGGATGACACCGATCGAGCCCTGGCCGATGAACTTGAAACTCTCCGGCAAGGTGAACAGCCCAAGCGGTCGTCCCCCCGTGCCCAGCAGGCAGAGGCCGCGGGCAATCACCATCACGGCAAGCGACACGATGAAGTGGTGGAGCCCGACCTTGGTCACGAAAAAACCCATGGTGGCGCCGATCGCCGTACACGCAACGATGGCAATGCCCGATGCCAACCAGGGGTCGACTCCGTTGAGAAAGAGCAGGCCGGCAATCACCATCGCCAGCGCCGTGACCGACCCCACCGAGAGGTCGATGCCGCCCGAGATCAGCAGGATGGTCATGCCGACAACCACAATGCCTTCGAGGGCAAAGGCCATCGCCATGGCGCGCATGTTCGTCCAGGTCAGGAAGTAGGGCGACGCGAACGACATGGTGATAAAGAGCACCAGGATAATCAGGATCAGGCCGGTTTCCCGCATGCGCAAGGCCCGGCCGGCAATGCTCCACGGCCCGCGCTTGGCGGTCTGATCGCTACGTTCTGCCAGCGCCGGCGTTGTCGGATCGTCAGTCATCACGCCACCTGCCTCCGTTGGCTTCCGATCGATGCCAGATAGATGATCCGGTCTTCCGTCATCTCCGCGCCGGACACCTCCCCGGTGATCCGCCCTTCGCGCACCACCAGCACCCTGTCACATACGCCGATCAGTTCGGGGAGTTCGGACGAGATCACCACGACCCCCACACCCTTGCGCGCCAGATCGCGGACAATTCGGTGTATCTCGGCCTTGGCGCCCACATCGACGCCGCGCGTCGGCTCATCGAGAAAGATGACCTTCGGATCCACCGACAGCATCTTGGCGATGGCAACCTTCTGCTGGTTGCCGCCCGAAAGATGCGACACCGGCTGGCCAATGCCGCCATGCTTGAGGTTGAGACGGGCACCCAGTCGCAGCGCCTGCGCCGCTTCGCGCCGGTCATCGATTATTCCAGCGCCGCTGGCAATCTGGCGCAACCGCAGGGCCGAGACGTTGGCGGCAATGGACATGTCGAGAAACAGACCATCGCCCTTGCGGTCTTCGGAGAGATAGACCAGTCCCTGGGCGATGCTGTCGCCATAGCTCTCAAGGGCAAGGGTCTGTCCCGAGAGGATAACCTCGCCGGTGACCTCGCCTTCGAGCCGGCAGATCCCCTTGACGATTTCGCTGCGCCCGGCCCCGATGAGCCCGGCAAGACCAAGGATTTCGCCCTTCCTGAGCTGGAAGGAGACATCCCGGAACCGTCTGGCTTCCGTCAGTCCACGCACCTCGAGGATGATCTCGTCGCTCCGCTCCTCGCTACGCTGCTTGGGCGGGTAAAGATCATCAATGACGCGGCCCACCATGGCGCTGACAACCTCACGCGGCGTGGTATCGGCGACCTTGAGGGTGCTGATGAACTGCCCATCGCGGAGCACAGTCACGCGATCGCAGTTCTCAAAGATCTCCACCATGCGGTGCGAGATGTAGATGATGGAAATTCCCTGTGCCGCGAGCCGGTGCATGATCTTGAACAGGATGGCTGCCTCGCGCTCGGTCAGCGCGGCTGTTGGTTCATCAAGGATCAGCACGCGGCAGTCGAGCGTCAGCGCCTTGGCGATCTCCACCAGCTGCTGCTGGGAGATCGAGAGCGTGCGTACCATGGCTGAAGGATCGATGTCGCCCAGACGGCCCAGCACCTCGGCTGCCTTCCGTTGCAGGCCCGCAAAATCCATCAGCGGCGCCCGGCTCATATTGGTGGCCGCCATGAAGATATTCTCTGCCACCGTCACATCCGGGCAGAGGGCAATTTCCTGATGCACCAGACCGATGCCGAGCTTTTGCGCCATGGCGGGCGACTTGATCGTCACCACCTGCCCATCGAGGCGGATCTCGCCGCTATCGGGCAGGAAGATGCCGTCGATGATGTTCATCAGTGTGGATTTGCCGGCACCGTTCTCGCCGGCCAGCGCGTGAATCTCGCCACGCCGCAGTTCAAAATCGACGCCGCGAAGGGCGCGGATCGCTCCGAACGATTTGCTCAGTCCGGTGATCTGCAGGATTGGTTCTTGTGCGGTGTCCGTAGACATATGCGTTGACCCAGTTTCGGACCCGTTGACGACCGCGCCACTCTCGGCGGCGCGGCCGGGTTTGAGGCTATGCTAATTAGTTGGGATCGCGGCCGACCATGTAGGTGTTCAGGTCGAACGAGTCGGCATTTTCCTTGGTGATCACCGCAAAGCCGTTGTCCACGAAGGGCACCTGCATCGGGTTGTAGCCCGAGACCTTGTAGTCGTTGAACGGGTCGAACATTTCTGGATGCGCGCCCATGAAGGTCAGCAGGAAACCCATAAAGCCCTGCACGCCCTGGTTCGGGTTGAGCGCCATATGGATGTTGCCCGCCCGGATGTGCTCGAGCGTCGCCGGGGTGACGTCCGCATGCATGATCAGCACCTTGGCCTTAGCCTCCAGCACAGCCGTCACGGCACCCTCTGCCGATCCGGCTTCGGGGATCCAGAGCGCTGCCAGATTGGGGTTAGCCTGCAGCATCGATGCCACCGCGCGGTAGGCAGCATTGCTGTCCTGGTTGCTGGCCTGGCGGCCAACCAGCTTCATGTTGGGATAGTTGGCTTCCATATAGGCGATCAGCGCGGTGACGCGCAGGTCATGGTTTGACTGGCCGGGGTTTTCGAGGACCGCGTACTCGGCCGAGTCACCGACCTGCTTGACGATTTCCTCGGCAGCAAACTTGGCCTCGGCCAAGTTGTCCGAAGTGACATAGGCGGTGCGCTTGGACTTGGGCGAGTCGGCGGCGAAAGTGGTGACCGAGACGCCGCTCTCGATGGCGCGGTTGATCGGCTCGATGAACGGGTCCGACTGCATGGGATGCAGCAGAACGCCGGCCGGGCTCTTGACCAGGTCCTGTTCGAAAGATGCGATCTGCCTGGTGATGTCATAATCGGGTGTGCCCGAGAAAATCGTCTCGCAACCCATCGCCTCAGCGGCCTGCTTGAAGCCCTGGTAGACGGGCA